>JAJYLG010000087.1 GCA_021787985.1 Chloroflexota bacterium
GGTCAAGACCTTCGGGACGCAGATCGCCCAGCAGACGGAGCTGGTCGACAAGCTCAAGGACGGCCTGACGAAGCTGCGCGCGAAGCGCGAGGAGCTGGTGCAGAAGCGCGAGGAGCTGGTCAGCCGCGCCAAGGTGGCGCAGGCGCAGCTGCAGGTCCAGCAGACGCTGCGCGACGCGTCGGTGATGGATCCCACCAGCGAGCTCAACCGGTTCGAGGAGCGGATCCGGCGCCAGGAGGCCATGGCGCGGGGCCGCGCCGAGGTGGCCGCGTCGTCGGTGGAGGAGCAGTTCGCCTCGCTCGACAGCGACTCGGACGAGATGGAGGTCGAGTCCCGGCTCAAGGCGCTGAAAGGCAGCTGACCCGCCGCCGGGGCGGCGCGGGTCGGAAGCGCGCCGGTGAGCGCCGACGTGGCTCGGTGTTCATACGGACGCGCGTCGGTGGTCACTCGACCGCGGATGTGCCTGCGGTCGTCCGGTGCGCATGACCCGGTAGCGGGCCGCTGGTTGGCCAGCGGCCCGGACCTTACCGGATCGAGTTGGCCGTCACCAGCAGCAGGGCGATCACCCCGGCCAATGCCAGGATCGCGAACAGGGTCGAATAGGCGTCGACGTGGGCGCGCATGTGCATCACCCGCTGACGTGATGGGTGGTGGGACGGTTGGGCCGGACCGTTGGAGCGCCCTCGGTTGGGTCCGCCGGCTGGCCGCTCGCGGCGTGAGTTCGGGGCGATGTGGTCCGTCGGGGCCAGCGGTCCTCCACCCGGGCCATCTGGCGCGCGAGCACCACCAGGGCGACTGCTGCGACCGCGAGCCACGCCACGTCCCCATGGCCGGGTTCGAAGAAGCCGGCCAGGCCTTCGCCCAGCCCGTAGATACCGGCGGCCGCCGCGACCAGGAACAGGGCCATTTCGTGGAGACCGTTCCGGGTGCTCATTCGGGTGTCGCCTCTCCGTAGCCGGGCGCCGCGCGCTCGGCGTCGCGTGCCAAGCGGCCGTGGCGGGCGCCGACGGGGTAGCGATACATGAGTCGATACAGGCGCAGGTGTCGGGGGAGGTCCCGCACTCCTGGGAGGAGCGGCACCGCCAGCACGAACACGAGGGCGAAGGCCAGGTTCCACAGGGTGAAGCCCAGGCCGTTCGCGCCACCCGGCAGGGTCACGTGGATGATCGCCGGGATCAGCAGGTACCAGGGGCCCACCGCGAATCCGCGTTCCTTGATCATGCCCCACTGGTCGTCGGTGAGGCCCTGCGAGATCGCGGTGTTGAGCATCTGCGGCTCGTCGTAGAGCCAGATGGTGGCGAGGTGGAGGGAGTGGCCGGGCGCGAGTCCGGTCAGGTACATCTCGAGGTAGCCCCCCTGCGCCAGGCGCAGCGAACCCTGCACCAGTGCCGGCACCGGGCCGAAGTCGCCGGACAGCGTCCCGAGCCGCCGGTACTCGGGGCTGGCCGTGGTCGCCATGCCGCCCATCGCGCCCGGCCCTGACGGCGTGATCGTCATGAGCGCCTGCTCGTAGGCGTTCGCCCACGCCCGCTGCTGCTGCGCGCCGGCCTGCTCGTAGCCAGCGAGGGCCGTGGCGACCGGAGCGCCCAGCAGGGGCGAGAACGCGCGCAGAGGGCCCAGCACGAAGAGCTGGTCGGGCGCCTGCCCGACCTCACCGGTGTTGCCCCAGGACGACGCGCTCCCGTCGAGTTCCTGCGTGAAGGCCAGGACCGCGCCGCCGGGATCGCCGGTGGCGACGGTGGCGATCGTGTCCCGCGGCCAGTCGGGGGAGCCGACGAAGAGCGCCAGGGCCGCGATGGCGCCGAGAATCACCGTCGCGACCAGCGGGTACTTCCAGAACGCGTGCCGTACGGCGTGCGCAGGCGGCGCATCCCGCATGGTGGGGACCTCCTCGCTCTCAGGGTTCATCCGTTCGGCGTCTCCTCTTGCCAGGCTCGCCAGTCTGGTCCCGGTGCTCATCGCACGCGCTCACAGCGGTCGCGCGATGCCCTGCAGGCGCACCAACGTCAGGTGGGCCAGGATCAACCCGATCATGAGCACCGGGATGACCGCCACATGGATGGTCAGGTCGGTGGTGAAGTCGCCCGGCTTGAACAGGTTGAAGAAGAACGGCTGGACGAACAGCATGTTGTCCGAGTGCATCGAGACGAACTGAGACTCCCAGTCGCCGCGGGCGAGCAGACCGAAGAGGTTCTCGCCCAGGGCGAGGAGCAGCGTCACGCCGCCGATGACCCAGTTGATCCAGCGGCGTCCCCGGTACGACCCGGTGGCCCACACGCGGATCAGGTGCAGGATCAGGAAGAAGAAGAAGGCCTGCGCAGACCAGTAGTGGGTCGCCTTGAGGAACTGGCCCACCGGGTTGGTGAGCCACCAGAAGGGCCCGAGCCAGGCGAGGAGAATCCCGCTGATCGTGAGATAGCCGAAGGTCAAGAAGGTGATGCCCCCCATGCAGTACCAGTAGGACTCGGCGTAGTAGGGGGCCGCCTTCTTGAACAGACCGCTGTACGGACCCGCGTAGGCGAACGACTCCAGCGTCGCGCGCAGCCGCCCGTGCTCCGCCACTCGCTCGGCGAAGCTGTCGCCCTCGATTTGCTGCTCGCCGGTCGCACCTGCGTCGCCCATGCTCACTCCCCGCTGTGTGGTGAAGAAGCCCGGGACGCGTGGGCTGATGAGATCGTCGCGCGCGGTGCCTGCGACTGCCAGTGACAAGTCCGCAGTCTTGCTGCGGAATCCCGCAGTGATCCTGCAGATTGGGCAGGCAGGGCGGCTGCGCGGTGATCGGGTGCTACAGTGCGCGCCGAGGAGCCACGTCCGCCATGAGTCCACTCCGAGTGCTGCTGGCCGAGGACCACGCGGTGGTCCGGGAGGGCACGCGCGAGATCCTCGAACGCGACCCGGGCATCGCGGTCGTCGGCGAGGCGGCCGACGGGGCGGTGGTGGTGTCGCTCGCCGCTCGCCTGCGGCCCGACGTCGTGCTCCTCGACCTGGCGCTGCCGGTGCTCAACGGCATCGCCGCGACCCGCCAGATCCGTGCCCAGCCTTGCGCCCCGCGCGTCCTCATTCTCAGTGCCTACGACGACGAGGACTACGTCCTGGCCGCGATTGACGCCGGGGCGAGCGGATACCTGCTGAAGACGGCACATGCCGGGGAGGTGGTGGCCGCCATCGCCGCCGTCGCGCGGGGCGAGCTCGTGTTCCACCCGACTGTCGCACGCTACCTGATCGCTCGGGCGCAGCGAACCGAGCAGCGGGAGGGCTTGACGCCCAGGGAACTGGAGGTGCTCCGCCAGGCCGCGCGAGGCAACCGCACCGCGGACATCGCCGTGCACCTGTCGGTCAGCACGCGCACGGTCGAGGCGGAGTTCACGCGGATCTTCACGAAGCTGGGCGTCTCGACGCGCAGCGAGGCGATCGTGCAGGCGGCCGCCCGCGGTTGGGTCAGTTATGAGCGCGAGCCTCCCATACCGTGAGCGCTCCCCTCGCCGACGCGCGCGGCCGGCTGGCCAACGCGACCCGAATATCCCGTGACCCGTCGCATGCCTGGTTCCCGCCCGTGTCGCGGCGCGAATTCTGGGCGGTGCAGGCGCTCGTGCTGTGCATCGCCGGCGGCCATGCTTTCCTCGAGACCATCGGGCACACCGTGGAGCCCCGGGCCTTGTACCTGCTGCCGGCGTCGCTGTACTTCGTCCCGGTGGTCTACGCCGCGCTCAACTTCGGGCTGCGCGGCTCCCTGTCCACGGCGCTCTGGAGCGCCGCGTTGACGATGCCGAACATCCTGCTGTGGCACACCGGACTCGAGCGCCTGGGCGAGATCTGGCAGACCGCGATCGTGGTGGCGGTCGCGGTCTTCGTAGGGCAGCGGGTCGACCACGAACGACATGCTCGGGAGGACGCGGAGCGACGGGAAGCGGATCGGCGCGCGTCCGAGGTGCGCTTCCGCGGCCTCTTCGACAACGCCGCGGAGGCGGTCCTGCTCGTCGATGGCGCTGGCCTGATCGCCGAGGCGAACAGGGCGGCCGCGGGTCTGCTGCGCCGCCCGCTCGAGGATCTGAAGGGATCGCCCTTGGCCGCGCTGGCCGGGTCCGATCTGACGGAGCGGTTGCAGCGGCGAGCGCCACCGGCGGTCGTCGCCCTGCCGGGCGGCTCCGGTGGCCGCCAGACCTGGGTGGAACCCATCGTGTGCAGCCCGCAGGTGCGCCCGGACGGGCGGGTCGAGCTGCAGGTGATACTCCACGACGTGACGCTCCAACACCAGCGCCAACAGGATCTCGAAGAGTACACGCGCCGGGTCCTCGCCGCGCGCGAAGAGGAACAGCGCCGCATCGGGCGCGAGCTCCACGACGGTCCGCTCCAGTCGCTCGTGGTGGTGTGGCGCAAGCTCGACGAGCTGGAAGACGCGACCGAGGAGTGGCGCCGAGACGCGATCGCGGAGGCGAGAGACCTCACGGAGGCGACCGCGGACGAACTGCGTCGAATCAGCCGCGCCCTGCGCCCCTCGGTGCTCGACGACCTGGGTCTCGCCACCGCGCTGCAATCGGAGGCGACCGCGGTTGGCCGACGCTCCGGCATCGAGGTGACGTTCGACCGCCGCGGCCGGGAGCGCAGGCTGGGGCCGTACGCGGAACTCCTGCTGCTGCGCATCGCCCAGGAGGCGCTTCACAACGCCGAGCGCCACGCGGCCGCCACCGAGATCGCGGTCCGCCTCACCTACGCCGCCGAGCGCGTGCGGTTGCTGGTGCGTGACAATGGCCGGGGGCTCGAGCCCATCCCCTCGGCCGCCGAGCTGCTCGCGCAGGGCAAGCTGGGACTCGTCGGGATGCAGGAGCGTGCGCGCCTCGCGGGCGCCGACTTCCGCGCGCGCGCCCTCCCAGACGGGGGTACCTCGATCGAGGTGACCGTGCGGGCCTGATCACCGCCAGCCCGCTCTGGGCGCGGCCGCGCATCTCTCGCCGGCATCTCAGACGCGGCTCACCCTCGGCTCAGGCTCACGCCGCACGCTTGCCACCATGACGCGACGGACCGTGGTCTTGCTCGCCTGCCTCACCGTGCTGATTGGCGCCGCCTGCGCCTCCGGCGCGTCCGGCGCCGGCCCGGACCAGGGCACGGCGGCGTCTCCGTCGAGAACCCTGACCGCCCAGGCGGGCGGGGTGACCGTGACCGCGACGTGGGAGGACCCGGGGGCCGGTCTCAGCTTCCACGTGAAGCTCGACAATCATCAGATCGACCTCGACGGGGTCACCCTCGCGGGGGCCGTGCTGACCAACGATCGCGGGGACCGGCTCGACGCCAAGCCGTGGTTCGCCCTCCCGGGCGGGCATCATCGGGAAGGATCGCTGCTGTTCAACGGCACCTCCGGCCCGTTCCTGGCCGGAGCCACGTGGGTGGAGCTCTCGCTCCCGCCGATCGGCTCGAACACCGTGCCACCGCTCCGCTGGACGCTCCGGGCCTCCTCGTGACGAGCCAGGCGGCGGCGTTCGCGTGGCGGCGAGCGGTTCCGCGCCGCAGCGTCCCGATCGGCGTTGTCGCGGGGGCCGCGCTGCTGGGCGTCTATCTCGGCATCATCAGCCTCGCCCAGGGACCGGCGCACGCGCTCGAGCAGCTGACGGCGGACGCGCCGTTCGCGGGCCTGATCGCCATGGGTTTCGGCACGCAGGTCGCTCTCTTCAGCGAGCTGCGGCGCGTCGATCGCCGCCACCGCGCGGGCGCGGTCGTAACGGCTGCCAGCACCGGCACGAGCGGCGCAGCCATGCTCGCCTGCTGTGCCCACCACGTGGTCGACCTGCTCCCGCTCGTGGGGCTCTCCGCAGCCGCCGTCTTTCTCGACGCGTACCGCACGCCGCTGCTGCTCCTCGGCCTGGCCATGAACGGGCTGGGGATCGCGCTCATCGGGCGCCAGCTCCGACGGGCCAGGCGGGCGGGCGCCCTTGCCGATGTCGCCCACGCATAGGCCGGGTTCTCGGTCCCCGCGATGACTGCCCGCGACACCGCGCTGACCGCGGCCGCGGCGGCCGCCTGGGGCATCTGCTTCGTGCTGCTCCAGGCCCTGACGCCCATGGGCTCGCCGCTCATCCTCGCCGGCGTCCGCGCGCTGCTCGGTGGGGCGACCGTGGGGGCGGCGGTCGTCATGCGCGGCGGCCCGCGCCGACTGCTGCATGGCGGGGCCGGTTGGCGCGTCACGGCGCTGCTCGCCCTGCTGAACGGCGCCATCGCCCTGGGCGCGATGTTCCTCGCGGCCGGCCGCGCCGGCGTTGCCGCCGAGACCGTCGTGGGGAACACCCAGCCGATCCTCCTGGGTGTGGCCGGCGCCGTCATCTTCGGCGAGCGCGTCGGACGGCGCGGCGCGACCGGGATCGCGCTCGGCGCCGTGGGTGTGCTGCTGGTGGCGGCGGGTGGCCGGACGAGCGGCTCGAGCCTGGGCGGCCTTTCGCTCGCGCTCCTCTCGTCTGCCGCGCCGGCCGCCGGCACGATCCTTATGCGGCGGCTCGTGGGTCGCGTGGACCTGCTCGTCGTGACGACCTGGCAGTTCCTCGCGGGCGGCGCGGTGCTGCTCGGGGCGGCCATGCTGGTGGGGGAGCCGCTGACGGTTCGGCTCGGCGGCTCCGGCGTCCTCGCGCTCGCGTTGCTGGGCGTGGTGGGGACGGGCCTCGCGTACGTGGTCTGGTTCGGTCTCCTCGAGCGCGTACCGCTGGCCCACCTCGGGTCGGCACTCTATCTCGTGCCGGTCGCCGGCGTGGTGGCGGCCTTCGTCACGGGCGATGCCATCGGCGGCTCCCAGCTGGCGGGCCTTGCGGCGATGCTCGTCGGTGTCGCACTCGCGACCCCGGGCCGCCGGCGGCGGCCCGGGGCCTTCTTCGGACCTCCTCAGTCGGTCCTCAGGCACCCCTCAGTCGCGCGCAGCAGGCTATGTGCATGGATGAGCGTTGGGTTCGGGTCCCGATCCTCGACCTCGGCTGCGCCGGCGACGCCGGCCGGCTCGAGCGTCGATTGGCCCGGCTGCCGGGCGTGGTGGAAGTCGCGGTGAATCCCGCCACCGAGGCGGCCTATGTCCGGTACGACGCGCAGTCCACGACTCCGGCTCAGTTGCGCGCCGCCGTCGAGCACGAGGGCTATCGCACGGCCGCGCCCGTGGTGGGCTGACCGGCAAGCCGCCGGGCCCCGAGACGTTCCAAAGGATCCGCAACCACTCAGGTGATCGCACCCGGCCGGCCCTGAGCATGATCGGCGTCGCCCTGGCCGTGATGCTGATCCTGCTGCTCGGCGGCGATCGTCGATCTCCCCGTTCAAGGATAGCCGCAGCGTATCCGGGGCGAGCCCGGCCCGGGCGTCCGTGCCCGTGAAACACGGACCACCGGCCGACTGAGCGACCAGTTGAGTTTCTGACTGCCCCTCCGTCCTCGGGATGTCAAGGGACATCTCTGCCCTCCCTCACCCGGCGCTCAGGTGACACTCAGGGCAGCGTGATGTGATCAGGGTCTCGTCTGCAAAGGCATGTGCACAACTCCGGGATGCCCACCGCGGTGCGATGGGGCCAAGAGTTGCATACTACGGAGCCTGCGTACTACGAGCATGTAGTGCTACCTCATTGGGTTGTCCCTCGCTGGGACACACGCCGAGCCAGAAAGGACCGGTGAGTTGCGGTGACGCGCAGAAGGGCGGGGGCAGCAACGCGGGGCACGAAGGTCCGGACACGGGCGATCGGGGGCGCGGTGTCCGGTGCGGTGGCCGCGGTTGGCGCCGCGGCCGTACAGTCGACGGGCGCGCGGGCGGAGACGCCGGAATCCGTCGAGCCGGAGGCGCTCGTCGTGACCCTCTGCTTCGACTCCGGAGAGGGGAGCGACCCGTACTCGGCGACCATCCGGTTGACGGGCCGCCGTGCCGGGATTCGGGGCATGCCCAAGGCGCAGGACACGTTCACCCACGAGGAAACGGTTGACGGCATCGTCCCCGGCACCGGCCCACTGTCGATCACGAGCTGGGTATACGGGCTGCAGCCGGGTGAGTGGACGGTGAGCGGCGAACTGATCCGTCGCGAGGCTGTCCCCGGCGGCGCTCGGCCATCGTCTCGCTGGAAGCGTCCGAGCTCCCTGCCGCTTCATCCAGCCGCGTGGTCGTGGCGCCGCTGGAGGCTGTCCGCGGGCCAAGCCGCGACACTCAGGACGCGATGGGCGATGGCGGCTCCGCTGGCCAGGATTCCGGCGGTCATCCCGGGGATCTGGCCGGCCCTGAGCGCTCTGGGCGCTCTGGTGGCGCTGGGCGTGCTCATGGCGATCCTCGCGCACGAACGCGAGCCGGTCGGCCGCTCCCTGGCAGTGTCCCTGATCGCGGTTGGTGCGGGCCTGATCGGGGCGAAGGCGTGGTACGCGGTCCTGCACCCCGGCCCATGGCGCCAGTGGATCGGCGGCTGGGCCGTCGATGGGTTCCTTGCCGTCGCGCTCATCACCACGGTCGCTGGCCTGCTCGCGTTCAACCTTCCGATGGGCGTGTTTCTCGACGCGAGTGCGCCCGGCCTGTTCTTCGGCGTCGCGATCGGGCGTCTCGGGTGCTTCTTCACCGGTTGCTGCGCGGGGCGCTGCACCCGCTCCCGCTGGGGCGTGTGGTCGTCGGATCGTCGGGTCGGTGCCCGTCGCATTCCGACCCAACTCCTCGAATCCGCCACGGGCCTCCTGATTGGTATCGCGAGCGCGCTGCTGGTGCTCGACCATGCCCCCACCGGCCCCGGGCTGATCTTCGTGGCCGCCTTTGGCACCTACATCGCCGTCCGGCAGTTCCTTCTTCGGCTGCGGGCGGAACCACGCAAGTACTCATGGCGGCGGAGTCTCATGTCCCGGGCGACGGCATAGGCGCCAGGCTCCCCCACGCCCCGACCGCTCCTGTCACCGCGCAACTCGGCCGGATGTCCGAATGTCTCCGCGGTGCCTCATGCCGGGCTCACGTTCCACTCAGCCGCGGGTGGTACGACGGCCCGTGCTCACCGTTCAGGCGGAACCCGGGGTTCGGAGCGAGGTAATCGAACCATGGCGCGGAGGCACCCCGATGCAGACGCGGCACGTGCCAGCCGGAGACGGACCCCGGCGGCCCGCCGACGATCCCCGACAACGCGCGCTCCTGCTCTGGCCCGGGCTCGATCGCATCAAGCTCGCACAGACGCGCGGCGAGCCTCGACGGGTGGGCAGGCTCGTCGGGCGGCGGGCGGCTCTGCCTCACGAGACGATCCTCCGCATGCTCGGCTGCGACCCCGAGAGTGCGGAGCAGGGACGTGAGTCCGGATGTCCGGCCCCGGACGCGACCACGTCCCCGGCGCAGCGACGTGGCCGACGAGCCCCGGTCTTCTCACCCGTCCAACAGCGCTGACTCGGGCGGCTCTCAGGTCGGCCGTGCATTGTCGAGGCGCGAGCACGGACCGCGCAGCCGCGTGGTCACGGAGGACCACATGCACCAGAAACCCGAGGCGACACGCTCAGACGAACAGCGGGCTCCCGCAGTCGCGGCTCAGCCGGCCGACCACGGCGACGCCCACTCCCTCATCTGGATGGCGGTGTGCTGCGCGCCCATGGTGCTGCTCCTGGTCGCGATCGCGCTCGGTTGGTTCGCCATCCGTTAGAGGATGGTGCGGACGGAGGATCAACGATGACAGTCAGGACGCCGGTACGGCGGGGTGGCCTGGGCACGGGCGAGCGAATCGTCCGCGGCGTCCTCGCGGGCGGAGCGGTGATCGCGGGTATCGTCGGCTGGCTCACCGGCGCCGGGTGGTTCGCGTGGGCATGGCTCGCGATCGGCCTCGGCGGGGTCGACTTCATGATCACCGCGGTGCTCGGCTACTGCCCGCTCTATGCACGTCTCGGGCTGGGCCAGCCGTACACCGCCGACCTGTTCAAGGTCCGTCGCCGGCGGAGTACCGGTGGACGCTGACACCCCGTTCGCGAACATGGGTCTTCCCCCCGGCGGCCCGGCCGGGCGGCCCGCAGACGGCGTGGTCGCCAGCGCTGCACAGGTGTCCGTGACCCGCCGCTACGATCGCATCGCGGCCGTGTACGACCTGCTCAACGGGCCGATGGAGCGTGGCGGGACGCGCGCGCGTCGGCGGCGGATCGTCGGGCGTGCGGTCGGAGACACGCTGGAAGTCGGCGTGGGGACGGGGCGGAACCTGGACCTGTATCACGCGGGCGTCCGGCTGGTGGCGACCGATGTCGCGCCGGCGATGCTCGAGCGCGCGGCACGACGAGCAGTCGCAGCGCCGGTCCCGGTGCGCCTGGAACGGGCCGACGTCCAGCAGTTGCCGTATCCGAACGGCAGCTTCGACAC
>JAJYLG010000018.1 GCA_021787985.1 Chloroflexota bacterium
GGAAACTCCGCCGCGAGGGCAACGACGCCGCTGACGAAGACGGGCGGCAGTACGAGCTCAAGACAGTATCGCGCATCAGCTCGGATGGCATTCCGAAACACAGTCTGGGTGTCACAACCGAGCACACCCTGACCTACGCGAATATCGAGCGCTATCGGCGAGCCTACTTGTGGATCATCGCTGTCTTCGCACAGAGCACACCCGAGCTGATCTACGAGATCACGCCCGCAGCGCTCGAGCCGTTGTTCCAGAAGTGGGAGCGGCAACTCCGGCAGCAAGATCCGACCGACACCCTCGAACGCAACCACATCAACAACCCGAAAATACCGCTGCTGTTCATTCAGCAGCACGGGTTGCTCGTGTGGTCCGAGGGGCGCGCGGCGCTATCCGACAGCCAGACGCATCTGACGTGAGGCGAGTGACACCGGCTCGCCGGTCATGATCGCTCGGTAGGCCCCCGGCGCCTCCTCATCACCTTCGATGAAGCGGAAGGCACTCGTGGCGACGTACGATCGGTCGCAGTCGCAGGCCATCCACCGCCGCCCCAGTCGCTCTGCCGCCTCTCCAGTCGTGTTCGACCCGGCGAAGAAATCGACCACCAGGTCGCCCGGGTCGGTGAGGAGCTTGATGAAGAACGAGGGGAGCCCAGCAGGAAACCGCGCAGGGTGCGGCGTCACGCTGGCGAGCTTGCACCGACGAAGATACTCACCATTGCTCTCGGTGTTCGGGATCGTGAGCAGATGAGACGGTAGGCTCCCGCCATTGTCACGAAAGGTGTTGTCCACGTGGTGCTGGCTGGGTCGCTCCTTCGGCGTGAAGTAGGCTGCCGGGTCCTTCAGCAGCTTCTTCATGCGCTCGCTGTACGGCTGGAGCACGCGCGTGGTGTCCGCCTTCGGCCACTCGGTCTTGGAGAGCCACCAGACCGTGTTCAACGGGTCCTTGAGACGAAGCTTGCGCTTGTTCACCCATTCGATCGGGGTCGGGAGCTTGCCCGGATTGTTCCAGTAGATCTCCTGAGCTAAGTAGTAGCCGAGTTCCTCGACCGCCCGGATCAGGAACTTCCACTGCACAAGCGTTCGCGTGGGGCTACCACGCCGGTAGGCGCCGCCCAGATCAATGACGAGCGAACCGTCGTCGCGCAGCTTCGTCCGCAGCTCGCGCACGAATCCAAGGAGCCACTCGAGGTACTCGTCCTCGATCTTGTTGCCGTACGCCTTCTGGCGGAGCAGGGCAAACGGCGGAGAGGTGATGCCAAGAGACACGGAGCCGTCCTCGAGCGTCGGCAGCCAGACCATGCTGTCTGCGCAGTAGGCCGCCCCAAGCTCGGTCGTGTAGGCGGCAATCATGGTCGCCGCACGCCCCTCATCATCACATCTAGCATAGAAGCGGTTTCCACATCAGGGAACGGACCGCCTGTTCTACGCGCCGCGCCGGTACAAGTGCCGGTCTTACCTGCGCTCCAGCGGAGCGGGGCCGGGCCGCTCGGGACCAGATCCAGCCGCACGTCCACCTCGAAGCGTCGTTCCGTCACCCGGCGCACGTCCCGCAGCTCGTGCTGGCCGTATTCGATCGACCGGTCCCGGCTGGCCGCCGCCACCGGGGCGAACAGGATGTCCGCGATGCCATCGCGCACCGGCTTGAGTACCCCGCCCTCCAAGTTGTCCCGGTCGGTGCGCGGTGCGCCTGGGTAGGCGGCCCGAACCGACGGCACCGCCCGCCGCACGGCGCCGTCGCCCACTGCCCGCAGCAGCTCCGGCCACTCCTCCACGAGCGCCGCCCACGCGGCCTCCCGCGCCGCCGCCCGCACCCGCTTGCGCGCCCGCTCGACCGGCCGCCAATCGCGGTGGCTGCGGTTGGGCGACAGCGTGGCCCGCAGCCGCCCATCCAGGAGCAGCGGCAGTCGCACGATCAGCGACGGCGCAGTGCCGCGGCCTCCCTGGGCATCTCGTCCTTCTTGTCGGGTTACCGCTTCGCCCACTCTTCCCCCATCAGTGCCCGCACCAGCCACTCGTTGAGCAAGGCCCCGCTCAGCCACCGCTCGGCCTCCGACGATGCTCCGACTAGCTCCTCCCGGCAGAAGCGCCGCGCGAACCGCACTCCCAGCTCCAGGTTCCCCGACGCATCCGCGAGCGCCAGCCTGGCGACCCAGGTCGCCACGCGCGGCCATGCCAAAGCTTCGGGCAGCTCCGGCCACGCCTTGGCGCTCACGCAGCGCGGCGTTCGATGAGCAAGGCCGTCCTCATCGTAGGACTCCAGCCACGCGCGCAGGCCGTGCGCGCCGTCCTCGGCTCGCGGCCGCAAGCAGTACCAGCGCCTCCGGCAGCTGCCGTGCACCAGCAGCACCGGCCGGAGCGCCTCCGCCAGCTCCCCCACGGGCACGTCGGCCAGATCCAGCTCGGGCAGCCGCGCCCCGCAGCCATGGCACCAACCGGGCCTCGCCGATGCTATGGCCGTCTCAGCAGCACGGGCCTCTTCGCTCATTGCCCGCCGCTCACCGGCGCCCAGCCCAGCGTGCCGTCGCCAGCGAGATACAGCGCCACCACCTGTCCCGGCCGCACGCCGCTCACCGTGCGGCTGAGGCCCTGCGGGAAGAGGTACTGCCACTCGAGCGGCGTCGTGCCGTCCACCGGCTCGTACAGGCTCTGCCAGACGCCCGCCAGTCCGTCGGCGTTCAGGTAGGCGACCACCTGGTCGGCAGAAGCGAGCGCCGGCCCCTGCCACGCCAGCAGGTAGAAGCCCGCGCCGTGGCTGAACGAGGCCGTTGTCGGCGCTGGCGTGGGCGTCGACGACGCCGCCGGTGATGCCGTGGGCGTGGGCGTGGCCGAAGGCGACGCCGTGGGCGTCGGCGTCGGCGAAGGAATTGCCGTCGGCGACGCAGTCGCCGTAGGTGTCGGCGAAAGCGTGGGCGAAGGCGTCGCCGTCGGCGCCGCATGGCTGCAGAAATCCACGCGCAGGGCGGGGTTGTCCGTCCCACCCACCGCGCCGAACTCCTCGCTGTAGTACGAGCCCCAGGGCGACAAACGACCCGCCACGTCGGTTGTGATGCGCACCAGCGCCACGCCCGTCTCGGTGAAGTTGCCGTCCATGATGTTGGTCTCGTGCTCGCACGAGCTCAGCCAGCCAGCCATCACCGCCTGGACGCCCGCGTAGCCCGCGGCGATGTTCTCGCCCATCTCCACGTAGCCGGACGGGTAGCCACAGTCCAGCTCCCGCTGATACCAGCGGCGCAGGAAGACCCAGCCGTTCGTCGCCGCCTGCCACCGGTAGTCGTCGTGCGGCGAGGACCCGCTCGGCCACGTCACCGCCGGCGCCCAGTAGTCGTCCACGGCCAGGTTGGTCGCCTTCCACAGCGACGAGGCCGCCAGCGCCCCATTCACCGTCAGCGCCGGCCGCGGGATGCCGTCCTGGGCCGTCTGCTGCGCCCGCGCCTGGTTGACGGCCGCCACGATCTGCTGCGCGGCCGCCGAGTCCGCCGTCCCGCCCGGCGGGCTGCCGCCCGTTTCGGGCGTGCAGCTGGTGTACGCCGCCCGGGCCACGGGGCCGGCGCCGGAGGCCGTCCCGAGCGCCAGGAACGCAGCCAGCAACAGCCCCACCGCCGCCAGGGCCGTCACCGCCAGGCCTGCGCCACGTCGCGTGCTCATCGCTTCCCTCCCTCCCCATCGCCGTGCGACACGCCACCTCTCGCTGGAGTCGCCCTGCTCCGCCCAGTCCTGCCGCCAAGCGCCGCCAGCTCCCGCCGCGTCGCGAGATACTCGTAACCGCACCAGCCGCACGACAGCGCCCGCAGCGCGAAACGCGCCATGCTCACCGCTTCCTGCGATAGCCGGTGATCGCAGCGCGGACACCACGGCTGGCCCCCACGCAGCGCCGGGACGGCGATGCGCCCGCCCCCAGCGCCCTGCTCGAGGCGCACGGTCACGGCCCGCCCGCCCCGGGCGTCCAGTAGCGCCACAGATCGGCCAAGCCGGCCCCCAGCGACGGGTACGACAGCACCGCCACGCACGTCCGGTAGGGCCAGAAGTACCTGGTCACCGGCTGCTGCCACCGGCCCGCGCAGCCGTCCGCCTGGCCGGCGGGAACGCTGTACACGCGGCAGGACTGCCCGGGCGCCAGGCCCTCGTGGCCGAACACGAACCAGTCCGGCCGCAGCCCCGGCTCCGAGCCGTGCGTCAGCTCCAGGCCCGCGAGCTCGGCCCGAGCACCGCCGATGTTGCTGACCTCCGCGTACTCGGCCCCGAGCGTCGCGCTCAGCCCCACCGCCGTGACCCGCACCGCCGGCCAGCCCAGCGCCTGCGTGAGCTGCTGGATGACTTTGAGGTCACCCGCCTGCACGTGGATGCGGATGTAGGCCGCCAGCACGTCCTGCTCCGTCGGGTTGGCGATGCCGAAGAACCGCAGTAGGCCGGCCAGGGCGTTGCCGCTGTTGTTCCAGAACGCCAGCCGCACGGGGCTGCAGGAGACCTGCCTGTCCCGGTCGGCCGGGATGCACTGCCCGCTCCAGTCGCGTTCCACACGCGTGACATCGGTACTCGGGCTCGGCGTGGGCGAAGGCTGCCCGCCAGCCGCTCGCGTCCCGGCCCCCGCTCCCAGCGCCCGCGCCCCCACCAACAGCCCCACCGCTGCCAGCGCCCCCACCACACCGCGACCGACGTTCATCAGAGCTCCCTCCCGCTCCGCGAATCCGTTACGACGCCAGGCTCGGGCTCCGCATCCACGCCAGCAGCGCCTCCCTCGTCTCGGCATGCAGCGCCCCGCAGCGGTCCAGCGCCCGCAGCGCGTCCTCCAGCTCGTCGGCCGCAACCACCGTGACCGGCGCCTCGCGCGCGGCCACCGTCTCCTGCTCCTCCCGCCCGGCGCACACCACCAGCCCCGCCAGCGGCAGCGGCCCCAGCTCGCGGCCGGTCTCCCGCTCGACCCGCTCCCGCACCGACGCGCTCCATTCCGGCAGCGCGACCCGCAGCGGCTCCGTCCAGGGGGGCACGGCGCGCACCACGATGGCGGCCCGTCGGCCCACGACCAGCCACTGGCGCGCCGGCTTGCCACGGTGGATGATCTGCATCTCCCCCGAGCGCTCGAGGACCCCCAGCGCGTCGCACAGCCGCCGCCGCAGCTCCGCGGCTTCCTCCTCCGCGGGCGGCCCTGGCTCCGGCTCCAGGAGCGCGTCCTCGGGGTCGCTGACCGCGGCGAACAGCCCACGCGGCTGCAGGGGCAGCGTGGCCCAGGTCGCCAGCAGCGTCAGGCCGCGCACCTGCTGCCGCTCCGCGAGGTCCACCACGCGCAAACCGAGCAGCCCCATCACCGGCGTCCAGCCGCGCGCCGACGTGACGGCGTTCACCGCCATCCACGTCGCAAACCAGAACCACACGCGCCAGGAGAGCAGCTCGGACCACGGCGCGCGCTTGCTCAGGTACGACAGCGGGTCGACCAGCACCAGCCACACGAACGCGTCCACCAGCCAGGCCGGCGCCACGCGACCGAGACCGGCACGCACCACGTGCCGCCAGGAGCGCGAACGGACGCGCGGCCGCACCAGCGCGGCGCCCATCCGCCACGGCAGACTGACCAGCCACCAGACCAACAGCATGTACCGTTCTCCTTACCATTGAGTATACTTCATCGTCCTATCGGGTCCTCGGCACGTCTGCTGCCCAGGTAGCTATACTACATCTGATGAGGTCCTCTCTGGCGCCGCCTGCCAAGCACCCCGGCGCAGCGCGACCGGGCATGCTCGCGCCGGCGCTCGGCTATGCCCGCCGCGGCCTCGCCGTCCTGCCCGTCTGGTGGCCGCTGCCAGACGGCCGCTGTGCCTGTGCCATCGGCACCGGCCGCCAGGACTGCCCCTCGCCCGCCAAGCACCCCATCGCCGCGCTGGCCCGCTCGGGCGTCCGTGACGCCTCCCGCGATGCGCGCGTCATCGTCGCCTGGTGGAGCTTCGCCCCCCTGGCCAACGTCGCCGTGGCCACCGGCCCCGTCTCCGGCCTGGTGGTGCTCGACTTGGACCGGGGCGGCGACGCTTCACTGCGCCGGCTCGAAGCCGAACACGGGGCGCTGCCGCGCACCGTCTGCTGCATCACCGGCAGCGGCGGCAGCCACCTCTGGTTCCACTCACGGGAGCCCGGCCTGCGCAACCGGGTCCGCATCGCCCCAGGCCTGGACGTGCGCGCCGAGCACGGCTACGTCCTCGCCCCGCCCTCGCTTCACGCCTCGGGCCGCCGCTACCGCTGGTCAAAGCAGGCCGGCCTCGGCCGCACCCCCATCGCCGCCCTGCCCGCCTGGCTCGCCGCCCTGCTGCGGCCACCGCCCCCAGCCGAGCCCGCACGCGGCCAGCGAGCGCCCTGCGACGCACGCGGCGCCGCGCGCCTGCTGGCGCGTCTCGCTGACCGCGTCCAGCAGGCGCCTCCCGGCACCCGCAACGACACCCTCAACCGCTGCGCCTTCACCGCCGGCCGCCTCCTCGCCGCCGGCCTGCTCCGGGAAGCAGAGGTCCGCGACGAGCTCAGCCTCGCCGCCCGCGCCGCCGGCCTCACCACTTTCGAGACGGAGCGCACCATCGCCTCCGGGCTCGCCGCCGGCAAGCAACAGCCGTGGCAGGCAGACGCCCACTGAGCGGCAAGCGAGCCGGGCATCACCCCGGCGTTTGACACGAGCTTGATCAGGCCAGCCGGTCTGCATAGGATTCTAGGTAGAAAAGACCGAGAGGTTGCCAATGGCCATCATCGATACGGCCGATCTGCTCTCGATCTCCGACGCGAGCAGGCTCGGCGTCTCGCGCCTCGTTCATGAAGCGGAGGCAGGCCACGAGCAGGTTCTCCTGCGCAACAACAAGCCCATCGCAGCCGTCATAGGCATGAAGCGGCTGGAGGAGCTTCAGCAGATGCAGGAGGAGTTGCTCGATCTCTCACTGACGGCGGCGCGCATGCTGACGGCCGGGCCCCGTCGGCACGGGCTCGACGAAGTGCTTGCGCAGTTCGGCTACACCCGCGAGCAGCTCCGCGACGTGCCGGAGTAGATGCCGCTTCGTGTCGAGCTGATCGACGAGGCCGTCGCGGATCTCATCCGCTACGCCGCAAGCGGCAATCTACCGCTCTTCCTCAGGAAGCTGATCCGGTTGGAGGAGGCAGGACAGGAGGCAGGTCTGCCGCTTGGGAAGGGCCTGACCGACTGGCGCAAGATCGTCGTCGGTGACCGCAATTGGCGCATCATTTTCACCACCGACTCCGAGGAGACCGTCGCAACCGTTTGGGCCATCGGTGACCGCGACGATGCAGCCTGCTATGAGGAGGCCGAGCGCCGCGTGCGGGCGCTCGCCAAGACCCAGCCGGCCGCGACCAGCCTTGCGGCTGTTATGTTCCACCTCAGCCAGATGCGGAAGGCAGCCGGCAAGAGCAAGCGGCGCCGGCGATAGTCCCCCCGCGGCGCTACCGCGCTTCGCACGAGCGTGTCGAGTTTGGCCGTCCGCTGGATCGCGAACGTGAAACAGTCGCCCAGTTCGAACGACTGTACCGGACTGAAGTCCGCAATCGGCGCCTCTTCGTCGTCACGGCGACCAAATGGCGACCAAGGTCCAGATCCCTGGTCGTGCGGAAGTGGGGGCCCCGGGCTGAATCGCCAGGTGACCACGATCGAACTGCCCGCGCATCGAACGGTCTGACAGGACGACGCCTCCCGGGAGTCTCTGCGCGCTACGGGCTCATCGGCCTCCCAGGGCCACTCGGGCGCAGAGCCGCCAGCGCCAACGGCCGCCGACTACCTGTATACCTCGTGGCACTGCGAAGGCCTACACTTATGTCTCCCGAGTCGTGACGCCAGCCAGGATCTTCTCGATCACGGCGTCTTGCGCCTCCAGGTGCGCCTGGATCTGCTTGGCTTCCTCCAGGACGGCGGCAGCGTCGTCGTAGGTGGCCTGCGCGCGGGCATCGGCGGCCACGGCTTGCACGTTCTGACCGACGATGATGATCGGTAGAAGCACCAACTGGAGGAACGTCTGCGCGATCCAGGCGACGATGATGATCGAATCGCCGGTCTTGAACGCCGACGGGGCGCTGACCAAGGCGAGGAGCGTGAAGAGATAGGCGCACCACATGGTGCCGACGATCACCGTGACCTTCAGTCCGACCTTGGCGTTGACGCGCCCGACCAGACCCGGCCCATGGATCTGGGCGACGGCCGCTGCCACCTTGGGCGGGCCCGTCTCTTTGCGCTTTTCCGCGTGCGGATGCGGGATGTAATCGAAGATCTGCGACATCGGCCCTAAGATAGCATGGTCCCGGTGGCAGCTCCCCCATGCGTGACAGCCTCCCCGGCAACGCCCATCATTGTAGGGCGTCGGCCGAATGTGCCGATCTTTCATGACACGATGACTTCGCGTGTGTTGTTGCCAATAGCATTACATCGACACAAGTGGTGGCAGCAACCGGGCTGAGCCCAGATTCAGCGAAAGGCTGGACCTGAGAGGCGCGGCAACAAACGATCAGGGGCTCCTCTGCCGCGCCTGCTGTTGGCTCATTTCCCTCAGCTCCCAGTTCACCGGGGTGCCCGTCTGTCTGCCCCGACCGCCGAATCGGGCCCCGTCTTCGCTGCAGCCGGGCTCAGGCACCGGCGCGACCGGGCCTCGTCGCGTCGGTGCTGCTCCTGGCATGCTCCGGGGACGCCCAGCGGCCTGCCAGCTCGTGGCCGATGATTCCCGCGACCACGCGCGGCCCCAGGTCGGGCAGATACGCGCGCAGGACGGCAAGCCCGATGCGTGGCAACTCGGTCTGGGTACGGAAGACCAGGTAGACGCCCTGCCAGCGCGGCTGGAACTTCTTCTTGAACAGGAACAGCGACTGGAAGTGGTAGAAGCGATCGAAGTGCTGGTAGACGAACGTCAGAGCGCGTTCGAGCGTCGAGCCCGCCTCCTGCGCCTCGACGTTCGCCAGCGGCGCGCTCGCCAGGCTCGCCACGCGGTAGCCGCGATCCGCGAATGCCAGCAGCGAGGAACCGATCAGGAACTCCATGACGCCCTTGAAAGCGTCGGCACGGCGGCGCATGAGGTCCACCACCCAGCCCCTGGCCGCGTACATCGGCAGCCAATCGAGAAAGCCGTGCACCCGCCCGCTCGAGTCAGCCGCTACCGCGACGTAGACGTTCGGGTCGTCCACGTCTTCCACGGTACCGAGGGTGAAGCCCAACTCCGGCAAGCGCTTGCGCGCCAACCACTCGGCCGAGATTGCGCGGAGCTGGTCTCGCACCGGACCGGGCACATTCCCGCCCTCGTAGAGCTCGAACCGGATGCCTTCGCGTGTCGCGTGGTTGAGGGCGGTGCGCACGTCCTGCCACCCCTTGCCGCGGAACTCGAGCCCTTGCAGTGGGATGAGAGCTTCCTCGCCGATCTCGAGCGCGCGGTAGCCGAGCCTTGCATAGAGCGCCAGCAGCTCGGGCGTCGCGCCGAGGAAGGCGTGCTCCCAGCCGTGCTCGCGGCAGAAGTGATCGAACGCCTCGATCGCCGACACCTGGCTGTCTTCGGCTCCCACCGGGTCACCGAGGACCAGCGCGACGCCGGCGGCCAGTCGATAGCTCAGGTAGCACTTTCCACCTGGGGCGAGAAAGACGCGATTCCCCGGCCACAGCGTCATGTAGGAAGTGCCGCTCTGCCCATAGCGTTCCAGCAACCGGCGGGCGCGCTCCCTCTCCGTCGGCCGCGGATGCGGCGCGAGCGCGCCGCGCAGCACCAAGAGCAGGGCGGCGCCGAGCCCGCTCCAGCCGAGCACCGTGATCGAGTCCAGGAACCAGGTCGCCCGGCGGCTGCCGGCGCTGAACTCGCCAGTGCTCGTGAAGAGGAGCCGCGCGCCCGTTTCCCGCAGTGCCGGGAGCGCCGAATAGCTCTCCTGGAAGTGACTGCGCAACACGTAGAAACCGGCGAGACCGTACAGCGGTACGACCAGCACCAGGGCGAAGAGCAGTAGCAAGCCCTGCCGCACCGACGGCGGGTCGGACCGCGCCACGAACTCGCCCCGCCAGGCGAGGAGCAACAGCAGCAGGCCGAGTGCCAGCAGCGCCTCAGGCAGGTCAGCGCCCTTGGTGAGGTGCAACACCGCGGAAGCGCACAACGCTGCGACGGTCAGCCGCCACGCCTGACGCCGTCCGTGCGCGAGCCCGAGGGCCAGCACGAGCAGCGCGAAGCCGAGCACAAGCACCAACTGGCGGCCGCCGTGGACGAGCGCGATCGGCAGGTTCTCCTCCAGCCACGTCAGGCCGCGGTGGCGCGGCGAGAGGAGAGCCGACAGAACGTTGATGATGCCCATGACGCCGACTGCCCAGGCCACCGCCGTCGGGCGCTGCCGACGGCTGAACCGAGGCCAGACGAGCAACGACGGCCACGGCTCGCCACGCCGCCGCACCATGACGGCGCCGATCCCCAGCCCGCTGGCGAACGCGATCAGGTGCTCCACGTCCCAGACCCGCCGGTCAAGTACCAGGAAGCTGAGGAGATACGTCGCCGCGGCGGCGAATGCCGCGCGACGGCCGGCAGGCGGCAGGAAGGCGATGAGCGCCGCAAGCGCGCCGAACGACGCCGCGGATGAGCCGACATCGGTGTCGTGTGCCGCACTCACCGCCCAGCCCCAGCCGGCCGCCGACAGCGGCCAGAGCAGCAGGTACGCGCCGACGTACCCAATGACGTGGGTCGTCCAGAAGGCGACGAGTGTCCGGCGGGTGCCGAGCACGTATTCCGCCGCGCCCACGAAAAAGAGCAGCGAGCCCAGGATCGGCAGGATCATGTGCGGCTGGTAGGCCTGGAAGGGCGTGAGCACCAGCAACTGCCACAACCGGCCACTGCGCAAGTCGCCCAGGTTGAAACCCCAGCGGGCGAGCTGCGTCGCCGTCGCGGGTCGCGTCATCGTGTCGGTGACGGCCGTCACGGCGAGGATGCCCGCGGCCATGGCGATGGTGAACGGCACGCGCTGCACCATGGCGGCCGGGAGCCGCAGCAGTGCGTGCAATCGCCGGATCCGCTTCACCATGGGCAGCTCCGCCATCCCGCGGCGTTGCAGCGTCTGCCCGACTCGCCGGGTGCCTCGGGGGTCCCGTCCGGGCGCCCGCTCCGGAGCCTGTCAGCGCCGTGGGCACCGCCGAGCGGCACATTGACACCGATCGCTGACGCGCCACTCGGTCGGCGCCCGCGCATCCGTGGCCGCCCGCACCACTTCGCCGACGGACGGTGGCCAGCGTGATCATAGCAGCCGGCCGACGCTCCGGCGGGCAGACATGCCTGGCGCGGAGGAACGCGCTCATGGGCAAGCTGATACTCGCCGGCGCCTCTGACACCCGTAACCCTCGGATGCACCGACGGCCCGGGCGCGGCCCGCCGCCCCCGGTCGCACTTGCGGTGGCCGTGGGCTTCGCAGTCGGCACGTCCGTGCCCCCTGCCGCGCTCGGCTCACGCCGTGGCCGACGGATGGAGAGCGAGCCGGTGTCCGGCGTGACGATCGGCCGGCCCGTACGTTACTGACTGTGGAGAGCACCGGCGGCGCATGGCCTGTCGCCTGCGGGGGCGGGCCGAGCGAACCGGACGGCATCGATGGGCGAGACACCATCCACAGTATGCGAAGGGTTCTGTAAGCGGGAGCGCTGGCGATGGAAGGACGGGGAGTGGGCCAACGAGGCCCGCACTGGGTCTGGCCGCTAGCGGCCGCGGGGCTGCTGCTGCTCGCCGTGGGCGGACTCACCTACCTGTCGCGGTCCGGCGCGCCATGGCGAGCCACCTCGCCGAGTACGGCGACACCCGCGGTGCAAACAGTCGAGGTCGCTCCCTGGGTCAACCGCCCGCTGCCCACTTACGTGCCCACCGTCTCGACTCCGCCCGCCTACCCGACCGTGGCTCCGCCCTGTCAGGCCAGTCAACTGCGTGTCAGCCAGGGCCAGACAGAGGCGGCCGCCGGGACCGCGTACGACTACGTGGTGTTCACCAATGTCGGCGCGGGTGCGTGCCTGTTGCGGGGATCGCCCGTGGTGACGGGAGTGGGCCCCGCGGGGGTGAGGGGGACGGTCCCACTGCGGCGCGGATACCCATACCCACTCGGCCTGGCGCCGGGAGACATGCGCCCCGGCGGCCAGACGCTGCTCGCCTTCGCCATCAGCCACGCTTGCGGCACGGCGGAGCAGCAGCGGCAGGTCACCGTCTACCGGCAGCTCGCCTTCCAGCTTCCCGCGGGCGGGCAGATATCGAGTGACGTCTCGCTCAGCGCTGGGAGCTGCGGACTGGCGATAAGCGACTTCGGGCGACCTCCGCGCCCGGTGCCGACGCCGAGCCCGGGCAGCCTGGGGGTCCTGCAGGCGAAGCTGGTGCTGCCGGCCGCGGCTCGGGCGGGAAGCACGCTGCGCTACGTGGTCACGCTCAGCAACGCGACCGACCAGGAAGTACTGTTCGAGCCCTGTCCCGGTTATACGGAATCCCTGGGCACCTCGACGACCGCTGGCACGTGGCAGGTGGTCGAGGGCTCCTTCACCCTGAATTGTGACCAGGTGAGGAGCATCCCGGCCCGCGGCCGGGTCAGCTACGACATGCAGATGCAGGTACCCGCCGATTCGGGCAGCGGGCCGGCCAAGGTGGACTGGTACGTGAACACGCCAGACGGACCCTTTGCCGGGGGGATTGTCACGATCAGCCGCTGAGCGACGGTGGAACCAGGTGCGTCTCAGACGGACGATGGAGGAAGAGGGTACGCCGCCCTCTTTCGGAGCTCTCGCATCCATAACTGCTGCTCATCGATCGAGGGTGCGAGGCGACCGGCGCCGGAAGAAGCAGCTCGTGCTGCACGAGGCGCCGGTCAGGAGGCCGGATACAGCGGATGCGCGCCATGCTCGCGGCTGCGCTACTGACGAGCGTCTTGGCGCTGGCACCGGCGGGGTGCACAGCGAGGCGCCACACCTCCGTACCATCGCTGCGATTGGCCTCCGTGCCGGTCCCGCAGCCCGGGGCGCGCAGCGGCCTTGATGGCATCGCGTCCGTCGGTACGCACGGCGCGTGGGCCGTGGGCGCGTATCAGCCGTCCTCGAGCCCAAGCGATCTGACGGAGGCCCTGCACTGGGACGGGCAGCGGTGGCGCGTGGTTGCGACGCCGGACCCGTGCTGCGGCTGGTCGCATCTCTTCGCCGTCGCTGGCGAGGCGTCGGACGATGCGTGGGCGGTTGGAACGTACGCGCCCAGCAATGGCGGCTGGCCGAATCTGCCCTTCCGCACTCTGGCCGAACATTGGAACGGCTCCACCTGGAGCATCGTGCCGACGCCCACCGTCGGCGAGGGCGCCAGCACGCTTCTCGGGGTGACCGTGCTCTCGTCCACGGACGCCTGGGCGGTGGGCGGCTCCTACGACGGGCGCATCTCCTGGGACGACCTCCAGTGCGAGCACACCGCACACATCCTGATCCTGCACTGGGATGGCACGGCCTGGCACGCGGTGCCCAGCCCGGACCCGGGAAAGGTCGCCTCCTTCGTGCAGCCGTGCGGCCCGTCACACCCGCTCACCACCGTCAACGTCCTCTCCGCTGTCTCCGCCACCGGTCCGCGTGACGTCTGGGCGGTGGGGCACTTCTGGAACGGCTCCGCCAATCGCACCCTGGTGCTGCACTGGAACGGCGCGCGCTGGGCCGTGGTGCTATCGCCCAACGCCAGCGTACGGGAGAACGTGCTCTACGGCGTGGCAGCGGTGTCGTCCGGGGACGTCTGGGCGGTGGGGACCTACGAGCAGGCAACCGGCGGCCACCGCACGCTGACCGAGAACTGGAACGGGCGCGCGTGGCATCGCGTCCCGAGCCCGAACGTAGGTGGCCAGGACAACCTCCTGTTCGCAGTCGCCGGCCGCTCGGCCGTGAGCGTGTGGGCCGTGGGCCGGCACGGCGGTGGGGACGGGGGTCCCCTGGCCGAGCACTGGAACGGCACGCGCTGGGAGATTGTCCCGAGCCAGGAGGTGAGTCCAGGGTGCCGCTGCAGCGACAGCTTCAACGGGGTCGCCACGAGCTCCCACGGCGTCTGGGTCGCCGGCGAGTACCTGGGCGGCAGCGTCCACGAAAGCCTCGTCGAGACATCGATGCTGAACGGGGGCGCCGGTCCGCGCTGACCGCCAGCCCAGCGGTCGCGTGGACTCATGCCCGCGTGCCGTGGAGCGAACGGCGGACGCCCGCCGCTGCCACGGCAGTCGGGGTGCCCCGCCGGGGCAGGACCCGCGCGCCGACGACGGACCTTCCGCCATCCGGAGCGCGGGCCGAGCGCGCGCAGAGTCGGGGACGCCCAGGGTCGGGAGCAGCGCCCTCGGCCGACGCCAACCCTCACGCCCGCCTTGGCGTTCCTGACGGCGTGGACGGGGGAGTGCGGGCGGGAGTGCTGGTCGGCGACGGCCGGGCTGGTGCCGTTGCCGTCGGCGAGAGGACCGGCGCCGGGGCAGTCGCCGTCGGGGAGGGGACCGGTGACAGTGTACCGCCGGGGCCCGGTTCAGGAGAGGCTGACGGGCGCACCGGCATCGGAGGAGTCGGCGTGGCCATCACTGCCGGAGCGGACGGCGCCGTCCCGACGTAGTGCAGCAGGTCGCCTACCGTCAGATGCTGGGCGGCAATAGCCGCCAGCACCCGCAGCAGCTCATCGTAGAGCCCCGGCACCCAGTGCAGCAGGATGATCTCCCCCGGGACGAGCGGCCCGCCGTTGTACGTCTGCAGCCCCCAGCTCCCGGCCGTGGCCGACCACGTCACGACCGTGGGGAACCCCGCGGCGCGCGCCGCTTCCAGCACGGTCAGGTCGTAGGCGCCGTACGGCGGGCGGAAGAGGACCGGGCGGCGGCCGACGACTCGCTGGATCGCGTCGGCGTCCGCCCGGACCTGGGCCACTACTCCCGGGTAGCTCAGCTTGGTCAGGAAGGGGTGCGACTCGGTGTGGTCTTCCACCTCCCCGCCGGCGGCGGCAAACGCCCGCCAGAACGCGGGGTACAGCTCCAGCGCGCGCCCGATGACGAAGGCCGTCAGCGGCAAGTGGTGCGCCGCCATGTAGTCGAGCACGGCGTTGCTGGGATACCAGCCGTCGTCGATGGTAATGAACACCGCGTGCTGGGGATTGGGAGCGAACCACACGACCCGTGCAGCCGGCCCGCCTCCCACCGCGGTGCGCCGAGCAGGACTCAACGCCTCGGAGCCGCCCGGCGCGGGGCTGGGCTTCGGCCCGGGCGTCGCGGACGACGTGGGCAGGCCGGACGCAGGCGCAGGTGTCGCGGTCGGCGTGGACGCCGACCGTGGCTCGATCGCGACGACCCCGGGGGCCGGATGCTCGGAGACGCCTGCCCGCCACGACGCGGCGCTCAACGCGGTGAACAGCGCTGCACCGCTGACCAGCGCCGCGAGCAGCCAACGCCACATGGCAGTCTTACCGGTCCCGACGGACGCGGCCGGTCCCGTCCCTCGTTTCCGATCCGAGCGCGACCAACTGCACGGACCGCTCCTACGTTGCACGCAGCCCTTACCGAGCCCAGCAGGCTTTGGGTTCTACGTCGATAAGTGGGGAGCGAGCACCGGGAAGGTCTTCGCTAGCAAGCCCACGCCCATTCTACGCCGGTAGACCTGAGGCTTGGGGAGTCGCAGCCGAGACGCTGGAAGAGCTCGGTCGTGGTGGGGCAGGCGCCCGGGTTGCCTCAGGGTTGGTGGCGCGCTCCTGGCGCGCGCACGGACCGAGCGAGCAGTGATCCCTGACCGGATGGCGAGCGCAAGCCCCTGGCTTCAGCCATGGGGAGGATGTCAATGTGAGGAGACTGTTGCGGCCAGCGAGGTCGTCCGCTTCGAACTCCTTGCGGAGTGCGAGAGGACGAGAGCGAGACGCTGGACCGGTTCTTCGCGGCTCTCTCCTGGGTCCCGGTTGACGACGGTGTCGCGCGAGTTGCCGGGTCGCTGGCGCGCAGGCGGCGAAAGGCGTACAGCGGGATCGACGGCGTCGACTACCTCAGTGCCGCGATCGCTCTGATCCTCGACGCCAAGCTGCTGACGACCAACGTGCGCCACTTCCCGATGACCGCTGGCCTCCGTCCCTGCTGCTGCACCGTTGCCGTGTCTGCGAGCAAGTGGCTCCGAGGGCGCTGTTGGACGGCTCCCCTCCTTATAGACTAGCGGCGCGGAGTGATGACGGCGTGAACCCCAGCTTGGGCGAGGATAGCGAGGTTAGCCTTGGAGGCATGCCCAGCATGTCGGTCGGGGCCTGCCAGGCCATGGTGACCCCGCTTCCAGCGTCTAAACGCCACCCGGACGGTGTAGCAGTGGTGGAAGGCGTCGAAGGCGCGCATAAGGCGGAAATGCCGGTCGGTGCAGTTGCTCCGCGCGCGGACGGCCCCGCTGGCTCTGGGACCCTGCCCGTGCCTCCTCCTCCCGGCCAACGTGGGCACCGGGCCGCCATCGCGTGTAGGGGAATGCCCGACGATGATTGTGAATTGTGTCGCATGTTGCCCGACAGACGGGAGCGCCAGCCGGCGTGAGAGTAGGGCCGCAGGATGGACTGCCAGTCCGCTGTCAGGCTCAGGCGGACGATGTGCCTCGGCGTCAAGGACGTCAGCGGCCTGGCAAGCACCATCGCAGGAGGTCGGGTGATGACACGCAAACATGTCCAAACCTCCGGAGTTGACGAGGTGGTGCCGCCTGAGGAGATCCGGCCCTTCTCACGCGTGCCGTGGCTGACTCATCGACGGATTCTGTTCTTCGTGATCGGGTGGTTGGTGGCGTTCTCCCTCGGGAGCATCTTCGTCTCCAATCCGTTTCAGTCCGAGCCGAGCGCCTCCGCGGCGCTTGCTACCTGGCACGTGATGTATCTGCACGGGCTGCTGATCGGGGTCGCCGGACTGCTTGCGCTACTGGTCTGCGGCGTGCTTTGCCTGCGCTCAACGCACACCCGCGTGTGGATCGCCGGCGGGGTGATCGTGGCGACGCTCGCCGCCGGGATCGGCGGGGTCTTCGACCGCCGTATCCCCGGCACCGAGGTCGCCATGTGGACCCAGATCATCGGGTTCTTCGCCCTGGACGAGATCCTGATCGTCTTGCTGGTCGGCATGTGGAGCGAGTGGCGACTCCGCTCGGCGCTGAGCCGAACGCTGCCCTTCCTGGCGGCCGCGCTCGGGGTCGCCTCGATGCTGGTCGCCGCAGTCATGGGCCACCTCGCCGGATGGATCCTGGAGTTCGGCGACCGGCCGGGGATCATCGGGTCCTACGCGCGGGCGCGCGGGCTCAAGCTGGACGACTTCACCGCCAACCTGACCGGGTCGCACTCGCACGACATGGTGGTCGCGGTCATGGCCGTGGCCGCGGGGCTGGCGGTTCAGCAGTTCGGCTACTCGGCCCTCTCCGGTGGCCCCAAGGCCCTCGCCCGGATGGGCCTGTCGCTGGTCGCCGTCGGCGTGGTGGTGATGACCGTCATGTACGTGCGTATGGGGTTCACGGCGTGGAGCCCGCCCACCTTGTTCCAGTCTGCGGGCGGCACCAACGGGGTCGCCGGGGATGACATCGTGACCGGCGTGTTCGTGATGTTCGGTGGGCTGCTCGCGCTGGCCGGCGCCATGGTGCGGAACGTCCGCCGGCCGGTGCGCCTGGCCGCCGCCTGGTCCTGGCTCATGAGCTTCGCGGTCGTGGTTGTCACCGGCTACTGGATCGAGCTCCATGAGACTTACTTTGGCGCGGGCGACAAGGCGCCGGGCGCGGCCCACGACGCGGTGTTCACGTGGGCGCATCAGGACATCGGGCTGTTTCTCCTGCCCACGGTGGTCCTGCTGATGCTGGTGGTTGACCGGTTCCTGGCCGGGAGGCAGGTCCAGAAGGCTATCGGCTGGGCGGCGGTGGCCGGGAGCACGGTGCTGTTCCTCGGCGTGCTCGTCTACACCTTCGCGGACGCCGCGGTGCATGGACCCGCCTACGGCCTGTCTACGCTCGGCCTGCTGCTCGTCGGTGCGGCGGTGCTGGGCACCGTCTGGTGGGGTACCGCGGGAAGGCCGCCGCAAGGCGGACCGGCTGGACAGACGCCCGAGGCCCCCCGTCAGCCACGGCTGTTCCGGAGACGGCCGGCGCATCTGTAGGCGGCCTCGCAGATGGGGCGAGACCTGCGCCCAGATGAGCGCGGCGACGCAAGCCAACCCGCAGGCCGGGGCGCTGCGGGCGCAAGTGGAGCGGCGTTCCGGGGCACCGCGCTGGGCGGTCTGCCCCGAAATGCGTGCGCCCTCTGGATGCTCGGTCAAGCGGCCGAGGGTGCCGCCATCCTCTCGCGGGTCACGACGGGGGTCACCCTCTTCCCGATGGTGCTCGGGTTCGGCCACTTCCGTGGGTTGGCCTCGTAGATTCGAGTCCCCATTCGCGCACGCGGTCGCTGAACCCGACGCTTCAGAGCGCCAGCGGAAGTGCTTGGGGGGATCCGGACTAAAGGGTCGTTCCCGGCCCGGTGCTGGGGACGGATGCGCGGTTTCCTTGCTATGATCCGCGCGGGCTTCTTCGACACCTAGTGGCCCCATGCTGCGTGGCGCGGAGTGAAAGCTGTTCGGGATGCGGCAGGAACCCAGCGGCGGCGAGTTCAGACGGCCGCTGACGCCCGATTGTGGCGTCGTGCCACGGCAGCTTTGCGGCGTGTCGGGTTGTGGGCCCGGCCGCCGGTTCGAGATGCTCGCTTCTGGATGGTGCAGCTGCTGGTCGTGGCGATCGCCGGCTTTCATGATGGTGTCGAGGGGTTCGGCATCATCCGCAATTTCGGCATGCTCTATTTCGTGCCGATTTCCTTGTTTCTCGTACCTACGATCTATGCTGCCCTGAGCTTCGGCCTTCAAGGTTCGCTCGCTACAGCCGTCTGGTGCTCGCTGATTACCGTGCCCAACTGGGTGCTGTGGCATACGGGCCTCGAACGGTGGGGGGTCATCGTGCAGATGGCAGCCATCGACGGGTTCGCGGTGTTCGCCGGCAGGCGGGTGGACCAAGAGAGGGAAGCCCGCGCCACGGCGCAGCTGGCGGAGCGCAAGTACCGAGCGTTGTTCGACTCCTCCGCCGAGGCCGTCCTTGTCGTCGAGAGGAACGGAAGAGTCATTGAGTGTAACGCGGTTGCTGCCTTGTTGCTCGGTGCCTCGCCCGAGCACCTCAGCGGACGCTCGATTGACGACGTCCTGCCCACCCCTCTGGCCGCAGCGATCCGGACTGAGATCTCCGGCCGGCATGACGCGGACGAGACCGCGTGCATCAATGGCCCCGGAGGCAGGCCGCTTTGGGTCAAACCGGTGAGCGCCGCGGTGGCGACAGGTGGCGACATCGTCGAGGTCGTGCTTCGCGACCTTACGCAAGAGAAACTGCGGGAGATGGGGCTTGAGGCTTACGTAGCAGAGAACGTCAGGTCCCAGGAGAAGGAACGGGCCGACGTTGCGCGCGAACTGCACGACTTGGCCGTGCAGGCGTTGGTTGCCCTCGGCTGGGATCTGGATGCCATCAGGCACAGTGCTTCCACGCTCCCCGACCCCGCGAGCGACGAGGTGCAGCGAGCGCGCGGCCGGGCGGTGTCGATCGTCGAGAACCTGCGGCAAGTGATCCGCGGCCTGCGGCCGCCGGTGCTGGACGACCTTGGCTTGGCGGCGGCGGTGCGGGGGATCGTCGCCGACTTGGGCGAGCGCGCTTCCTTGCAGGCGGAAGTTCTCGTGCGTGGTGAGAAACGCCGCCTCGCCGCCGAAGAGGAGGTGGAGCTGTTTCGGATCGCCCAGGAGGCCCTCGCCAACGTGGAGCGTCATGCAGCAGCGCGCCGAGTGACGGTCAACCTTAACTATGGCTCCCAGGAAATCGAACTGACCGTCGCCGATGATGGCCGAGGCTTTGTGATGCCGCATGCCCTGGCTGACTTCCAGAAGGACAACAAGTTCGGGCTGATCGGCATGCAAGAGAGGGCACGGATGGTGGGTGGGAAGCTGACCGTGCGGACGCTGCCGCGTGCTGGCACCACGGTCGTCGTGACCGTTCCCGTCGCGCCGGAGCACCGTGCAAGAGACGCTGCGGTGCAGACTCCGGCTGAAACGTGACGCGGATGGATCGCGCGCACGGCTCGGCGCCCGCGCGGCCGCATCAGACATGACGGCCTCGCACGACTATCGGGATTCCTACGTCGCGCCTCGTCTGAAGCCCGAGCCACCACTCCGCGGTGTGCCTTTTCCAGCGCGCCGGAGATGTGGACGCCGGCTACGGTTGCGAGGAAGCCGAACCCCCGCGGAACCACCCGCTCGCGGGCGGGCCAAAGGCCTCGTCGTCCCCGTCACGAGCGAGCACGCAGGGCTCGGTGTCGGACAAGGACGGCGCGTTCGTCACTCAAGGGTGATGCGCACCGCCTCAACCGGGGTAGCGGGCCATGGCGATCGCCAGTGCCAGGGCCGGGATCGCCCCGTGGTAGGCGCTCGCCATGTAGACGTCGTCGCCGCGCACCCAGGCGAGGCCGCTGTGCAGCCCGTCCCCGCCCATCTCGCACGAGAAGGAGCCGTGGGTCTCGGCCAGCAGGTGACGGTCGAGGTAGCTGACGATGTCGTGCGCGACGGCGGTCCAGGGCTCGCTGGCGTCCCCACCGAGCCCGCCGTTCAGGTCGCCCGCGAGCGTGAACGTCCACTCGCCCTCCTGCCAGACGACCAGGCAGTTGCCCCGCGGCGCGGGCCCGGAGTAGAGCGTTGCCTCGAGGCCGGGCGCAAGCTGCACGTGGCTGATCGACGTGCAGCCCGCGGGTGGGTGCAGCTCCCCGGTCAGCCGCTGCGACAGCGCGGACAGGGCAGCGGTGGCGCTTGAATAGGCATGGCCGGCGAAGTCGCCGTACAGGGCCGCCATCGACCCGCAGGAACCCGCGCCGATGCCGGGATCGTTCAGCGGCAGCGGGGCTGGACAGTCATGGAGGCTGACGCCGTAGTCGGTTGGGCTTGCCGCGCGCACCAGGGCCGAGTTCGGCAGCCCGCCGGCTGCCGGCAGCACGCGCGGGGCCTCGAGCGGGACGCTCGTGCGGGGCGCGACATCGACCATCACCTCCGCGACGACGGCGGGCCAGGATGACGGCCGGCCTGATGGGGGACCGGAGGAGGTCGGTGAAGCGCTGGGGGCGCTGGCCGTGGGCGAGCTCATCGCTCGCCCGTTCGCTGAGGCTGTGCGGGAGGGGTAGCCGGGACAGTGAGCCCTCGCCCAAGCCCCGATGGCCTCGCCCGCCGGGCCGAACAAGACCGACGTCGCTTTCTGCGCTTGGGCTGGGAAGGAGGCCGGCGGCGTCGATCCGGGCTGGCGGGCGCCGGCGAGCAGCGCAGAGAACACCGGTGACCAGACGGTCGCGACCCGGTCGACGTCGGAGCGGATAGCGCCAGGCGCATCGGCGCGCATGGTGGCGAGCGCCCTTTGCGTCCTTTCGATGGCCGGCACCACGCTCGACGAGAGGGAGGAATGCGCATTGGTGGGGCTCACGATGCTGGTGGTGAAGGTCGTCACCGCGCCGCAGAACGCCGTGTCGCGGGTGGCCGTCACCGTGGCCGTCGCGGCCGATGGGCCTCCGTGAGACGAGCTGCCGCAGTCGGCGAGCACCAGCATGAGCGCCGCCAGGGCGCCGACCGCGGCGCGTGTCGGCGCGCCCTGTCGTGCGACACATCGCGCAGGGCGGGGCTTCCGACCCTGCCCCGAGACTGCCGCGTCTCGAGCTTCCATGCCATCTCCTCGTCCATCAGTCGGCCCGGCGCGGGCGGTCGCGCTCGCTCTCCGTGCCGGTCCTCCCTGCCCGTCGGGCAGGGAGGACCGGCGCAGTCGCCTGCCGGCTGCCGCTAGGGAACTGAGATGTCAACCGCGTTGCTCGACGATCCCAGGGAGCGGCTGTCGCCGCTCCAGCTTGCGCTGGCGACGAACTCGCCGGCGAACGGTGGCGTCCAGGTGACCCGCGCCACCCCGCCGGACGGCGTCGCGGTCAGCGTCGTTCGGTAGTAGCAACGGTAGCCGTGGCAGCCGCCTATCAGGAAGAAGGTGACCGTGCCGTCACTCACGGCCGGCGAGATGGTGGCCGTGAGCGTGTACGGCCCCCACCCGGAGCCGCGCACGGCCAGGGTGGTGGTGGACGACGCGATGTACTGGAACACGTCGGGCGCATGCGCCGTGGATGTGCCGGTCGGCACGGTCACGGTGACGTCGACTTTCCCGGAGCCCGGCGGGCTCACCGCGATGATCTGTTGGTCGGAGTCCGCGGTGAAGCTCTGCGCGGGCGTTCCGCCGAAGGACACCGCGGTGGCACCGGCGAAGCCGTAGCCGCTGACCGCCACCGTCGTGCCGCCCGCGGGAGAGCCGTAGGCCGGATCCAGCCCGGTCACCACCGGCGCGGCCAGGTAGGTGAACTGGTCGTCCTTCGAGGTCCCCGAGGCCCCACCGACCGTGGTCACGGTCACATCCACCGTGCCGGCGGCGTGGGCCGGCGTCACGGCGCTGATCTCCGAGCCGGACTTGACCGTGAAGCGCTGGGCGGGCGTTCCGCCGAAGTCGACGGCGCTGGCGCCGGAGAAGCCCGAGCCGGTGATGTCCACTGTGGTCCCCCCAGCCACGGACCCCATCGACGGGTAGACGCTCCACACCGACGGGCCGGCGGCGAAGGTGTACCGGTCGGCCGCCGAGGTCGCCGAGGTCCCGCTGGCCGCGGTGATCGTGACGTCCACCGTGCCGGCGGCGTCGGCCGGCGTCACGGCGCTGATCTCCGAGTCGGACTTCACGATGAAGCTCTGCGCCGGCGTTCCGCCGAAGTCGACGGCGGTGGCGCCGCCGAAGCACATACCGGTGATCTGCACGGTGGCGCCGCCGGCGGCGGAGCCGGCGTTCGGCTGTACGCCGGTGACGACCGGCGCGCCTGGCAGGGTAAGCTGGACGTCCGACGCCGGTCCGGCTGGAAACGAGCCACTGGTGAGCGTCAGCGAGGGGCTCGTCCACACGGTCTGGCCGCCGACGGCCACCGCCAGGTCGAAGCCGAAGCTGTCCGCGGGGCTGTAGCTGGGGCTGTCCAGCGCGACCACCACGGGACAGGCCTGCGGCGTACCGCTCACCTGGGTGGGCCCGTTCCCGCTCAGCGCCCGCTGGGTGTCGCCGTAGCCGGGGGCGCTCACCTCGACCTGCAGCGGGCTTCCCGTCAGGCCGACGGCGCCGCAGACCTCCAGCGTCACGCCCAGGCTGGTGTCAGGGATGCCGAGCGTGATGCCCGGGCAGGCCACCGCGGGCACGTTCTGGGTCTGGCCCGCGGTCGGCGCCGGGTCGCTGGTCTGGTTGCTCTCCGCCAGAGTGGAGCTCGGCCCGCCAACCTGCCAGCCGCCCAGGCAGGTGCTCACCGCGAAGTTGAGCCCTACCGCCGTCCCCGCGCCGACAGAGAAGCTCTCCGACCCCATGGGCGCCTGCGGCGTCCACGCCAGCGACAGCGGGTCCGGCGTCCCCACGCTCGGCGGACTGCCCGCGCCGGCATCGAGGAGCATCGGCCAGTCCCAGGTCACCCCAAAGGTATCGATGGTCTGGACCTGGACGCTGACGCTGGTGTTGCATCCGAACACGTTCCACGACACGAGCTGAATGGAGGGACTGGTCCAGTTGATGCCGGGCACCCCCCAGCTCCCGCTGAACGTAGTCGTCTGCGGCGACGCCGAGACCGAAGCGGCCCGCAGCGAGCCCGGTGTGGCGTTGATGCCGGGGTCGCCCGCCAAGCCTGCCCCCGCGGAGGCAGGGGGCGCCGACGAGACCTCCGCGCCGGCGGCGCCGGGGCCCGCGGGCTGCACCGCGCTCGGCACTTGCTCCAGAAGCTGCGCCTCGAGCACGTCGCCGGATAGCGAGCCGGCAGCCAACGCCGGCGTCCCCGGCTGCAGCGCGGACAGCCCACCCTCCACCAGCACGTGGGTGCCGCTGCTGACCTCCACGGTCACGTCCGTTCCCGCTGTCCCGGCCGCCGGATGCTGCTCCACCAAGCGCGGCGTGGTCACGGCGCAGCCCGGCAGGCCGATGCCCGCGCAGCCCCCGCTGACCGGGATGCCCGCTTGCTGCACCACCAGCCGGCCGCTGCTGGCGTCGACGGACACCACCGCGCCGAGCACGGCCACGTCGCTCGGGTGCTGCGTGGAGACAGTCAACTGACCCGCCAGCCCTGCGAGCGTCCCGGGGGCGGTGGGGTCGAAGCGGTAGTACCAGCGGTCGGCCACGCCGCGGAACGGTATAGTGGGATACCACAGCACCACCCAGCCGGACGGCGCCGGCCAGACGTCCCCCTCGTTGGGGTGCGCCCAACCGCCGCCGCAGGCGCCGGCTTGACCGGCCGGCTCGGTGTACACCCGGCACGACTGCCCGGGCGCCAGCGTTCCCTGCAGGACGAACCGGTTGGCGTTCTCGGGCGTCTGCACTTGCAGCGCGTCCAGCGTGGCCGCCGCTCCGCCCACGTTCCCGATCTCCACGTACTCCTGTTGCGGGTCGCCCGCCCCGGCCAGCACGCCCACGGCCACCGTGCGGACCGCCGGCCAGCCGAGCGTCTGGGTGAACTGGGCGATCACCGCCAGGTCACCGGCCCCCACGTGCATCCGGATGTAGGCGGCCAGCACGTCGAGGAAGGTGGGCTGCGGGTTGCCGAGCGCCTGGAGCAGCCCCCCCAGCTCCCCGTGGGTGTTGTCCCAGAAGCCTTGCCGGAGCGGGTCGCACTGGAGCTGGACGTCGAGATGCTCCGGGATGCAGCGGCGCGTGCGGTCCCGGTCGGGCACAGCGCCCGGGCCGCCACACCGTCCGCGCACAGCGGCGGCGGCCACGGCGCACGCGGCATCGGGTACGGCGACGTCCCGTTCGGGCACAGGGCCGCCGCCGCCGCGGACACTCGCGAGAGCAGGGCCACGGCCACGGCCACCAGAGCGAGCGAGACCCAGAAGAACACGGACAGCGACCCGCTCAGCAGGAAACGCACGGCCGCTGCCGCGCGGGTGTCCTCGGCACCGGTCCATAGGAACAGGCCGAGCACGACCCCTTCCGCGAGGACGCCCACCAGGGTCGTCTGTCCCAGCCGCCGGACGGCAAGCGCCCGCTCCTGACCCTCGGCCGCGACATACCTGGCCAGGATCATCAGGAACGCCGCCCCCACCGCCCAACTCATCGTCAGAAAGAGCAGCGGCAGGTAGCCGTTCCACAAGGCGATGTTCGTGGCGTGGAACTCGAACCCCGAGTAGACCGTCGCCAGCAGGGCCAGGACCATGATGGGAACGGCGATGACCCTTCTCGTCGCTCGTCCTCGGGCGAGCGCGAGGTCGTACAGTCCGAGCGCGAGCAGCAGCACGATGAACAAGGCGCCCCATGGCATCCACGAGCTTCCCAGTCGGCTGGTCCATCCGGAGGTCATCGACAGGTAGAAGCGCAAGGGCTTGCCCAGGTCCCACACGAACGGGCCGAGAGCCACCGCCAGCCCGACCATCCCCGATATCAGCCCCGCACGGACCAGTGCTTGGCTCTGGCCACGCCAGTCTTCCTGAGCAGCGAAGAACATGGTCATGGCGCCCGAGCCGGCGAAGAACAGGGCGATCGCAGCCTTCCAGCCCCAGACCACCCGCACATCAGCCGGTAGCCACGACGGCCCCCAATGCATGAGCCACCATTCCGGCATGCGCTCCTCCTCCTCCAGGGACAACGAGTCCCCAGCCTTCCGTCTTCTCCCAGCGGCGAGCTCGTGACCTCCTGTTGGGCTGGAATGCTAGCAACGAGGTGCGCGGAAAACCCTGTGGAACCGGTGAACTCTGCCGGAAATTAGACGGAAATTCCTCTCAAGAGCCGGTCAAGGACAGGCAGCAATCTGCCGGCCAGACGGTCCACGTAGCTCGAGACTTGCCGCGACGAGATGTCCAGCTCCTCCGCGATGGTCTCCAAGCTTTGCCCGGAGAGGAAGACCGCACCCACGCCCCAGCTCAAGGACACGACCGCCAGGGGGACCCGTACCCGCCGGAAGGACACGTTCGTCGCGCTCAACCAGACGCCGACCGTCGCCACGCTGGCAAACGCGCCGTAGAGGACCACGGCTTTGCGCAGCTCAAAGGGGTCGAGTGAGTTGGTGGAGAAAGTCCAGCGGCCTCCGAGCCAGAGCGCCGTGAGGACGAACACCGCAGCGTACGAGCCGATCAAGATCGGTCGCCTCGGCCAGAGGCGCGGTCGAGCGAGGACGAGGCTCAGATGCAGCCAGCACCCGAAGAACGGCAGGACGGCCCAGCCCAGCAAACGGCGCCAGAGGAAGCCGAACCCCACCGCCGGCACATTGAGGCACAGGACAGCGTGGAGGAAGTAGCCGGCCAGCGCGAACGTGCAGGCTACAGCCAGCAAGCTCTCCGTGCTCCTCACCCGGTGAGTCAACAGGTACGCGCCCGTCCACACGGCCGGCAAGAAGCCGAGGGCCGCAACCGGAGACGCGCTGTGTTCCGCCATCGACGGTGTCCGCCCCCCACCCGCGCAACGCCAACATTATGGGCCTTCCGGTACGGGTGTGAGTGCCTCGACGGATTCGGCGAGGAGAATCGACTGTCGTACGAGGCAAGGCACGGATGCACCCCCGTGTCTCGACCACTCTGATCCCCTCCGTGTCAACCTTCCGTGAGGCAGGATGAGTGCCCGAATCGATGAGCGCAGGGCTGGAAGCGAGACACGAACCGTGATCACGACGACGGCTGCGAGGCAGGCTGGTCTCGGGCACGCGCACGGGGAAGCCGCACCGGACCCCGAGGTGCCCGAGCGGGCAAAGCGTCCGAGGACGTACTCGGCCCAGCACAAGGGCGAGATCCTCACGGAATGCGAGCGGCTGGACCGGAAAGGGGAAGGGAGCGCTGCTCCGGCGGGAAGGCCCGTACTCGTCGCTCGTCTCCGAGTGGCGCAAGCAGCGGGACCGCGGGGCGCGCGAGGCCCTGGCCAAGGCGCCGAGCCGGCCGCCCGCCGATCCGCTCGAGCGAGAACCTGCGCCTGCGTCGCCGGGTCGGCCCGCTCGAGGGCGGGCTCGACCGGGCCCGCAAGGTGATCGAGGTCGAGGGGAAGCTCTCCGCGTTGTTGGACGAGCTCGTCACCAATAGCGCGACGGGCGAGCCGAGGTGACGGCCGTGACGCCGCGATCGAGGCAGCGGGCAGCAACGAGCGGCTTGCGGAGGGCGGCTCGGCGTGCCGGCCACCCCGCGCCCGCCGCTGAGTCACCTGATCCTCCCGGGGCGAAGCCGCGGCCAGGCCGCGCTACCGCATCGGGTTGAGCGTGGCCAGCAGCCAGGCGACCGAGCCGGCGAAGAGGCCCACTGCCGCCAGCGTCGAGCATGTGTCGCGGTGCGCCCGGCCGCGTAGCCTGGTGGCCCGGCGCTGCGGTTGCGCCGCGGGCGCCGCTTCCACCATCATCTCCTCACGTTGCATCGTCACGACCCCTTTCCGTCTTGCGACTGACCATCCCCGGCGCCTGGAAGGCGACGCGCACTTGCCGCGCCTCGCCGGGAGCGTGGTGCGCGACCGCCCGCTGCCCCGCGCCGCGGCCAGGTGTCGTGCACCCGGCCCATCTGGCCACACAAGACGATGAACGCAGCAGCCGCCAGCACCAGCCAGGCCACATTGATGCCGCCTCGGCCGGGCGTGAAGAAGCCTTCCAGGCCCCTGCCGAGGCCATAGACCCCGGCCGCCGAGGCGATGGCGAAGAGCGCCAGCTCGCCGATATCCTTCCGAGCACCCATGACCGCCTGCTCAGATTCCGGCGCCGGGCATCGGCGCGCGCCCGTGATAGCCTTCCGCACGGGGCATGTTCTCTGGCTCGTCCAGCTCACCGCGGACCGGATAGCGATAGATCAGGCGATAGAGCCGCAGGCGCCGCGGCAGGTCACGCAGGCCCGGCAGCAGCGGGACCGCGAAGAGCAGGAACGCGGCGATCAGCAAGTTGTCGAGGACGAAGCCACCTCCCGTCGCGCCGTTGGGCAGCTTCACGTGGACGACCGCCGGAAGGATCAGGTACCACGACCCCACGCCGAAGCCACGCTCCTTGACCATGCCCCACTGGTCATCCGTCAATCCCTGGTCGACGGCGGCATTCAGCATCCTCGGGTGGTCGTAGAGCCAGATGTTTACCAGATGGAACAGGTGGCCCGGCTCCACCCCTTGCAGGTATTGCTCGAGGAAGCCGCTCTGCGCGAGCTTCAAGTCGGCCTGCACGAGCGTGGGGACCGGCCCGAAGTCGCCGGTGAGCGAGCTAGTCCGGGAGTAGTCTGGGCTGGCGGTTCCCATGTCGCCAGCCCCGCTCGACTCGGGGGTGATGGTCCCCAGGGCCTTCTCATACGCAGCAGCCCAGGCCTGCCGCTGGTCGGCGCCGGCAGCGTCGTACGTCTTGAGCGCGGACTGGATGTCGGCGCCGAGCAAAGGCGCGGCCTCTCGCAGCGGGTTGAGCACGAAGACATCGGCCGGTTTCGCCATGCCGCGCTCGCTCTCGTTCATGGTGGACGCCGATGTTCCGGCAAGCTCCTGCGTGAACGCGAGTATCGCGCCGCCAGGGTCTCTCGTGCTCGCGCCCGCGACCGTCTCGCGCGGCCAGTTGGGCGAACCGACGAATGCGGCCAGCAGAACTGCCACGACCAGCGCCGCCACCGCCAGCAGAGGGTACTTGTAGAAGGCGTGACGTACCGGCCGCGCCGATGGGTGGTCATCCGCGGGCACCACCGGAATCACGTGCTGAGAACCCTGCCCATGCGCCATGTCTAGTACTCCTCTGCAGCGCCGTTCTTCGACGCGGGCTGCCCCAGCGGCTCTGAGACACCCTGCAGCCGGACCAGCAGTACGTGGGCGAAGATCAGCGCGCCCATGATCACCGGGATGACGGCCACGTGGATGAGCAAGTCGGCGGAGAAATCGGCCGGCGCGAAGAGGTGGAAGAAGAACGGCTCGACGAACAGCATGTCGGTCGAGTGCATGGAGACGAACTGCGACTCCCAATCACCGCGGGCGAGCAGGCCAAAGAGGTTCTCCCCCATGGCCAGCATGAAGACGGTGAGGCCGATCCACCAGTTCAGGAGGCGCCGGCCGCGGAAAGAGCCCGTCGCCCACACGCGGAATGCGTGCAGGATCGCGAAGAAGAAGAACCCCTGGGCGCTCCAGTAGTGGAACGACTTGAGGAATCGGCCGAACGGCTGGGTGAGCCACCAGTACGGCCCCAGCCAAGCAAGGAGGATCCCGCTCAGCACCAGGAAGACGAACAACAGGAACGTCAGGCCGCCCATGGCGTACCAGTAGGACTCGGCGTAGAACGGCACCGACTTGCCGAACATGCCACCGAACGGCGGCGCGTAGGCAAACGACTCGAGCAACGCGCGTAGCCGGCCGTGCTCGGCGACGCGGTCTCTGAAGCTGTCCCGCCCGACGCCGATCGATCGCTGCGCCATCGGCTTATACCTTCCTCTCTCGGACCACGGCCGCTGCACGATCCTTCGCCACCCCAACGGCGCCGACCGCACGTGGCCCGCAGTCATATCGTGCGCGGCAGGCAGCGCTGCTCACATCCGGCGGAGCCGCCGATCGCGTTGCTTGAATCGGCCGGGCCCTCCGCCATCTGGCGGAGGCAGGCTCCGGTGAATGTCGCAACCGGAGACCACGGGGGTCACCTATAATCGCCGTGGAAGCGGGTCGGAAACACGCATGACCACTGACCGCGACGCCCTTCCGGTCCGGGTGCTCATCGCCGACGACCACGCGGTGGTCAGGCAAGGCACCCGTGAGCTGCTCGCGCGCGAACGCGACATCCAAGTGGTCGGCGAGGCGGCCGATGGCGCGGAGGCGGTCCGCCGCGTTCGCGAGCTGCGGCCCGATGTGGTCATCCTCGACGTGGCGATGCCGGTCCTCAACGGCATCGAGGCGACCAGGGCGATCAAGCGGGAATGCCCCGACACGCGCGTGCTCGTGCTGACCGCCTACGACTACGAGCAGTACGTCGTCGCGCTCGTGGAAGCGGGCGCGGCCGGCTACATCCTCAAGACGGCCAACTACTCCGAGGTGATCAGCGCCATCCGGGCCGTCTACGCGGGCGAGAGCGTGCTGCACCCGGCCATAGCGCGCAAGGTCTGGGATCGGCTGTCCGGCGCCTCACGACAGGCGTCCGGAGGCAAAGTGAGCGGTGCCCAACTCTCCCAACGCGAGCGCGAGGTCCTCCTGCTGGCCGCTCGCGGGCTGAGCAACAAGGAGATCGCGGTACGGCTCAGCCTGAGCTCGCGGACGGTGCAGAGCCACCTGCAGAGCGTCTTCGGCAAGCTTGGCGTCGCCTCACGCACGGAGGCCGTCGCCCGCGGATTGCGAGAGGGCTGGTTGCACCTGGAAGAGCTGGCATGACGGCGGCCGAGACCCTTCAGCCGAACGCACCCCAGCGCGAGCTCACCGGCTTTCTCCGCCGTCTTCCCAGCCGGCTGCGCGACCGCCGCTTCTGGATGACCCAGGCGATGGTGCTGGCCATCGCTACCGCGCACGGCTTGATCGAAGCGCACGGCCGGTCAGCGCTGCTCGTGGGCTTCCACCATGTGTCGGTGGTGCTGTACACGATCCCGGTCGTCTATGCCGGACTCAACTTCGGCTGGGAGGGCGGCATCCTCACCGGCGTGCTCGCCACCCTGTTGACCGTTCCCAACCTCGTGCTCTGGCATCGCGCCGACTTCGCCTGGGCGGGCGAGCTCGTGGAAACCGTCATGATCATGGTCGTCGGCAGCGCGCTGGGCTTGCGCGTCGAACAGGAACGAACGCTTCGGCGAAGGGTGCAGGACTACGCCGGCCGCCTCGTGCAGGCCCAGGAGGCGGAACGGACGCGGATCGCCCGCGACCTCCATGACGACTCCGTGCAGTCCCTCGTGCTCGTCTGCCGTGGCCTCGACCGCTTGCTCAACAACTCGGCGTGCCCAGCCGCCGCCGAGGGCCCGCTCCACGACCTGCGGCATCAGGTCCAGGACGTCGCGGATGGCCTGCGGCGCTTCAGCACTGACCTGCGCCCCGCCATCCTGGATGACCTCGGACTGGCCGCCGGTCTGCAGTGGCTGGCCTCAGACCTCGAGCAGCGCACCGGCATTCGGGCCTTGTTCGAGGTGCGCGGTCGCGTGCGACGCCTCGATCGCGACAAAGAGCTGGCCGTCTTCCGCATCGCGCAAGAGGCGCTACGCAACGTGGAGAAACACTCGCACGCGACGCGAGTGCGCGGCTGCCTCAGCTTCCGACGAGGCAGCATCTCAGCGTCGATCGACGATGACGGCGCCGGATTCGCCGCGTCCGGCGGCGGCGTGGCGGAGCACAGTGAGCACCTGGGCCTCATCGGCATGCAGGAACGCGCCCGTCTGGCGGGCGGGCGGGTGACCATCCGCAGCGTTGCCGGCAGCGGCACCCGCGTGCAGCTCGATTTGCCCAACTCCTGACATCGCCAACCTCGACCGCGCCGCGACCGCGTTCAGACCCCACTAAGCAAAGCCTGCGAGAATACGGTCCACGGCGACGGCGCGCGGCCGCCCGGCGGAGCGCTCCGGCTATCGGGCGTAGTCTTGCCGGCACGACAAGGGCCGGACTTGCGCGGCCAGGACGGAGGGTGAACGTGTCCCAGCGACTGCTGGTGGTGGACGACGACGCGGCCGTGACCAGCCTGTTGCGGCGGGGGTTCTCCTACGAAGGCTATCGCGTGACGGTGGCCGCCTCGGGCGAAGAGGCACTGCGCCTCGCGCGCGACCAGCCCACCGACCTCGTCGTCCTGGACATCATGATGCCGGGCATCGACGGGATCGAGGTGTGTCGGCAACTGCGCGCGGCCGACCCAACCATCCCGATCCTGCTGCTCACGGCCAGGGACGCGCCTTCGGACCAGGTGGCCGGCCTCGACTCCGGCGCCGACGATTACGTTACCAAGCCGTTCAGCTTCGAGGTGCTGAACGCGCGGGTGCGCGCGCTGCTGCGCCGTCGCTTGGCGGCCGCGCCGGAGGTCCTTCGGTACGCCGACCTGGAGGTCGACACGGGAGCACGGATCGCCGACCGGCGCGGCCGCGCAATCGAGCTGACCACCACCGAGTTCAACCTGCTCTCCCTGTTCCTGCTTCACCCCCGGCAGGTGCTCAGCAAGGATCAGATCATGGAACGAGTCTGGGGCTACGACTTCGGCGGGGAGGCCAACATCGTCGAGGTATACGTGCACAGCCTGCGCCGAAAGCTCGAGGCGGGCGCCGAGCCGCGCCTCATCCAGACGATACGTGGGGCCGGCTACACCCTGCGAGAGGAGCCAGGCTCCTGAGCGTCCGGCTGCGGCTTGCCCTTTGGTCCAGCGGCCTGACGTCGCTGTTGGTGGTCGCGCTCTTGCTGGTCGCGTACGCCGTGCACGAGCGCGCGTCGTATGAGGACGTCGACCGTTCGCTGGTCGCCACCGCGCAGCACTTCCAGGCCGAGACGTTCACAGGTGGAACGTCGGCGGCTGGCGGCGCGGCGCCGGTCCCCGGCGGAGACACAAGCACGTTCGTCAGACTGTACGGCCCAAGCGGCGAGTTGCTGGACACTTCGCCCGCGGCCCCGCCACCGCCGTTGACCGCGCTCCAGACCCTCTCGCAGCACGCAGCCCCAGCCTACGATGCCTGGTTGCGCTGGCTGCCCGGCGAGGAGCGGTTCTCCACGGGCGGCTTCGCCACGACGCGCGGTCCACGAACAGGCGACCGGGTGCGGTTGTATGGGCTGCCGGTCCGGAGCTCCGGCCATCTTGTCGGTTATGTCGAGACATGGACCTCGCTCGGTAGCCTGGATCGCTCGATGAGCGCCTTCCGCCTGCTGTTGCTGGGCCTTGGCGCTTCCGGTGTGCTGGCGGTCTCCGCCGGAAGCTTCCTGATCGCCCGCCGGGCGCTACGTCCGGTCGCCGCGATGACGCGCACCGCGCAAGCGATCGCGGCGACTCGCAGCTTCTCAAGCAGAGTGCGCCGGCCCCGTGGGCGTGACGAGCTGGCGCAGCTGGCCCGCACGTTCAACGCCATGCTGGCGAGTCTGGAAGACTCCTACCGCGCGCAGCAACGCTTCGTGGCGGACGCCTCACACGAGCTGCGCGCTCCGATCACCGCTATCCAGGGGAACATCGAGCTTCTCTCGCGGGTGGAGGGCATGCCGCCGGAAGAACGCGCGGAAGCACTGACCTACCTGGACCAGCAGGCCCGCCGCCTTGCCCGCCTCGTCGGCGAGCTCCTGACGCTAGCGCGAGCCGACGCCGGACAGTCCATCGAGCGACGCCCCCTCGCGCTCGACGAAGTGGTGCTGGAGGCGCTGGCCGAGCTTCGGCCCGTGACGGCCGAGCATCGGGTAGGCGTCGAGGTCGCCGAACCGGTCACGATCGAAGGCGACCGCGACCGGCTGAAGCAGCTCGTGGTTATCCTGATGGACAACGCGGTGAAGTACACCCCTCGAGGCGGCGCGGTCCGGCTCAGTCTCAGCACTCGGGGGACACGCGCGCTGGTCGAGGTCACTGACTCGGGCGTGGGAATCCCGCAGGAGGCGCTGCCGCACGTGTTCGACCGCTTCTTCCGCGCCGACCCCGCACGCGGTCGCGAGCCGGCCGGCACCGGCCTCGGGCTGTCCATCGCTCGCTGGATAGTGGAGCAGCACCGGGGAGAGATCTCCATCAGCAGCACGGCCGGCCGGGGCACCACCGCCTCGGTACTCCTGCCGCTGGTGGCGCCGGCTGCTCGTCGCGCCGCAGATGCCAGCTCGCCGCCACGGCCAGAAGCGACTCGCGAGCCGGGGGCGCCCGGAGAAGCCGCGCCCGACCGCCGCAACGAATGAAGGGGAGCGACTCATGGCGGAAGATCGATTCGACGCAGCGGGCAGCCGAGCCACGCTTTGCCGCTGTGAACGGCGGGCGCGGCGATACGACGTCAGTGAGGCGCTGCTCGAACGCCTCACCCTGGGCCGCTGGCGTCGCCGGCTATGGAGCGCCGTCCCGCCTGGGCGAGTCCTCGAGATCGGCGTCGGCAAGAACCTGCCGTTCCACCCGCGTGGGGCCCGCGTCGTGGCGGCCGACGTCTCGCCCGCGATGCTGGCGCGTGCCCGCGAGCGCGCGGCCGCCCAGGGGCTGCCCGCCGTCCACCTCCTGCTGGCGGACGCGCAGCGCCTTCCGTTTCGAGACGGGTCCTTCGACACAGTGGTCACAAGCTTCGTGTTCTGCTCCGTCCTCGACCCGGTCCTCGGGCTCGAAGAGTGCCGCCGCGTGCTGGCCCCCGGCGGGAGCATCGGCATGCTGGAGCACGTCTTGACACGGATGCCCGTCCTGGGCCGGCTGATGCGTTGGCTGAACCCGCTCGTTGTGCGCTGGAGCGGCGCGAACATCGACCGCGACACCGTTGGCAACGTTCGAGCGGCGGGATTCACGTCGATCGACCAGCGGGACCTGCTTGGCGACGCGGTCAAGCTGATCACCGCGGCCCGCTCGTAGAGCTTCGCTTCCACCCCGGCCAGTGCTCCTGGGCGCACGAGCAGAACGCGCAGAGGTCGCGATCTCCTTTCAGCCGCAATTCAGTGCGGACTCAGGTCTGTTTCAGCCGGCCACTACATGCTCAGGGTGTGCACTTCGTGCGGCATCCGCCGCGCGTCGGGGACGTCGCCGAAGAGCGCACGAGGAGACCGGCGCGGCCGCCGCTGGAGCCGAACGGTCTGCCGTTCGGAGCCGGGCGGCGCCCCGTTGGGCGATACGAGGGAGCCGGAGTCTCGCCGCCCGGTCCGGGAAATCACGAGCGTGAGGATCGCCCGCGCGGGATGCTCAGCATGTCCGGGCACGTGCGGCTGATGTCGACTCTGGCCGGACTGGCCGGTACCGAAGTCTCGCGTCGTGAGCGCCGTCGTAAGGAGGACACGAGTGGCGGTTCTGAGCGGCGTCGGGCGGCGGCCGCGCGCCGCGGCCGCAGTCGCCGTGATCATCGCGCTGCTGGTCGCGGGCTGTACCGGCCAGAGCAGCGCCTCGGAGCCGGCACCGACACCGTCCGCCGCGGCGCGCAACGGTACGCAGGTGAATGACGCGAACAACGTGACGATCAAGGCCACCTGGGACGGCGGGGTCGAGCCGCTCACCCTCGACGTGGCGATGGACACCCATTCGGTCAACCTGGACGGCTACGACCTCACGCGGCTGGCGGTTCTCCGCAACGAACGTGGCGACGAAATCCGTCCGAGCGCCTGGGACGCGCCACAAGGAGGGCACCATCGTGAAGGACACTTGACCTTCGCCGGCCTGCCGGCAGGATTCCTGCAAGATACGCGGTACATCGAGCTCCTGGTCCGCGACCTGGCCGGCGCGCCGCAGCGCACCTTCCGCTGGACCATCGGCGGCGGAGCGGGCGGCTAGCGAATGACGGTCGCGGAGGAGCGGGCAGCCGGCGGGGCAACACTGCGCTGGGCGGGACCGCGGCCCTTTTCCGCGGCGGGCGCATCCGGGGTCGTGGGAGGCGGGCTGCTGCTAGCCCTCTACCTGGGGATCGTCACGCTCGCTCAGGGTGCCGACCACGCGCTCGCGCAGTTGCGAGAGGACCTCTGGTTCATCGCACCGGTCACGGCCGGGTTCGGTACGCAGATGGCGCTGTTCGTGCGGCTACGGCGGCTGCACGCCCGCCCTCCGGGCGGTGCGGCCGCCGCCGCGGGCAGCGGAGGCGTCGGCGCTGGCGCGATGCTGGCCTGTTGCGCCCACCACCTCTCGGACATCCTTCCAGTGGTCGGCGTCTCGGGCGCGGCCATGTTCCTGAGTGAGTTCAAGACACCGCTGGCCCTCTTGGGGCTGGCCGTGACGGCCGCGGGCGTCGCCTACTTGTCCTGGCGGCTGCGAAGCGTCCAACGCTTGGCCTGCCACTGAGCAGACCGGAAGGGGTACATCACCATGAGCGAGTTCCTTGGACTATTGCCGATCCTCTTGCTGGTCCTCGCCTGCCCGCTGGGGATGTTCCTCATGATGCGCGGCATGCACGGCGGGCACGCCACCCACGCCGAGCCGCGGAGGCGCCAGCGGCCACTGCGGTTCCGGCCACGTGCAGGCGACAGACGCCCCTCCTCCCGAGGAACGCCTGCGGGAGCTCGAGCGACAAGTGGAGACGCTGAAGCGAGAGATCAGCCTGACCACCGCGCAGCAGGATGCCGGTCGGCAGCCGTCGGCTGTCGGCGAGGGCGAGGCGCCCGCGACCAGCCGGTGACGAGCTGCCTGCATTCCGGGGAGCACGCACGAGTAGCTGCAGCCGCACGAGGCGACCCGGCCGGCCGACGGGGCAGCGGTCTGCGGAAGAACGGCGCGGCCCGCGCCACGATGGCATAGAAGAACGGAGGGCCAGATGAAGAAGGCTCAGCGGGGGAGGACCGGGCGCAACACGAGGGGGCGTCGCGGGCTCTGGTTCCGAGCGGGGACCTTCGCCGTGGTCCTGGTGGCCCTGGCCGGAGTCATCTATGCGCTGTGGCCGAAGTCCCCCAAAGCGGCACAGCGGTACGACGAGAAAGTGACCGTCTCCATGGCGGGGTTCGACCCGAACGTCATCCAGCTACGGGTGGGCACGGCTCACGCTCTCTGGCTAGTGAATCCGGATAGCCCGTACCACAGCGACGGCGGCGGGGTGCACCAGTTCGCCGTTCCCGACCTCGGCATCGATCTGAGGGTCCAGCCCAGGAGCACGGCCATCGTGCAGATCCCTGCAGGCGTCGCGCCCGGCAAGTATCGCTTCTACTGCGACACCTGCTGCGGCGGCAAGGACAACCCGTCGATGAACGGCGTCCTGCAGGTGACCAGCGCATGACTCGGGCTGTCGGGCTGCGGCGTGGGCTCCTCGCCCTGTCCACCGCGACCCTCCTGGCCGCGCTCGTGCTCCTGGCCGCCCGCGGGACGACCTCCGGCGTCGCCCTGCCGACGGTGCTGGGAGCGGGCTTCATCGACGGGCTGAACCCATGCGCGGTCGCCGTGCTGCTCATCTTCGTGTCCTCATTGCTCGCCACCGTCGAACGAGGGGTGCGAGCGGGCGAGGCGGCGCGGCTTCCCATTCTGATCGGCGGTGGAGTCTATGTCGGCGGGCTGTACGTGACCTACCTCGCGATCGGCGTCGGGCTGCTGAGCGCCCTGGGCCTCCTCGGTTCGGTGGCGCTGCTGCAGCAGACGCACATCGTGGGTCGAGTTGCGGCCCTGCTCGCGGTCGGGCTCGGAGTGCTCACACTGCAGGAGGTCCTGATCCCCGAATGGGGGCAGCGCTTGGTGATGCCACCCGTTTTCCACGAGCGAGCGCGGCGCATGGCGCGCTGGGTGAGCCTGCCCGGGCTTTTCGTCGCGGGAGCCTTCATCGGCGTCTGCACCGTCCCCTGCTCCGGGAGCGTCTACCTTGCGACCGTGACGCTCCTCTCGCGTCAAACGACCTATCTGACGGGGCTGGCGTACCTGGCGCTGTACAACGTGATGTTCGTCACGCCGCTGCTGGCGCTGCTGGCGTTCGCCACGGCCCGCCCCACCTATCGCCTGCTGGCGCGGGCGCAGCTCCGCAGCCGAGCCGTGATCAAGCTGGCGCTCGCAGCCACGACGATCGGAATCGGTCTGCTGACGCTCGCGGTGATGTGAACGGGTGATGTGCTGCCGGCCTCGAACGCGCGCTGCCGGCCGAACCAGCAGCGGAGCTGGAGGAACCACCGATGGCAAACGTGAAGGATCCGGTCTGCGGGATGGAAGTGGACCCCGCCAAGGCTCCGGTCCACCGGGAGGAGTACGCCAGCAGGACGTACTACTTCTGCTCGGGCGCCTGCCAGAGGCAGTTCAGGTCGAGCCCCCAGAAATACGCGTCGTGATGCCGGGCACGCCGAGCACGCCACCCTGCCGCCACGCTCTTCTTGACCGCCCGCTGGAGGGAGCGCCTCGAGCAGGGTGGTCCGTAACCGCGATCGACGCGAAACCGGAGGTGACCGGCGTCACGCGGCGCCGCTGGTGGCGAGCCGCCGGGCCGTTCCCGCATCGTGCGCGCGTCCCAGCCGGGCACGGCAGGATCTTCAGTAGCCACTCAGGCGCGGCTCAGGTCGCTCTCAACCCTGCGCCCGAACATGAGCCTGGCGGCCCCGGGGCGCCTGTTTCCGGGGCCGAGCAGCGGGCCGGTACTGCGCCCGACACCGCGCACGATCCGGCGAAACGGGCGCGGAGGCTGCACGGAAAGATGACGGCATGTGTTCCCCAGGCGATTGACCCGGTCTGCGGCGCGCCGCTCTGCGCGTGGGACCGTCGGTGGGATGTCAGCTCCGGGCCAGACGTCTATCACTTCTACTCGGAGGCTTGCTCTCGCAGGTTCTCGGCCGAGGAGCGGGCGGGCGGGCGCTCTTCTGCTGCCGCCTCGATTCCCCGGGCACGGGCCATGATCCCCATCTGGGGGCTGGCCTGCGGGGGTGGCAGAGCGCAATCTATCGAACGCGCCCTCGTGTGCAGGCCCGGCGTGCTTCGCGCGTACGTGAATCCGGCCACCGAGATGGCCTACGTCGAGTACCGGGCTGACATGGTCGCGGTCGACCGGATCGTGGCAGCCATCGAGGCGCTAGGATACCGGGTGGGCTCCGTCGAGCAGTAGGCGGGGCGCCGCGGGTGACGATGCTGCTCGGGCTGACCAGCGAAGGAGACTGAGGACCTGGCGCGAGCACCAAGCAGCGTGCTGGAGGTGACAATGCCGCTGGAACAAGCCGGAACGCCGGACGCAAGAGTCCGTGACGTTGTCTGCGGGATGGCGATCGCGGACGACCGCGCGGCGCATCGCGAGACTGTCCGCGGACACGTGTTCTTCTTCTGCTCTGAAGATTGCCGCGACCGGTTCCGGTCCCACCCGGAGCGGTACCTGCCGCGGTCCGTCTCGGCCACTACGGGCGTGTCCGACACGCCCGGCGAGCGCGTTATCGAGCTGCTGCTCGGCGGGCTGACCGCGGAGACCGCGGCGGCCGTGGAAGCACGGCTGCGGGCGATGCCGGGCGTGGAGCAGGCCGATGCGAACCCCGCCGCCAAGCGCGTGCAAGTCCTGTTCGACCCCGCCGTGGTGACCGCCGAGGACCTGGTCAAGGCGACCGAGTCGGCCAGTGGCGGACCGCTGGTGGCGACGGTGCGCCTGGGCATCGGCGGAATGTACTGCGCCACCTGCGTGGTCGATCTGGAGCGAGCACTGGAGTGCGTGCCCGGCGTCGCGCTTGCCACCGTCAATCCGGCAACCGAAGAAGCGACGGTAACCTACCAGCCGCGGCACGTGGATATGCCCGCCATCGAGCGCGCCATCGAGAGCGCGGGGCTCGAAGTCCGAAGGGCGGCCGCACCGGCGGAGGACGCCATCTCGCGGCAGGAGCGCGAGCGCGACCGCGAGTATCGCACGCTGATGCGGAAGTTCTGGTTCGCGGCCGTCATCTCCGTCCCGGTAGTCGTGCTGTCCTATCCACAGCTATTCACGCTCGACCGATGGAGCGCATTCGCACGCGGGTCGGACTCCCTGTGGTGGATGTGGCGCGCGCTCGGACTCGCGACCTTGCCGGTCCTGGTGTGGTCCGGGAGCCAGTTCTACAGCGGAGCGTGGCAGGGACTCCGGCACCGCTCGGCCAACATGCACACGCTCATCGCGCTCGGGATCTCCGCCGCCTGGCTGTACTCGACCGTGGCCGTCCTCCGGCCGTCTCTCTTCCCCGCAAGCCGATTCGCGGAAGTTTACTACGACGTCAGCGCGGTTGTAGTGGCGCTCGTCACCCTGGGCCTGGCGCTCGAGGCGAAGGCGAAGGGCAAGTCCTCGGAGGCGATCCGGAAGCTTGTCGGGCTGCAGGCGAAAACCGCCCACGTGATACGCGGCGGCCAGGAGCGCGACCTCCCGGTCGAGGAAGTGGTGGTGGGTGATCTGCTGCTGGTGCGTCCGGGGGAGAAGGTCCCGGTCGACGGCATCGTCCTCGAGGGTGAGTCAGCCCTCGATGAGTCGATGGTGACCGGCGAGTCGCTCCCGGTGGACAAGCGACCGGGGGACGAGGTGATCGGGGCCACCGCCAACAAGACCGGCGCGTTCAAGTTCCGGGCCTCTCGCGTGGGCAAGGACACAGCGCTAGCCAGTATTGTGCGCATGGTCCAGGACGCACAGGCTACCAAGCTTCCCATCCAGCGGGTGGTCGACCGCGTGGCGGGGGTCTTCGTCCCGGCGGTCATGATCCTGGCGGTCGTCTCCTTCGTGACCTGGTACATCCTGGGCCCCACACCGGCGCTCGCGTATGCGGTCATCGTGGCCGTGACCGTGCTCATCATCGCGTGTCCCTGCGCGCTCGGGTTGGCAACGCCGACCTCGCTCACAGTCGGGATGGGCAAGGCGGCCGAGCAAGGGATCCTCTTCCGTGGGGGTGACGCGCTGCAGGCGGCCCGCCGCTTGGGCACGGTCGTGCTCGACAAGACCGGCACGATCACTTGGGGGAAGCCGGCACTGACCGATGTCCTGGTCGGGCCGGGGTTCGATCAGAGCGAAGTGCTGCGCCTGGCGGCCGCGGTCGAGCGCGGATCGGAGCACCCAGTCGCCCAGGCAGTGGTGACGGGCGCTCGAGCGCGCGGGCTGGTGGCCCCGGAGCCGGCAACCTTCCAAGCGATTCCCGGCCGTGGCGCGGAAGCCGATGTCGAGGGACGCCGTGTGCTGCTGGGCAACCGCGGGCTGATGGTGGACCGAGGGGTGACTACCGAGGAGCTGGAGCCGCGCGCCGAGGCGCTGGCCGGCGACGGCAAGACGCCCATCTACATAGCGATCGATGGCCTCGTGGCCGGCGTGATCGCGGTCGCGGATACCATCAAGGACGACTCCCTGCCGGCCATCCGCCGCCTCAAGCAGCTCGGCATCGAGGTGGCGATGGTCACTGGCGACCACCGCCGTACGGCCGAAGCGATCGCGCGCCAGGTGGGAGTGGACCACGTGCTCGCCGAGGTCCTGCCCCGGGACAAGGCGCACGAGGTCCGCAAGCTGCAGCTCGAGGGGAAGCGGGTCGGCATGGTGGGCGACGGCATCAACGACGCCCCCGCCCTCACCCAGGCCGACGTCGGGATCGCCATCGGCACCGGGACCGACGTGGCCATTGAGGCATCGGACGTCACCTTAGTCGGCGGTAGCCTGCTGGGCGTCGTCACCGCGGTCGAGATCTCACGTGCCACCATGGGCAACGTCTACCAAAACCTGTTCGGCGCGTTCGTCTACAACACGGCAGGCCTGCCTATCGCGGCGGGTGTCTTCTACCCGCTGGTCGGCCTACTGCTCTCGCCCCTACTGGCCGCCGCCGCGATGGCCTTCAGCTCGGTGACCGTGGTGAGCAACGCCAACCGGCTGCGGCGGTGGAGGCCGAAGGAGGCATGACCATGCCGGTCGACCAGGTCGCGGTGCTACTCGCCGGAACGGCCGCCATCGTTCTCATCGCCTGGTTCTCTTGGGGTCCGCGAGGCGCCGGAGTGAAGGCAAACCTGACCAGTTCGGGCTACCAGGAAGCGATGGTCTTGGTGAAGGGCGGCTACACACCCGACGTGATCGCGGTGGAGCACGGCAAGCCGGTGCGGCTGAGCTTCCGCCGCGAGGAGACTGCCGCCTGCTCGGAGATGGTGGTGTTTCCCGATTTCAACCGGTCGGCGCGGCTGCCGGAGGGGGAGGTCGTGCCGGTCGAGTTCCTGCCGGAGCGGCCCGGCGAGTACGAGTTCTCGTGCCAGATGGGCATGTTCCGGGGCAAGCTCATCGTCGAGTAAGGCAGCTCGAGGAACGGCCAACACCGGTTCCCCTCATGGTCGCGAAGCAGACGGTTGACAAGCATACGCGATCGCGTATGCTTTCCTCGTGATCAGCGAGCGCCGCTTGCCCCTCGCCCCCGTCCGCCAGGCACACCCGGGCGCGCTTACGGCCAAGTTCTTCCGCGGGCTGGGCGACGCCACGCGCGTACGCGTCCTTCGGCTGCTCGAGGACGGCGAGCGCACCGTCTCCGAGCTGCGGGCCGTAATCGGCATCGAGCAGGGCCGGCTGTCCAGCCACCTCGCCTGCCTCCGCTGGTGCGGCTTCGTCGCCACCCGCCGTGATGGGCGGCGCGTGTATTACTCCTTGCGCGACCCGCGCGTGCTGCGGCTGCTGACGCTCGCCGACGAGTTCTTGGACGAGCACGGCGACCACGTCGACGTCTGCCGCGTGGTCGCCCGCGAACTGGCACCCGCGCGAGGCGCACACCCCGAACAGGAGGACTGCGATGACCGAACAGACTGAGCGGCACTTCAGGCTGCGTGTCTCGGGGATGACCTGCGACTCCTGCAACCTCCACGTCCAGCACGCCCTGGCCGGGATCGGCTTGCAGGACGTCCATGCCGACTGGCGGCGCGGCGAAGCCGCCTTCACCATCCCGCCCGGCCGCGAGGCGCCGCCGCTCGCCCGTCTCGATGGGGCATTACGGGACGCCGGCTACGGCGCTGTGTCTGTAGAACCGGCTGGCAGCGTCTCGGCGCCGGCTGCGCCCGCGAGCGATCGTGCCGGCGGCGAGCACGACCTGCTCATCGTCGGGTCCGGATCGGCCGCTTTTGCCGCCGCCATCCGCGCCCGCGAGCTCGGCGCGCGCGTGGCGATGGTCGAGCGCGGCACCCTGGGCGGTACCTGCGTGAACGTCGGCTGCGTCCCGAGCAAGGCGCTGCTCAAAGCAGCGGAGCTGCACTGGGAGGCCGGTCATCACGCCTTCGCCGGCATCCATACTCGCGCTCGCCGGCCGGACCTGGGCACGCTCGTCGAACAGAAGGACGGTCTCGTCGAGGAGCTCCGCCGCGATCGCTACGAGGCGGTGGCGGCGGCCTACGGCTGGGACGTGATTCGCGGCGAGGCGCGCTTCGTCGACGAGACGACCCTCGACGTCGGGGGGAGCCGGTTCCGACCCGGAAGCGTCCTCATCGCTACCGGAGCGCAGCCGTGGGCACCGCCCATCCCGGGTCTCCGTGACGCCGGCTACCTCACCAGCACTTCCGCGCTGGAGTTGCGACGCATTCCGCGCCGCCTGGCCGTCATCGGCGGCAACGCCATCGGACTGGAGCTCGGCCAGCTCTTCCTCCACCTGGGGAGCGAGGTCACGGTACTGGAGGCGTTGCCGCGCATCGCCCCCTTCGACGAGCCGGAGGTCAGCGCCGCACTCGCCGACGCGCTGCGGCAGCGCGGTATGGCGCTGCGCGCGGGCCTGACGGTCGAGGCCGTGGGGCGCCGTGGACGCGAGCGCGTGGTCCGCATTACGGAGCGCGGCGGACAATCCGAGCTCCTCGTGGACGCCGTCCTGGTCGCGACCGGCAGGCGGCCGGACGCCGGTCGGCTCGCGCCCGAGCGAGCCGGCGTCGCGCTCGACGAGCGCGGGTTCGTCCGCGTGGACGCTGCGCTCCGCAGCTCGAACCCGCGCGTTTGGGCGGCCGGTGACGTCACCGGTGCGCCGCAGTTCGTCTACTTCGCCGCTTACGAGGGCACGCTGGCCGCGGACAACGCCCTCGGCCGCTCCGGCCGAAGCGTCGACCTCACGGGACTGCCGCGCGTCACCTTCACATCGCCGCAGGCGGCCGCCGTCGGGCTGACCGAGGCGGAGGCGCGCGACCAGGGCTATGGCGTACGCACGACGGTCCTGCCGATGGCGCTCGTGCCGCGCGCGATCGTCAACCACCACCCGGAAGGGCTGGTCAAGCTGGTGGTGGAGGATGGCTCAGGGCGGCTGCTCGGGATGCACGCGGTGGCCGAGGCGGCCGGCGAGATGATCCAGGTGGGCGTGCTCGCCATCCGCCACGGAATCATCGTCGCGGAGCTAGCGACGGACTTCTTCCCCTACCTGACCGAGGTGGAAGCAGCGAAGCTGGCGGCGCAGTCCCTCGGCCGCGACGTCGCGCTGCTCTCCTGCTGCGCGGGCTGATGACCGTGGACGAAGACTCTAACAGGGTGTTGAAGATGGCCGGTTGTCTGAGGGGTTGGCGGTGGAGGGCAGGACAGCGAGGCTCGCGGGCGGGGTTGAAGGGTCTGGGGTGATGGCGGAGAGAGGGAGTATGGAGCGCTTCGGCACTCTCTGCTGTGCCTTCGCGCCCTCTTCGGGGCCAGAGGGCGCAATGCGGCCCGGTCAGGTAGCTTGTTGGGCCTCGATGTTGGCGATCCGCACGAGGTTCAGCGCGACGGCGGTGAGGGTGGCCCAGAGCTGGTTCTTGGCCTTGCCGATATAGCGCAGTTTGCGTCCGGCGCCCGTGGTCTTGATCCAGCCGAAGCATTCCTCGATGCGCTTGCGTACCCGCTGGCTCACGGCGTAGCCGGGATGCCGGGTTGTCCGCCCGTCGATTGCACTGCGCCAGTTGGAGGTGTTCTGGGTGACGTGCGGGGTCACCTCGCGTTGGCGCAACTCCTCGACAAAGGCCCGCGTGTCGTAGCCCTTGTCCGCGGCCAGTGTGACCCGCTTCCGCGGCAGGCGCCGCCGGTCGAGCATCACGAGCGCTGCCTCGCGCTCGGCGGTTCCCGTCGCCTGGGTGACCAGGAGGTCGAGGACCAGCCCATTGCGATTCTCCATGAGGAGGTGGCCGGCGTACGCGAGGCGCGCCTCCTGGCCCCTTGCCTTCCGCGCCAACCGGGCCTCCGGGTCGGTCGTCGAAGCATGCGTCTCGTTGCTCCGCCGCTGGCCGTGGAAGTCGACCTCCCGGTTCTTGGCGCTGCCTCCGCCGGGTGGCGGTCCCTGCTCATCCCGAGGGCGCACGCTCTTCTGTGACGCCCAGGCCTGCAGCAGCGTGCCATCGACGCTGAAGTGGTCTTCGCTGATTCGCCGCCGCCGGCGCGCTTCACGCACCACCTCACCCAGGAGCGCTCCTGCCACTCCGTGCTCCAGGAGCCGCTTGCGGTTCTTCGAGAAGGTCGAGTGGTCGAAGGCGTCGTCGGTGTTGTTCAGCCCACAGAACCACTTGAAGAGGAGGTCGTACTGGAGCCGCTCGCAGAACTGGCGCTCGGAGCGGATCGAGTAGAGGGCCATCAGGAGCGAAGCCTTGATCAGCTGCTCAGGAGGGACGGAGTACCGGCCATTCGCCGCGTACATGGCGGTGAGTCGCGGCGACAGGGCCACGAGTACCTCGTCCACCAGCGCCCGCACCCTGCGGATCGGGTGCTCAGACGGGATGAAGTCCTCCGTCGTCACCCCCATCAGCATCTTCGCCTGTCGCTCTACCGGTCCCCGCATGGCATCCTCCTTCGCTCACTCAGAGGATAACTGATCACCTGCTTGTGTCATATGCCAAGGGGGCTTTTCAACACCCTGCTAAGAGCGAAGGCAAGCACGAGCCGAGCACGTCGGCCTCGGCGTCGCGGCACTGGCGCTGATTGTTTGCTGCGGTCTGCCCGCTGTCGGCGTCGCCCTGGCCGCGGCTACCGTAACGGCTATCGGCGGCGGGCGCTGGTGACGGCGGCGGGAATGATCCCCGACTTGCTGGTGCCGCGGACGACCGGGGTCACCTATGAGCCCGCGGTCCTGGCCGCCTACCAGCGACGGGGGCGGGAGGTCGACCGGGCCATTCGCCAGATGTACTTCGAGGGGCTGGCGACCCGGCGCATCGGGCCGATCCTGGAGCAGCTCCTCG
>JAJYLG010000088.1 GCA_021787985.1 Chloroflexota bacterium
TACGCCGCCACCGGCAGCACGCGGCCGGCGCGCCCACGACGCCCACCCCGTGCTACAATCCTGACCAGCGACGTTCCGAATCTATCGGCGACGACGGGGAGTAGTACGCCCGACTACCAGCGAGCCGGCACCATACCCGTCGAATCGGGCGGCTCGCGTGCGGATTCCCTGTGCGGGTAAGTCGCTCCGAAGCATCGTTGAGTGGGACTGCCGGGGTGGGTGCCGTACGAAGCACGTGTACCCCCCCCCGCGTTGTGCGAGCTGGGAGAATGGCGGCCCATCGCCCGAAGGTCAATCAGCATGTGAAGGCGGCGCTCTACGAGCAAGCGGGCCGCAAGTGCGCGAATCCCGGCTGCCCTAGTATTCTGCTAGAGTTGCATCACATCCGGGAGTGGCACGTCTACCAGACGCACGACGAGGCCCATATGGTTGCCCTGTGCGCTACCTGTCACGATCACGTGGATCGCGGTGATCTCCACATCTCGGACGATGACCTATACCATTGGAAGGGCATTCCGCGCGTCACACGACCGACAGCCCACCTGTTTGTCGAGCCGGGACCGCCGCCGGCCCTACTACTCGGATCGATCTGCTGCCGAGGCGACTCCGGACTCACCGTGTTCGACTTGTCGGGAAGCCTCCGGTTGGGCTTTGTTGTCCGCGACAGTGACATCATGTTACTGGCTTTGCGTGTGTCCGATCTTGAAGATAACCTCATTGTTGAGGTTGTCGATGGCTACGTCAGAAGCCAAGATCCTCGGATCGAATTGGAGCACCGCCCTGGGAGGGTGACTGCACGGCGCGTCTCGACGGTGAAGGTAATGCCGACATGGGCGAAGCTGAGCCTGCTCGCAGCCGACGCGCGCTGCCGCGTTGAAGAACTCCCCGTTCTGGACTTGCACGTCTTGGAGCCCGGTCTGGTTCGGATCCAGGGCATCTGGATGGAGCGAGACAAAGGCGTGGTGATCACCGAAGATCGACTGTCCTTTCTGCACCGCGATCGGCCGCACCCCATCACCATCATGGGCGCGGGAAAGAAGTCGGTCCTCCACTTCGCCGGACCCGTAAGCATGAGCCTCTTCAAGCTGAACTAACCTCGCGCTGCCTCGATGAGACTACCGCGGGCAGGGACGTCGTACGGTCAGACCCGAGCCGATCCGCCCGCTGAACCGGCAGGTCCGTACTCCGCCCAAGGCCCATACGGATGCGTGGCCGGCCAAGCATGTTCGGCGATCTCGCGCCTCGGGGGGAACCCTCGCTCGCGGAGCCCCGGACTGACTCGCGGGTCGCGTCGCCCCGACGAAGGACCCTGTTGGGAAGGGAGAGCACGATCGCAGGTGTCTCGACGGCGCCCAGGGCGTTCGCATGATCTGACCCCAGCACCACCAGACTAGACGCAGCGAACGCGGCCGGCGCGCCCACGACGCCCACCCCGTGCTACAATCCTGACCAGCGACGTTCCGAATCTATCGGCGACGACGGGGAGTAGTACGCCCGACTACCAGCGAGCCGGCGGGTGGTGCGAGCCGGCGACGGGTGGAACTCGCCCCTGAGCTGCGCGGGCGAACCCGTCGGGGTGGCTCCGCCTCGACGAGACGAGTAGCTCGCGCCGGGTGCGCCCGGTAACGCGCCCCCGAGCGGCGGCCCGCCCGTAACGGCGCGGTCGCAACCAGGGTGGTACCGCGGAGCCATGCGCCTCCGTCCCTGACCGGGCGGGGGCGCCTTCGATCTGGGGAGCGACGAAGGAGGCCGTGTCGGATGACCGACCGCTACGAGCCGGGTGGCATCGAGCCGAAGTGGCAGGCGCGCTGGGAGGCCGATCAGCTCTACCGCGCGCCCGATCGCCACGAGCGGCCGAAGTTCTTCTTCCTGACGATGTACCCGTATCCCTCGGGCGATCTGCACATCGGCCACTGGTACGCCGAGGCGCCGGCAGACGCCCGCGCCCGCTACCTGCGCATGCGCGGCTACAACGTCCTCTTCCCCATCGGGTTCGATGCGTTCGGCCTGCCCGCCGAGAACGCCGCCATCCGTGACGGCATCCACCCCTACGTGCGCACCCGCCAGAACATCGAGCGCATGCGGACCCAGTTCCGCGCCATGGGCGCCTGCTTTGACTGGTCGCGCGAGGTCGTCACGTGCGAGCCAGAGTACTACCGCTGGAACCAGTGGTTCTTCCTGCGGCTCTACCAGGCCGGCCTGGCCTACCGTGCCCGCGCCGCGGTCGACTGGTGCCCCAAGTGCAACACCACCCTGGCGCGTGAGCAGGTGTGGGGAGACGACCGGCGCTGCGAGCGCTGCGGCACCCCGGTCATCCGCAAGGAGCTCGACCAGTGGTTCTTCCGCATCACCAAGTACGCCGACGAGCTGCTGGACTTCTCACGGATCGACTGGCCGGAGCGCGTCGTCACCATGCAGCGCAACTGGATCGGCCGCTCCGAAGGTGCCGAGATCGACTTCATGCTGGATGCTCCCGCGCTCGAGGGCGAGCGGATCTCCGTCTTCACCACGCGGCCAGACACGGTCTTCGGCGTCACCTTCATGGTGCTGGCACCCGAGCATCCGCTCGTTGCCCGGCTGACCACGCCCGACCGGCGCGCCGAGGTCGAGTCGTACGTCACCGAAGCGACTCGCCGTACCGAGGTGGAGCGGCAGTCGGCCGAGCGCGAGAAGACCGGCGTCTTTACCGGCTCGTATTGCGTCAACCCTTACAACGGTGAGCGTGTGCCCGTGTGGGTCGGCGACTACGTGCTGATGACCTACGGCACCGGCGCCGTCATGGGCGTACCCGCGCACGACGAGCGCGACCTCGTCTTCGCGCACCGCTACGGGCTGCCGGTCCGCTGCGTCGTCGCGCCGCCGGACTGGGACGGGGGCGAGCCGGCGGAAGCGTACGTCGATCCGGGGCGGATGGTGAACTCAGCACAGTTCGACGGCCTGCCGAACGACGAGGGGAAGCGCGCCGTCACCGAATGGGGCGAGCGGCAGGGCTTCGCCCGGCCGCGGGTCACCTACCGCCTGCGCGACTGGCTGATCAGCCGCCAGCGGTACTGGGGCACGCCGATCCCCATCCTGTACTGCGACGCGTGCGGTGCCGTACCCGTGCCGGAGTCAGACCTGCCCGTGCTGCTCCCCGAGGACGCGCAGTTCCTGCCCACGGGCGAGTCGCCGCTGAAGTACCACGACGGCTTCCGCAAGACCCGCTGCCCGCGGTGTGGGCGGCCTGCCGAGCGCGAGACCGACACGATGGACACGTTCGTCGACTCGTCGTGGTACCAGTACCGCTACCTGAGCCCGCACGACGACGACGCCCCCTTCGACCCCGAGCTGGGCCGTTACTGGCTGCCCGTCGACGTCTACACCGGCGGGATCGAGCACGCCACCATGCACCTGCTGTACACGCGCTTCTTCACCAAGGCGATCCGCGATCTCGGCCTGACGACGAACGACGAACCGGTGCTGCGGCTGTTCAACCAGGGCATCATCCTGGGACCGGACGGGCAGAAGATGTCCAAGTCGCGCGGCAACGTGGTCAACCCGGACGACCAGGTGGCGAAGTACGGCGCGGACGCCGTCCGCAGCTACTTGATGTTCATCGGCCCGTGGGACGAAGGCGGCCCGTTCTCCATGCGCGGCATCGAGGGCGTGTCACGCTGGCTCAACCGCGTCTGGAACCTGGTGCTCGACACGCCCGAGCTGCCGGCCCACGGCGATGAGGCGACCGAGCGCGACCTGCTGCGCGCCGTGCACAAGACGATCCGCCGTGTGACCGACGATCTCGAGCGCTTTCGCTTTAACACGATGATCGCGGCGCTGATGGAGTACACCAACGCCTTGCAGAAGGTGCGCGAGGTGCGCGCCGTCAGCCTGGCCAAGTGGAACGACGCCGCGCGGACGCTCTTGCTGCTGACCGCACCCGCCGCACCGCACGCGACCGAGGAGCTGTGGGCGCGACTGGGACTGCCCTACTCGGTTCATCAGCAGTCGTGGCCGGAGTACGACCCCACCCTGGCGGCCGACGAGATCCTCGCGGTGGCGGTGCAGGTCAACGGCAAGACGCGCGGGCGGATCGAGGTCTCGGTCGACGCCGACCAAGATACCGTCTCGCGGCAGGCGCTGGCGAGCGATGCGATACGCGGCTGGATCGACGGGCGCGAGGTGCGCCGCGTTGTCTATGTTCGGGGGAGGCTCGTCAATATCGTCGTCCAGTAGGCCGTGGCCGGGCGTCCTCCTCGCCCTGGCGCTGCTGGCCGCCGCCTGCAGCCGAGCGTCGCCCGCGGCTCCGACGGCCACGCCGACCGCTGCCGACTTCGTCGCAGTCCGCTTTCCGAGCGCCGACGGCCGCGCCACCCTCGGCGGGCGACTATACGGCGGCGGCAGTCGGAGCGTCGTGTTGGCCCACATGCGGCCGGCCGACCAGCGTCTCTGGGAGCCGTTCGCGCGTGAGCTCGCGCGGCAGGGCTACCTGGTGCTCACCTTCGACTTCCGCGGCTACCCCGCGTCGCCCGGACCGAAGGACGACGGCAAGGTGGCCGACGACCTGTCGGGCGCGCTCGCCTTCCTCCGCGGCCGCGGCGTCGAGCGGCCGGCGCTCGTCGGGGCAAGCATGGGCGCGACCGCCTCGCTCGCCGTCGCGGCCGACCAGCGCGTCGCCGGCGTGGTCGCCATCTCGGCACCGCCCAACTTCGCGGGCGTGGACGCGGCGGCAGCCGCGCCGCGCATCGGGGTCCCCGTCCTCTTCCTGGCCGCCACCGCCGACGACGGCTACCTGGCCGCCGCCCGCCGGATGGCCGCCACCGCGCGCGACGCGGACGTGCTGAGCTACGAGGGCGACGAACACGGCCAGGACCTCGTCAACGGGGACCACGCACGAGAGGTCCGCGCCGCAATCGAGGCCTTCCTGCGCCAGGTGCTCGGCTGACGCTTGGCTATCCCCCGCCTTGGCGCACCAACACGGCCGCGCGCTGCTCTTCGTGCGCGGCATCGGCCCGGGCTTGGCGTTCATGCCCGCGCAGACGGCCGCGCTCGCCTCGGTCGGCTCCCGCGACATGGCCCGCGCCAGCGTGCTGCTGAACGCCTCGCGCCAGGTGGCCGGCTCGTTCAGCGTGGCGATCCTGGCAACGATCCTTCAACAGCGCGATGGTGCCCTGCGCCACTCGGCGGTGCAGGGCTCCAGCCCGGCGCGCCGGCCAGTCCCTCAGCAACCTGCTGGACGGCTGTCAGGAGCCACGCCGGAGATCGGCACCCTCTTCAGCCACGTCCGCCAGGGAGGCGATGCCCTGCCGCACGCTCTCCAAGAAGGCGCTGAGCTGGGTGTCGAGCCGCCGGAGCAGGGCGAGCGCGTAGCGGTCGGCCTCCTCCACCTGCTGCTGGGCGGCCTCGGCGGCCTCGGACAGGTTGGCGGCCGCCGTCGCATCGGACTCAGCCACGATCTGCCGGGCGCGTTCCTCGCTGTCACGAATGATCTGCCGACCACGTTCCTCCGCGGCGCGAACGACATTGCTCTCGCTGACGCGCACACGGAACTCCTGCTCGGCGGCGGCGATGATCCGCTGGGCCTCGCGCTCCGCTTCTTGCAGCGCCTCCCGCTGCCGCCGAACGATCTCGTCCGCCTGGCGGACGCTGGTGGGGACGGCCGCGCGCATCTGGTCGATCAGGTCCAGCAGCCGGCGACGGTCGACGACCACGCCCCCGCCGATCGGCACCTTACGGGCCGCGGCCAGCTCCTCTTCCAGGCGGTCGAGCAGATGCAGGATGTCGACGGCGACGCCTCCGCGCTCAGTCGCGCCGGAACTTCTCGTGCAGCGCGGCCGCCACGTGTGGCGGAACGAAGTCGTCCACCTCCTGTCCGAGGGCGGCGACTTCGCGGATGCGGCTCGCGCTAACGAAGAGATGCTCCAGGTTCGTCATCAGATAGATAGCCTCGATTTCGGGAGCCAGCTTCTTGTTCATGAGCGCCATGTCGAACTCGGCCTCGAAGTCCGTGACGGCGCGGATGCCACGCACCATCACGCCCGCACCGTGCCGCCGCGCGAAATCCACCACCAGACCGCTGAACGGTTCGACGGTTACATTGGGAATCGGCTCCACCGCCCTGCGGAATAGCTTGACGCGTTCCTCGGTGGTGAACAGGCTCTGCGGCAGCGTGTACACGCCCACGATGAGCTCGTCGAAGAGCCGGCTCGCGCGCCGAACGATGTCCAGGTGACCGTTGGTGACGGGGTCGAACCGACCCGGGTAGCACGCGACCGTCACGCTTCCTCCTCGTCGGCGGCCGCGCCGCCGTAGATCGAGATGCAAGTGTCGCCGTAGCGCCGCGTTCGCTCGAGTGCAAGGTCACCGCACCGGGACGGTAGAACCACGCGGGGAGAGTGCTCGAGCACGATCCTACCCCAGGCCGCCACGACATCGCCACGGGCAAGCCAATCCCATGCGCGCTCCGGCGTGCCCTGCACGTAGGGTGGATCGAGGAAGACCGTATCGTACGCCCCGCGCAGCGACTCGGCAGCGCGCACGACCTCCACACACCACACGCGCCCGCGGCCCTCGAGCCCCAGCGCCCGCAGGTTCTCCCGAGCCGCCTCGCACGCGCGGCGGTCAGACTCGACCAGGTCCGCCTCGGCGGCGCCACGGGAGAGCGCCTCGATCGCCAGCGCACCGCTCCCGGCGTACAGGTCCAGCACCCGCCCGTAGCGGTGGCCGGCCGCGTCGAGCATACCGAAGAGCGCCTCCCGAACGCGGTCGGACGACGGGCGCGTGTGCGGTCCTCGGGGCGCGCGCAGCGTCCTGCCACGCAGTGCGCCGCCGGTGACGCGCACGCCGCTAGCGCGCCGCCGACGCGGTGGGCGTCGGCGTGGGCGAGGGCACAGCCGTGACGTTCACCGTGATCGTCCGCGATACTCGGATGTCACCGTCCGAGACGATCAGCGTCACCTGTACGCGGCCCGGTCGGTCTGGCGTCTTCCACTGGACGACCCCGGCCCGCGCGTTCGTCTTGTCTAGCTGGCCCGCCGAGACCTCGAAGTCGGGTCGCAGCATCGCGGGGTTCGGCTGCAACAGCACCGTCTTGCCGGTCGCCACGAACTCCTGGAGCGACGGCCAGAGGTCGGCATTGGACGGGCTGGCGCTGGCGTCCTCGACGCTGACCCCGCCGAGGTGGAAAAGCTGGGCCATCTGCAGCTTGAACCCGATCGAGAAGCGGTTCTCGATCCAGACCGTGTGCGTCTCTCCGCCCTGCCGGTAGGAGAACATGACCATCGCCGTCGCGGGGTCCCACACCATCCCGACGAGCTGCGCCTGGCGATTCAAGTTGTCCGCCGTGATGGTAGTGGTCTGGTTCACCGCGAGGTTGTTCGCATCCTTGACGGAGACCTGGGCCGCCACGCCCAGCGCGTCCGTACGGCTCAAGAACGTGAGTCCCTGGGCCGACTTCTCGGTCGCCTTCGGCGACACCACCAGCACCAGCCGCTTCGGGTCCACCAGTCCGGCCACGTACTTGAGCACCTCGGGCATTCGGGTCCGGTAGACGGACATGTCACGCTCTGGCGCGAGCTTGACGAAGTCGGCCGCCTGGCCGATCTGCTGCCAGTCGTATCCGAGGTCATTCCACTGCGCGCCCTCGCGGCGCGGCAGCGGCAGCATCACCGTCAGCGTCTTCTGTTGCTGGTGCAGCCCCGCCGCCAGCTCCTGCACGAACTTCGTGAACTGCGAGCGCTGCTCAGGCTGGACCGACAGGTAGTCGATCTCGATGCCGTCATACTTCCCCTGCACGACCAGGCTGACCAGCGCCTTGATGTGCGCCTGGATCGAGTTCGGATTCGACAGGATGGCGTTGACGGCGTTGCTCGGGCCAATGCCGGAGGTGACCACCGGCACCACGTCGTACGTTCGATTCTCCTGCAGGTGCACGGGGCCACCGGTCAGGCTGCCGTCCGGCTGCGGCTGGTAGGCGACGACATTCAACACATTGATGAGTGGGGCCGCCTGCGGGCTGACGCTCTCTCCGTCGCTGACGGTTCCCATCACCTGGAATCCAGCCGCGCCCCGCCTCAGCACGGCCAGCGTCGCGGGGGGCGAAGGTACCTGGGCGATCGCCCGCAATCCGTCCTTGCTGAGCGTCACGTCGCCGAGCCGCTGCCACTTGCCGCCGCGGTACGTGTAGAGCCCGAGCCCGCGTAGCACACCCGGGCGGTCGGCCAGCGGTACCTCAATGATGATGCCGCCGCCGATCTTGGCCGTGTCGAGCCGGTAGTAGGCGCTGGCGAGCGAGTAGCCGTCGGGCAACCGCGGAGCACGCTCCTCGCGCAGGCTGTAGCCGCCCTTGCTCAGCAGCCCGGGCAACATCACGAAACCGACCAGGACCACCGCAAGGAAGACGAGCGCGCCGCCGAGATAAAGCCGCAGGTGGCCGGCGCCGCCCTTGCGCCGCATCGCTACCACTCCTCCGGCGGGACCCGGAGCACGACCCTCCGGCCCCCGCGCTCGACTTCGAACGTCGCCGCCCGCTCAGGGATCACGTTTGCGACCGCGCGCGGACACGGATCCCCGCGGTCCACCGGCTTGTCGCTCCCCCGCAGCACGGCGATGTCACTGAATGGGCTGTCGTCCTCGGCCACACTGGCCGGAAGCTCGCGCCCGTCGCATAGCCGAACGGTGATGGTGTCCGCTCCTTTGACCACGCGGTGCCTGGTGTCGACGTATCCGCCCGCGCCGATGATGACCCCCGACCCGATGGAGATCGCCTCCAGTCGCGGGTTCCTGGCCGCCGCGGCCCGCACGCCGACCACCGAGTCCCGCGCCTGGCGGGCGGCGTCACCGATACCCGTCCCAAGCAGACCGCCGAGCGTCGCGCTGGCGAACGCCGTCACGCGCGGCGTGCCTACCGGCAGGGCGGAGCTGCCGCGCGGCACAACCAGCGCGCCTGCCGCCGTGCTGGCCGCGACCGCCGCGAGCATCCAGCGGAGCCTCGCGGGCGACTGGCCGCCGTGCTCCATGTCGTCACCGCCACCGGGCCGTGACCGCGCCGATTGTACCATTGCGGCCCGTGCTATCCTTACCGCGCATGACGCTACAGCGAATCAGACCACCCGCACGAGCAGGCGCGGCCGGCGTGTCATCGGTGGCGTACCCCGTCCTACCGGGCAGGCTGGTGGTCGTGCTCAGCCGAGCGCCGGTGACCACGACGACCGATCCGGTCACCCGCCGGCGGCACACGCAGCGCGCCAGCGGCGGTCTGGTCACCGCCCTCCAACCCCTGCTCGGCCACCCGGACGTCCACGTCGTCTCGGCGGAGCGGGCCGACGTGGCCCGCGGGCGAACGCTGCACCGGCGGATGCGTCGCGGGGCGCATCTGCACATACGGCAGCTTCCCGAGGAGATGTTTCACGCGTTCTACATAGCGAGCGCGTCCGAGCTGCTTTGGTATGCGCACCACTACCTCTGGGATCCGGCCCGCGGCCCGGTCGTCGACCAGGAGACGTACCGGGCGTGGAGCCACGGATATCGCGCCGCCAACCGCCAGCTTGCCCAGTTGGCCGTCCGCGCCGCGGGCGACGTACGGGCGCCGATCATC
>JAJYLG010000019.1 GCA_021787985.1 Chloroflexota bacterium
GCCAGATATTGTCGAGGGGCTTCGCGTCGAAGTCGTCCAGGTACCGAACGTACCGGAGCGAACGCCCGGTTGTCGCGACACGTCCGGCTCGCGCGAGCCTTGCTACTCCCTGTGGCGTGGTTTTCCAGTGAAGCCCGGCTGGCGGAAGCCAGTCTTGGTTGCGAAACTGGACCTCGTGCCCCAGAAGGCTAGCCGGCGCGCCTTGCGACGTTAGATCAGCTAACGTCGCAAGGCGCGCCGGATGCGTCACCAAGTGCTGCAGGTTTCCAATTGAGCCAGCCGTGCGATAGACTGACCGATCGTCAGCCTCGGACTTCTCACGGTAGAGCTGACGATACTTGACACGGCCGGCGTCCCGCGAATACCAGAGCAGGTAGTCGGCCACCGAAGACAAGACTGACCCCGAGAAGCCAGTCGTCTTGAGAAAAACGACCTGACCGACACAGTTTTCATTTCCAAACACCTCATCCAGCAAACACCGCACTCGGTGCACGTTCTCGTCGCCGATCTGGACGAAGATGCTGCCGGTCTCGGTGAGCAGCTCGCGAGCGGCGACGAAGCGGTCGCGCAGGTACGTCAGGTAGGAGTGGATGCCCAGCTCCCACGTGTCGCGGAACGCCTTCACCACCTCCGGCTCGCGCGCCATGTCCTCGACCTTGCCGTCCTTCACGTCGCGCTTGCGCGTCGAGACCTGCCAGTTCGAGCCGAAGCGGATGCCGTAGGGCGGGTCGATGTAGATCATCTGGACCTTGCCCTTCAGCCCCTCCTTCTCGGCCAGCGACGTCATCACCAGCAGCGAGTCGCCGAGCACCATGCGGTTCGACCAGTTCTGCTCGTGGTGGTAGAAGTCCACCAGCTCCTCGAACTGAATGCCGTTGAAGTCGGCGAAGAGGTTGAGCTGCTCGGGCGCGGGCGACGCGGCGGCCGCGCGCCGGCGCACCTCCTCGATGATCGCCCGCGGCTGCACCTTCTCCTGGATGTAGACCGGCACGACGGGCACTTCGAGCGGGTGCCGGTCCTGCTCGTCCTTGCCCTTCCAGACGAGCTGCGGGTCGAGCGACGGGTCGCGCGGGTAGAGCAGCTTCGACGGCGCGGCCTCGTCCTCGGCGACGAAGCCGCGCAACTCCTCGGTCGGGATGTTCGTGCGCTTGTCCTTGTGGCGCAGCGCCTCGACGTCGAGCTTTGCGCCGGACTTCTTTCGTGTTGCCATCGCTACCCCTCCCCCTCCGGGGCGACCGCCTCGAGCGCGGTGATGACCGGCGGCAGGTCATGACGGACGATCTGCCACACGATGTCCAGGTCGACGCTGAAGTAGCCGTGGATCAGGCGGTCTCGTGTCGCCGCCATCGGGGCCCAGGGCAGGCCGGGATAGCGCTCCCTGGTCTCGGCGGAAACGCCCTTCGCCGCTTCGCCGAGGATTTCGAGGAGCCGCGTGAGCGCGAGCACCAGCACGTCGTCAGTGCCCATGTCCCTGCGTGTCCGTCCTTCCGTGAGCGAGACAGCCCTCCGCGCCGCCGTCAGCATGTGGGTGAGCCGGTCGTCGTCACCGCGGGCCAAACAGGACCTCCGCCTCCGCCTGCACCTTCTTCCTGATGCGCGGGCTGAGGAACTGCGGTGTGTTCAGGTCCACCCGGCGCCCCAGGAGCCGCGAGAGCTCGGCCTCGATATCGAAGAAGGCGAGCCCCGGGGTGCGGCCCGGCTCGAACTCGACCAGCACGTCGATGTCGCTGTCGGGGCGGAAGTCTGGCCGCAGGACCGAGCCGAAGAGCGCCAGCCTGCGGATATGGTGGTGGCGGCAGAACTCCGCCAGTGTGTCCGATGGCAACTGGATCGGCCGGGTCGTCATAGCGCCCCCACTATAACCGCGACGGCCGCGCGGATGGTGCGCTGCGCGTCCCAGGGGTCGGTGACCTCGACGAAGGCCCAGCGCCCGAAGCCGCCGTGCGCGTTCACCGCGGGCAACCAGAGCGTGCGCGCCGTGGCCGTCTTCGCGGCCTTGTCCTTCTTCTTCTCGCCGCTCACCTCGACGATCAGGTTCAGCAGGTCTTCCGGCCCGCGTCCGTCGTCCAGGCGCACGATGAAGTCGGGCAGGTACTGGCGCTCCTCGCCGTTCAGCGTATACGGGATGACGAAGCCGAGCCCCTGGTTCTTGACGTAGGCGCGCACCTCGTCCATGTCCTCGAGCGCCTGCGCCATCTTCTGCTCCCAGGATTCGGTGTCGGCGACGACGTGCGAGACGTGGCAGCGGTCGGCGCGCGTCTGGTAGACGGGCTTGGTCGTGTCGAAGTCGACGTAGCGCGTCGAGCCGACCGGGTCGTAGGGCCGCAGGATTGGCTTCAGCGTCCTTGCGCCGTCGTTCGAGGCGACGATCGAGCGGTAGATGCGGTCGGCGGCGTCGCGGGCAAACTCAATCAGGAGCAGCAGTTGGGGGAAGGTGTTGTCCTTCATGGTCACACACTCGTCGAGCCAGCGGCGTGCGATGTCGACAAGCTGCGGGAACAGCCACGGCTTCACCGCGCCGTTGTCGTCGCGGAAGTAATTCTCCAGCGTCAGATTCGCCAGCGCGAAGGCCACCTCCTGCAAGCGCCGACGCCTCAGGTCGTCGAGCGTGTGCACCGCCGACTCGCCGACGATCGGCGACAACTCCGTCTTCGTCGGCACATCGGCCGTCGAGAGCGCCAGCCGTGCGTCTTCGTCGAAGCGCGCGGTGATGCGCTCGGCCGGCAGGTCGTAGCGGTAGCCGATCAGGCGGGGGAAGGTGATCTCGCGGGCGGCGCGTTCCGCGAGCGCGCGCACGCGCGTGACGACGCGCGGCGGCTGCGGGTCGGGGTTCGTGCCGGACGTGGGGATGAAGGAGAACGGCACGCCGTAGACCTCGGCGTACTCCGGCTCGAACATGCCGTCGTCATTGGTGGTGTAGCTCATGCGGCGCAGGCCGCGGCCGACCACCTGCTCGCAGAGGAGCTGCGTGCCGAACGCGCGCAGGCCGAGGATGTGCGTGACGGTGTTGGCGTCCCAGCCCTCCGTGAGCATCGAGACCGAGACGACGCACCTGACGTCCTCGCCGAGCTTGCCGCGCTTGCCGACGGTGTTCATCACCTCGCGCAGCAGGTCCTCGTCGGTGAGCTGCTCCGCGTCGCGTCCCGGGAAACGAGCGCGGTACTCCGCCTTGAACTCGTCGATCTCCGCGGCGGCGATCCTCTTGAACTCGGCGCTCATCGCCTCGCCCGACTCGAGCTGCTCGCTGTCGACCAAGATGGTGTTCGGGCGCGCGCTCCAGCCGCCGCCACGCTCGTTGCTGAAAAGCGCGAGCTGGCCGGGCACGACGATGGGGGAGTCTTCGCTGAGCGTCTTCTGCCAGCCGGCGATGTAGTCGTAGACGAGCTTCGACACGTTGGTGTTGTTGCAGACGACGATGAAGACGGGCGGCGTCATGCCGGCCGCGCGCGCGGCGCTCGATTCCCACTGTCGGTAGTATTTCTCGTAGTTGCCGTAGAGGCTGTGGAGCGCGCCCTGCAGCTCGGCCGGTAGGTTGGGCTCGCCGCTCACCGCGTCGGTGCCGCGGCCCTTCTTTGGCAGGTGCTCGCGGACGCGCAGCCAGAGGTCGCGGTATGTCGGCTGGTCGTCGGTCATCGAGTCGTCGGCAACCGGCACGCGCGGCACCTTGACGATGCCGCTCTCGATGGCGTCGATCAGGGAGAAGTCGGAGACCACCCAGGGGAACAGCGTGCCCTCGCTGTAGCCGGAGCCGCGCAGGAAGAAGGGCGTCGCGGAGAGGTCGTACACGGCCCGCACGCCGAGCTTGTTCCGCACGGCCTCCAGCCCGGAAATCCAGACGCGCGCCTCCTCGTCGCGCTTCTCCGCCTCTTTGCGCTCCTCGCCGGTGAGCTTCACGTCGTCGCCACCGACGCGGCGCCGGTAGCAGTGATGCGCCTCGTCGTTGATGACGATGATGTTCCGCTTCGGCGCCAGCTCGCGGCAGACGCGGGCCACCATCTGCTCGGGCGTCTCGACGAACGGGCTCTCACCGTCCCGCGCGAGGATGCGCTTCGTCAGGCGGCTGGCATCGCCGCGGTCCCGTTGCGTGAAGGCGTGGAAGTTGGTGATGACGATCTTCGCCTTGCCCAGCTTCTCCAGCCACTCTGCCGGGAGGATATCGCGCTCGCGGTAGTAGTTGTTCGGGTCGTTCGGCAGCAGCACCCGCAAGCGGTCACGGATCGTGATGCCGGGCGTGACGATGAGGAAGGCGTCCGAGAAGCGCGCGTCCTGGGGGTTCGCGAGCTTGTTCAGCGCCTGCCACGCGATAAGCATCGCCATGACGACGGTCTTGCCGGCGCCCGTGGCCATCTTGACGGCCATGCGATAGAGCAAGGGGTTGGCGTCTTCGTTGAAGCGCCGCAGCTCATTCTCGATCCAGGCGTCCCCGTACCTCTTCGCCACCTCGGTGACGTAGATCGCGGTCTCCAGCGCCTCGATCTGGCAGAAGAAGAGTTTGCGCTCGCGATCGGGGTGCGTCCAATAATCCAGGAGCCGCCGAGTGGCAGTCGTGACTTCGAGGTAGCCACCCTTTCGCCAGGGAGCAACCCGTTCGCGAATTCGGTTGATGAACTTGTTCTCCTCAACTCGGTCCTTCGTCCACTCGGTGTCGAAGGCGAGCTGCTTGCCCCTTTTCTTGGCGGCGGGTATCGGCATGAAGTAGGAGCTGACGCGGCGCGCCTCTACTATCTCGTTCGTGATGCCCTCTTCCGAGAAGCGGAAGTGGCGCCGAGGCTCCTCGTAAGGGGAGTTCAGGACCGGGTTCTCGATGGCGACCTGCGGCATGGCTGGCCCTCGGTGAGTGTTGGCCTTCAGCGGATTATACCGCCCGAGATGGCACCGAAGGTAGCTTGGCGAGGAGCCAGCCACAGATCGAGAACGACCACAGCGCGGCCCGGCAACCCCCAGGGCAGCGCGTGCCGGGCACCCTCGAACGTGCGCCGGCACGGCTCGGCGGCCGGCCGACGGCGCGGTTAGCGGAAGCTCGCGACGAAGTCGTCGATCGGGATCGCCGGCAGCGTCATGACGCGGACGCTGCCGCGCGCGGCGAGCTCGGCCGAGACGCGTGCCACCGTGCCGTTGTCGGCCGCTTCCACCACGTTGACGAAGTCGTAGAGGCCGAGCGTGGCCCATTGGCTGAGCACGCGCACGCCCATGCGCTCCAGCTCCTGATTGACCTCCTTGATGCGGCCGGGGTTCTGCTTGATGGTCTCGGCTCCCTCGTCCGTGAGCGAGCTGAGCATGATGTAGGTGGCCATGGTCGCCGCTCCTTCCGTGGCTGACCGGCTTCCCGGGCGGTCACCGGGTGGTGGTGAAAGGCATTATGGCGCGGTGGCGATGCGTTGACGAGAGGGCAGCCTCACGTCGCAGACCTCAGGTTGCGAGCGCATCGGCCCGCAGGAGCGCGATGGCGTCGATCTCCACCGGCACGTCGGCCGGCAGCTCGGCCACGCCGACAGCCGAGCGCGTCGCGAGCCCTGCGTCCCCCAGCACGTCGACCAGCAGCTTGCTGGCGCCGTCGGCGACCTGCGGCTGCGCGTTGAAGCCCGGCGCGCTGGCCACGAATACGGTGATGCGCAGCAGCCGCTCGATCTGGTCGAGCGAGGCCGCGGCTTCGCGGAGGGCGGAGAGGAGGTTGAGGGCGGCGATGCGCGCCGCCTCCTGGCCGGTCGTTATGTCAATGCCAGCCCCCAGCTTGCCCCTCTTCCACGGCTTCCCCTCCACGAACGGTACCTGCCCACTGACGAAGACCAGCCGGTCGGCGCGCACCGTGGGCGTGTAGGCGGCGAGCGCCCGCGGCGGCGGCGGCAGGCGCAGCCCGAGGGCGGCCAGCCGCTCCTCGGCGCTCACCACGTGTCGTCCGCGGGCGCCACGAGGCTCAGCAACTGATCGAGCTGCTCGTCGGTGTGGCAGTCGATCACGACGCGGGTGAGGCGTCGGCGCTTCTCCACCGCGACGTGCGTGCCGAGCGCCTGGGTGAGCCGTCGGGCGATGGCCTCGAGCTGCGGGTCGGCGCGGCGTGCGCCTTTGGCGACGGGGCGCGCCGGAGCGGCGGAGTGCGTCGCCTCTTGGGAGCGGCGCACCATCTCCTCGGTCTGGCGCACGGTGAGGTCGTGCTGTTCGATGAGCTCGAGCGCCTTGAGCTGCGCGGCCTCTTCCCGCAGGCCCAGCAGGGCGCGGGCGTGGCCCTCGCTGATGCGGGACGCCGCCAGCGCCACGCGGACGCTGTCGGGCAGTCCAAGCAAGCGCAGCGTGTTGGTGATGGTGACGCGGCTCTTGCCGACGCGCTGGGCCACCTCCTCCTGGGTGAGGCTGTATTCGTCCACGAGGCGGCGGAAGGCGAGCGCCTCCTCCAGCGGGGTGAGGTCGGCCCGCTGCACGTTCTCGATGAGGGCGAGGGCGAGCATATCCTGGGCGCTCGCCTCGCGGATGACGACCGGCACCCGTTGGTGGCCGGCCATGCGCGCTGCCTGCCAGCGGCGCTCGCCGGCGATGAGCTGGTAGGTGACGGCACCGGAGTCGCTGGCGCGCCGGCTCACGACCAGCGGCTGGAGGATGCCATGCTCGCGGATGCTGGCGGCCAGCTCCTCGAGGGCCTGGGGGTCCATGGCGCCGCGGGGCTGTTCGGGGTTGGGGACGATCAGGTCGATGTCCACGTCGTCCGCTTGGAGTGCGCTGGCCGTGGTGGGGATGAGCGCGCCGAGACCGCGACCGAGGCCTGTCTTATGTCTGAACATCGCAGCACCTCACGTGGTGACCCGGGCCGTCCGGGTCAGGAACTCGTCTGCCAGGGCTCGGTAAGCGATGGCGCCGCGCGAGCCCGGGTCGTAGCGGAGGATCGGCATGCCGTGGCTGGGCGCTTCGCTCAGCCGCACGCTACGCGGGATGACCGTGTCGTAGGTTTGGGGGAAGTGGCGCCGGACCTCCTCTTCCACCTGCTGGGAGAGGTTCGTGCGGCCGTCGAACATCGTCAGGACCAGACCGCTGAGCCACAGGCGCTGGTTGAGGTTCTGGCGCACGAGCTCGACCGTGCCGACGAGCTGGGTCAATCCTTCGAGCGCCAGGTACTCGCACTGGACCGGCACCAGCACCTCGTCCGCAGCGGCGAGGGCGTTGACGGTCAGCAGGCCGAGCGACGGCGGGCAATCCACGAAGACGAACTCGTGTGGCACGGGGTCGGCCTGGAGGCTGCGCCGCAGGCGGAACTCGCGCGCCATGAGCGGGACGAGCTCCACCTCGGCACCGGCCAGGTCGCGTGTCGCCGGCACGATGTCGAGCAGGTCCACGGCCGTGGGCTGCGCGAGGCCGGCGATCGGCAGACCATCCAAGAGGGCGGCGTACACGGACTGCTCGTAGTCCGCTTCGACGCCGAGGCCGCTGGTGGCGTTGGACTGGGCGTCGAGGTCGATCAGCAGCGTGCGGTGGCCGGCGCTGGCGAGGTAGGCGCCGAGGTTGATGGCGGTGGTGGTCTTACCGACCCCGCCCTTCTGGTTGGCCAGTGCGATGATCAGGCTCATTCGACCGCCACCTCCACGTGGGATGCGCGTCGCGCCTCGATGGCGTCGCGGCCGGCGAGCGAGCTCGTGCCCTCGCCCTCGACGGCGAAGGACGCGGCCGTGGCCGCGAAGGCGAGGGCCTCGTCGTCGTCGCCCGTCTCGGCGAGGCGGATGCAGAAGGCGGCGGCGAACACGTCGCCGGCGCCGGTGGGATCGCGTTCGACCGTGGGGAACGCGGGCACGAAACGGGAGCCGCGCGCGTGATAGCAGGTGGCGCCATGCGGGCCATTGGTGACGACGACGCGGGCGTAGCGGCCGAGGAGGTCGCGAACGGTGCGTTCGAGCGGCCAGCAGGGCAGGTCCTCCGTGCTTAGGAAGCAGGTGGCGAGGTGGGCGCACGGGAGGTCGGGCAGGCCACGGTTGGAATCACGCGGCACGACGAGCCCGCCGGCCGCGACGGTGCGGAGGTAGCCCTGGAGGCAGATGCCGGCGATGTGGCGCTCGGGCAGGACGGCGACCGTGGCGGGCGGGGCTTCGCCGAGAATCGGACCGACGAGCACCAGGTCACCAGGGCGGAAGGCAGCGGCGACGATCTCGGGCAGCAGCGGGGCGGGGCGTCCCTGGACACGCTGCTCCCGCCCGAGCGGGGTGTAGGTGTTCTGGAAGCGCACGGTGGAGGCGATCGGTGCGACGGTCGCGCCTTCGGCGAGCGCGCCGAAGAGCGGGAGGTCGTGAGTGGCGATGGCGCCGACCCAGGCAGCGGGAAGCCCGAGCGCGCGGACCGTGGCGGTGGCGTACACGGCGGTGCCGCCCGGACGGAGCCCGGACGGCGCGACGTCGAGCACGGGGTTGCCGACGGTCAGCAGGCGCACGCGCGCTTTGGCTCAGTAGCGCGGGGTGATAGCAACCTTGCGGCCCTCTCCTTCGCCGATGCTCACGGTCATCACGTCTGGGTCTTCCGCCAGCGCCAGGTGGACGATGCGTCGCTCGGCGGGCGGCATGGGCTCGAGGGTGAAGGACTGCCGTGTCTGGCGCACCTGATCGGCCATGCGACGGGCGAGGTCGACGAGCGCGTCCTCGCGTCGGCGGCGATAGCCCTGGACATCGATGCCGATGACCGTCTGGCCGCGACCGCGGTGGCTGATGCTGAGGTTGACCAGGTACTGAAGCGAGGCGAGCGTTTCGCCGCGCCGACCAATAAGGACGGAGAGGGCGTCATCGCCGTCGACATCGAGGACGGCGGTCGCCATGCCTACGCCGTCGCCGGGAGTCTGCGGTGCCCGGACGGACAGAGTGGCGTCGAAGCCCATCAGCGCCAGGATACGCGAAAGGACCTCGGTTGCGCGGCGGATCGGCTCGGTGTCGAGCGAGGACTCGATGGGCGCGACGGTGAGGTGGCCGAGGCGGGGGGGCTGTGGGGCCGCTTGGGGCGCAGGCTCAGGGCGTGGCGCGGGGCGCGCCGGGACCGGGGTCGCCGCGACGGTGTGGGGTTGGGGTTCCTCCTCCTCGTCGGCGAGGGCGACCGGGACAAGTGGGCGGACGCGGATGCGCGCCGGCTCTCCGCCGAATCCGAAGAGGCCGCTGCGGCCCTCGGTCAGGACCTCGATCTCGATCTGAGAGCGTTCGAGGTGCAACTGGGCGAGGGCCCGCGCGACGGCGTCATCGACGCTTTTTCCCGTCACCTCGAGTGCGTCCATCGTCATCGTCTGTGTCCTTCTTGCGCGCCTTTTGTGTGGCGACGGCGGGTCGCGGAGCCGCGCGCGGAGCGGCAGCCGGTGCGGCCGCCGGTACGCTGCGCAGGATAGCGCGCCAGCCGCGCTCCCGCCAGCCGTAGACGAAGTAGTTCATGATGACGCCGATGATGTTGGTCACCGCCCAGTAGAGGCCGAGCCCGGACGGCACGGAGAGGGTGATCCAGGCGAACATCAGGGGCATGAAGTAGAGCAGCATCTGGTTGGTCTGCGCCTGCTGGGCGTTGGCCGGGGGGATGACCATGGTCATCTTCTGCTGGAGGTACATCGTGACGCCGACGACGATCGGCAGGAAGAAGTCCGGCCGGCCGAGGTCCATCCAGAGGAAGTGCGTGCTGAGCGGGACGGCGTCTTGGATGAAGGACCAGGGGTACAGGCGCTGTGAGAGGCCGATGGCGCTCTCCGGCGTGCTGCCGAGGGCGGAGCGGACGACATCGTAGACCGCGATCCAGATCGGGAACTGGATGAGGAATGGGAAGACGCAGCCCGCCGGGTTGACTCCCTGCTCCTTGTACAGCTTCATCTGCTCCTCGGAGCGGCGGCGGGGGTCCTTGTACTTCTTCTGGAGCTCGGAGAGCTTGGGCTGGAGCGCCTGCATCTTCTGGCTGGCGCGGATCTGGCGTAGCTGGAGCGGCCAGGTGAGGACGCGGCTGATGATGGTGAAGACGAGGATGGCGAGACCGAACGAGCCGAAGAGCACGCGGTCGATGATGATCATGCCGTTCATGAGCGGCAGGAGGAAGATGTGTGACCAGACCCAGCCGACGAGCTCCAACACCCCGCTCCTCCTACTTGGTCGCGATCTGGTTGAGGGCGCCGGTGGCGGGATCGATGGTGTAGAGGTGGGCGCCGGAGCCGGAAGGTTTCGTGATGGCATAGACGAGGTTGTTGTGGACGACGAGGTCGGCGTCGACACCGGCGGCGAGGGTCTGGGGGGCCCAGGCTTCGGAACCGTCGGAGGTGCGCAGGCCGTGGACAAAACCGGAGCGGTCAGCGACGACGAGGACGCCGTTGAGCAGGACGGGCGTGGAGCGCGCTGGCTTGCCGATGGCGGCCACCCACTTGAGGGCGCCCTCGGGAGTGAAGGCGTAGAGGTGGCCGTCGAGGTTGGCGCAGTAGACAGCACCGTCGGCGACGACGGGCGTGCTCCAGAACCAGGATCGGGCGGCCGAGTTCTGCCAGGCGACGGACGGAGTGGCGGTGGAGACGGCGTAGAACTCGGAGTTGAGCGCGCCGACGTAGAGCGTGCCGCCGCTGACCGCAGGGGTGGCGGCGACTGCGCCCCCGAGGGCGGGCGGGGTGCGCCAGATCTGGTGCAGGTCGGCATCGAAGGCGTACAGGCGGTGGTCCATGGAGGGGACCACGATGCCGCCGGTGAAGGGCACGGGAGCGGCCCAGACCTGTCCGGGCAGCGTAGTGGAGGCCAGGATGGTGCCGTTGTCGGGGCTGAGGGCGGCGCAGCGACCGGCGCGGGTGCAGGTGTAGAGGCGGTCGCCGTTGAGGATGATGCCGCCAACGATGGGGCTGGCCAGGTCACGGGTCCAGAGGAGGCGGGTGGTGGCGGATGGGCTGATGTCGAGGGCGTAGACGTCGCCGTCGAACGCGGCGAGGTAGAGGCGGTTGTGCTGGGCGTCGAGCGCGGGCGTGGCGTAGAAGCCGCCGAGGTGGAGCTTCTTCTGTTGGGCGTTGCCGGGGTCGGGGAAGGCCCAGAGCTCTTTGTGGTCGGTGAGGGAGAGGGCGGTGAGCACGCCGGGCTTGAGCTGGAGGTAGGCGACGTTGTCCGGTCCGAAGACGGGGGCGGCCCAGCCATCGGGGTTGGTTACGCCGGTGCAGGCGGCCAGCGAGAGGGCGAAGGCGAGGGCGGCAGCCGCCAGCAGGTGTGACCAGTGGGGACGTTTCACGTGAAACCTCATGGGACCGGGTCGTAGCCGCCGCGGCTGAACGGGTTGCAGCGGAGGATGCGCCAGGCGGCGAGGAGGAGGCCGACGAGCGCGCCCCGGCGGGTCACAGCTTCGAGGGCGTACTGGGAGCAGGACGGCTGGTAACGGCAGACGCCGCCCAGGCGGCCCGACCAGCGGCGCTGGTAGCCGCGAATGGCGCGCGTCACGAGGCGCTGTACGAGCCGGGTTCGACGAGCAGCCCGCTGCGTCGCGCGAGCTGCTCGGTGGCCACCCGGAGGTCGTGAAAGCTCGCCTCGGCCGCCACCCTGCGCGCCGTGACCACCACGTCCAGCCCCTGGTTGGGTGGGAGCCGGCGGAGCAGCTCGCGCAGCCGCCGGCGAACACGATTGCGCACGACGGCGGTGCCGACCGTGCGTCCCACGGCCAGCCCGTACCTCGGGTGCCCCAAGTCGTTGGGTAGCACCCGGAAGACCAGTAGCCGGCTCGACCATGCGCGTCCTGACCGGTAAACTCGTTCGAATTCCTTGCGCGACCGCAGGCGCATCCGACGTGGCATCGCGCCGACGGCGTTCAGACAGTGAGGCGATGGCGACCCTTCAGTCGTCGGCGCTTCAATACGAGGCGCCCGGCGCGCCTCGCCATGCGCGCCAGGAAGCCGTGCTCCCGCTTGCGGGGGATTCTCTTGGGCTGGTAGGTGCGCTTTGGCACGGCCTGCTCCTTCGTGGCGTCCGGCTACCTAGTCTAGGTGGGCCGGCTTCGCGGTGTCAAATCATGGTTTGACGGCCTCCCCGCGCCCTTGTCACACTGGACTCAGGAACTCCAGGAGTCGCGTCGTGTTCCTGCTGCGCTATACGGTGATCGACCGCTTCGGCGGCGTGTCTTTCGTCTCTTACGGCGACGCGTTGGATGCGCTGCTCGCCGCCTGCGCGGGCGGCGCCCGCACCGTGGGCGAGCTGCTCGAGCTCGCTTCGCCCTACTACGCCCCGCTGCGCGAGCCTGTGCTCAATGGCCTCGCGATCTTCGATGAGCGCAACACCCCCGGTCGCTACGATGCCATCCGCGCGGCTCTGGTTCGACTGGACAACGAGGAGCAACCTGTCTTCCGGGTGGTCGATGAGCTGACTCGGGAGGCGAGCTTGCGCCCCGCCCGCAGCGGCGGGCTCGTGTTCAACCTGGTGAATCGCCGCATCGTCCAGATCGCCAACACCTACCGCGACGTCCCACGGGTGGGTCGCGCGCGGGTAGTCGGCCCGGAGGGACTGCCACAGGGGCGGACGTTCAGCTACCGGCTGCCACGGGAGTGGAGCATCGTGCCGTGAGGCTGGAAGCGATGCATGGCGGGCCCGGGCGCCGGCGCGCGACCGAACAGGACATAACAACTCTCGCCATGTGATGGGTCGCCTGCGGCGTGAGGTTGGGCCTGCGGCCCGCCAATGCTAGGATGCGGGCGGACCATGGCGGGGCCGACATGGTCGGTCCGCGCGAGGGGGGTTGTCTTCGTGCAGTTCTTGGCGGGCGAGGTGAGCGCAACCGCGGTCGGCATCTGGACGCTGGTGACCGTCATCGTGGCATGCGGGGTGGCGGGCATCGGCTACCTCTACCGGCGCAAGCGCGGCCTGGATACGCCCCCGGAGCCGGAGGAGTCGGCCGAGGGGCATCAGAACGAGCTGCGCTACTTCATGTAACGGCGCGCTGCCCCTAGGGCGAGCTGGCGGCCGCGCGGAGGCGCTCCTCGATCTGGGTTCGCCAGGCGCGCAGCTTGGCCAGCTTCGTTTCCAGTTCGTCACGCATGGCAGCCAGCGCGTCGACCTTCTGCCGGACGATGGAGTATTGGCGCTCGGTCAGTTGGAACGCGCGCATGAGCTGCTGGTACTTGACGCTCAGCTCGGCGTCGGGGCGGTATTCCTGCCGGAGCTGGTCGAGCGCCTCCTCGCTGTCGACCATCTCCTTGATCTCGGCGAGGGTGAAGCCAAGCAACTGCTGGAGCCGCTTGACGTGCTCGACGCGGCGGACGTCGTCTTCGTTGTAGAGGCGGAATCCGCCCTCCATGCGAGTGGGCGGCTTGAGCACGCCCTTCTCCTCGTAGAAGCGCAGCGTGCGCTGCGTGACGCCGGTGCGCTCGGCGACCTCGCCGATCTGCATCGTGGCCTGCCAGTCGCGGTCACCCATGGACCACCTCGGCGGTGCGGAAGCTGGCGGTATGGTAGTGCTCCCTCACCCTCACGTCAACGTAGGCGATCCTCGTCGTCCTCCTCTTCTTCGTTTGCGGGCGCAAAGCCGGCGTGCGGCAGGACGGCCATCGGCCGTTCCTCGCGGCGTGGCTTGCGCGCGGGAACGGCGGCGATGCGTTCGCGCACCGCGGCGGCCGTGACGGGCGGCACCACCAGGCCGACCACGCCACATTCCCGCGCCGCGCCCAGCTCGCCCGTGTCCGGTGCGACCGTCGCCGGCAGCAGCAGCGGGCGGCGGGTGAGCCCGGCGATGCGCCGCAGCTCGGCCGCCGCCCGAACGGTGAGCGGCCCATCCGCGCGCTCCACGTAGCACGCATCCACGCCCAGCCCTTCCACCATGCGCAGCAGCGCGTCCGGCGTGTCCTGATCCAGCACGAGGACCCTTCCCGGCTCCTCGTCGAGCAGGACCTGAGCCGGCAGGTCGTCCATGGCGAAGCAGACGAAATCGGCTCCTGCCTCACGGGCGGCCCGATAGCCGGCGGCGTCGCGCACGGTCACGCCCCAGGGCGTCTGCTGCTTGGCGGACGCCGGAGCGGCAAGCAGCAGCAGATCGGCGTCTTCGGCCGGCCCGGTGGCGACGGTCAGCATGCGCGGCGCGGGCTTCCAGTTGGCCCGCGCGGCGAAACCCATCGGCGGGGTCTCGTCGCGCGCGGCGCGGCGGATCAGCTCGGCGAGTCGGCTCATTGCGCGTCCTCCTGTGGGCGGCTGGGGCACCACGATCGTAGGGACACACCCCAACGCGTGTCCACGGTGGGGCAAGCAGCGGGCGGGGGCTTGCGCTGGAGTCAGAGAGCGAGGCGGTACTCTTCCAGGACCGCGTGGAGGCGGAAGCCCAGCTCGGCGTAGAGGTCGAGGGCCTGCAGATCCTCGACGTCGACCTCCACGCTGACGCCGAAGATGGTGTTGCGCAGCAAGGTCAGGCTGAGAGCGCGCGAGAGCAGCGCGTGGGCTATGCCGCCGTCGCGCGCCTCCGGACGGACAGCCAGCCTCCGCAGCCACACCTCGCCGGAGCCGTCGTCGTCCACCAGGACCGTTCCAGCCGGCCGGCCGGCGGCCTCCGCGAAGAAGAGCAAGTGAAAGCTGGGGTGCGCGGCCCAGTAGGCGAATGCCTCCTCGGAGCAGGGGAGATCGGGAAGCACCTCACGGTGGACGGCCCACGCGGCCCGCGCGCCCGCGGGGTCGAAAACGCGCCGCACCGCGAGGTCGCGCCGGGACGGCGCCGGCCGGAACTCGTTGCGTGCCGCGCGCAAGCGCTGGACGGGCGCGCGGTAGGCGAACCCGGCCGACTCGAGCAGCGCACGCGCCTCGGCGTTGGCGGCCGCCGTCTGAGCGCGGACGCCCGTGGCTCCGCCATCCCGCGCGGCGGACACGGCCCACTGGAGCAGTGATGCCCCGCGGCCGGCGTGACGGGCCTCCGGCGCGACGACCGGGCCGCACAGCCACGCGTCGGGGTCCCAGGGCGCGCGGTTGTATCCGGCGAAGGCGATGATCCTGCCGTCGTGCTCCGCCACTCGCAACGCCGTCGCCGGATCGACTCCGGTGAGGCGGTAGTCCGCCAGCACGGCGGCGTCGTCGTGCCATGTCGGACGGCCGACGCGGCTGCCGTCACGGGCCTGAGCCGCGCGTAGCAGCCCGAAGACGACACGCGCGTCGTCCGCCCGGAAGGGCCGGAGCTCGGGCCCTTCCGCCGCGGCAGCCGCCGGCGTGGTCTGCGGCTCACTTTCCATGGTGCGGTTCCCCTCCTGCCTGCTGCAGGCAGGCGGCTGGCGGGGTTCGCTCGTCCGCTCTCGGCGGACCGTCGCTGCGAGTGTCGCAAGGGGCCGGGGCCGGCGCAAGCGCATTCGCGGTCGCGGTCGTATCCTGGGAGCCAAGAGACGAGCGTTGGCCCGTCCGCCCCGGGCGGACCGCCGGGAGCGCGGAGGTGGGCGGTGAAGATCCGCGAGACGAGCGCCGGCGGCGTCGTGATGCGCACCGGCCAAGTGCTGATCCTCCAGCGGAGGGACGGCCGCTGGGTGCTGCCCAAGGGACACGTGGAGCGCGGCGAGGACTTCCCCGACGCGGCGACGCGCGAGGTGCGCGAGGAGGCGGGCGTGAACGCGCGCGTCGAGCGGTTCATCGGCGCGAGCAACTATCGCTTCCGCTCGGGAGCGAGCGAGCGCCACAAGACGGTGTACTGGTTCCTGATGGAAGGCGGGCCGGAGGGGCCGCGGGCAGAGCGGGGGTTCTTCCGCCGCGCGCGCTACGTCTCCCCCGAGGATGCGCTCGCACTGCTCGCGCACGAGGACGACCGCGAGCTGGTGCAGGAGGCGTTGGCCGCGCTTTCGTCGGCGCAGCCCGAGGCGCAGCCACCGGACCGGGGCGGCGCGTAGACGGTCGCGCGGCCGGCCGGGTACCATAAACAAACCGACTCCGCGGCGGAGCGCGTTCATGCCACAGCGTCAGTACACCGTCGTCATCGTCGGCGCTACGGGTGTCGTCGGCCGCACGCTGCTGCGCGTGATGGAGGCAAGGGGCTTTCCCGCCGGCGAGCTCCGGCTGGTGGCCACGTCCCGCTCGGCCGGCACGCGCATCTCGGCCTACGGCCGTGACTGGACGGTGGCGGCCTCCGGCGAGGAGGCACTCGAGGGCGCGGACTTCGTCTTCGTCTCGGCCGGCGGCGACGTCTCGCGGCGCTGGTGCCCGGCGGCTGCCGGCGCGGGCGCCATCGCCATCGACGACTCGTCCGCTTTCCGGCTCGAGGCGCACGTGCCGCTCGTCATCCCCGAGATCAACGGCGACGATGTGGCCGCGCACCGCGGCATCATCAGTCAGCCGAACTGCTCCACCACGCCGCTGGTGATGGCGCTCGCGCCACTGCAGCGCGCGGTCGGCGTGCGCCGGGTCGTGGCGGTGACCTACCAATCCGTGTCCGGCACGGGCGGCGCGGCGGTGCGCGAGCTGGAAGCGCAGCAGCGGGCGCGCGTGCTGGGCGAGCCGCTGCCCGCGGCCGCCGTCTACCCGCGGCGCATCGACGAGAACGTGCTGCCGGTGGTGGACGCGTTCCAGGAGGACGGCTTCACCAAGGAGGAGCACAAGGTCGCCGCGGAGTCGCGCAAGATCCTGCACGCTCCGCATCTGCTGGTGAGCGCGACGTGCGCGCGCGTGCCGCTGGCCGTCGGTCACAGCGTGGCGGCGCACGTGGAGCTGGGCGGCGCGCTGGAGGTGGCCGAGGCTCGCCGGCTCGTGGCCGCGATGCCGGGCGTGACGCTGATGGATGAGCCGGCGGCCGGGATCTTCCCCACGGCGCTCGATGTCGCGGGGGGCGATGGAGTGCTGGTGGGGCGCATCCGCCGCGACCCGGCGTTCGATCACGGGATCGCGTTCTGGGCGGTGGTGGACAACCTGCGCAAGGGTGCCGCGACGAACATGGTGCAGATCGCGGAGGCGGTGATCGCCCGCGGGCTGCGCTAAGCGCGGACGGAGGGTGGCGCGATGGACGAGCTCGGACCGGTCTTGACGGCGATGGTGACGCCCTTCGATGCGGAGGGCAACATCGACTTCGAGCAGGCGAAGCGGCTGGCGCACGCCTTGCTCGACTCCGGCTCGGACGGCCTCGTCGTATGTGGCACCACGGGTGAGGCGCCGACGATCTCCACCAAGGAGAAGTGGCGGCTCTTCGCCGAGGTCAAGCGCTCGGTGGGCGGCCGAGCGCCGGTCATCGCCAACTCCGGCGACAACTGCACGGCGGACTCGGTCCAGCTTGCGCGCGAGGCCGAGGAGATTGGGGTGGACGGCCATCTGCTGGTGGTGCCGTACTACAATAAGCCGCCGCAGGAGGGGATCTTTCGCCACTTCGAAGCCGTCGCCCGGGCGGTGAAGAAGCCTTGCATCCTGTACAACATCCCGTCGCGTACCGGCGTCAATATGTCGGCGGAGACGGCGCTGCGCCTCAGCCGCATCCCGAACATCGTGGGCATCAAGGAGTGCGGCGAGCTGGAGCAGGTCGCGCAGATCATCGCGGGCGCACGCGACGGGTTCCGAATCTGGTACGGCGACGATGCGCGGCTCCTGCCGATGCTCTCGGTCGGAGCCTACGGCGTCATCAGTGTGGCCTCGCACCTGGTCGGGACGCAGATCGCCGGCATGATCCAGGCGTATCGCGGGGGCCAGGTGGACGAAGCGGCGGCCAGGCACCGTGAGCTGCTGCCGCTGTTCCAGGCGCTTTCCCTGGTGACGAACCCGATCCCGGTCAAGTTCGCGCTGAACCACCTTGGCTTCCGGGTGGGGGCGCCGCGGCTGCCGCTGGTCGAGCCGGACGAGCGGGTGCGGGAGGCGATCGCCCAGGAGCTGGGCAAACACCGCATCGACCTGCCCGTGCCGGTCTGAGCGGGGCGGTCCCGGGGGAACCGCTGCCAGTGAATCCGCTGATGGCCTTCGGCGCGGCGGCGGTCACGGCCATGCTCGTCTTCTACGCCCTGGAGGGGCGCTCGGCCGTTTTCGTACTGGCGTTCGCCGCAGCATGCCTCGCGTCATCGGTCTATGGTTTCCTCCAAGGGGCCTGGCCGTTCGGGGTCGCGGAGTTCGTGTGGGCGGGAGTGGCGCTGCACCGCTGGCGCATGCGGCGCGGGCCCGCGAGCGGCTGAGCCGACGCGTGACGGGCATCCGCCGTGGCTCCAGCGGGCGAGGCGGCCCGGTCTCCTGACCTCGGGCGGGCATCGACGCGCGGAAAGCGCCACCAGGGTCGATAATTGAGCCGCAGTGCACACTACGCGTTCACTCCGGCCCATCGACCTGGTGGCGCTGGTGACGCTGGACGGCCGCGTGTACCCGAACGAGGCGCGTCCTTTCGAGCGCATCGGCCTGCCACCCGCCACGCCCAATCCGCTCGAGCACGCGCTCGAGTGGGCGCTGCCGTTCGCCTCCAACCGCCGTAGCTGGATGGCGCTCGACGGCCAGACGCTGCGCGGCATCGCCTCGGCCCGCCGGCGCGGCGCCGGTCTGTGGGAGGTGGACCTGCTGATCGCCGCCTCGGAGAACCCGGCCACGGTTGCGATGCGGCTGGACGGCCCGCTGCTCCAGGCCGCGCTGCAGTCGCGCGTCGGGCGGGTGATGGTGCGTGTCGACGCCGAGAGCCCGCTGGCGGCCGCACTGACCACCTGCGGCTACGTGCGAGCGGCCGCCGAGACCCTCTGGGTGCGCGCCAAGGACCTGCCGTGCGCCCAGGCGACGTCCGCGCTCGACTGGCGGCTGTCGACCGACGCCGACCGCTACTCGTGCTATCAGCTCTACCTTGCGGCCACGCCGGAGGAAACACGCCGGCTGGAGGCGCTCAGCTACGACGAGTGGAACAGCCTGGAGCGGACGCGCCCGCTGGGCCGGCGCGGGCGGGAGTGGATCGCGGAGCGTGAAGGCGTGGCGGTGGCACGGCTCGGCGTTGCCGACCGGGGGCGTGCCCGCCTGCTGGACCTGGCAGCGCGCGCCGAGGCGGCCGACGATCTGCCGGGCCTGGTCGCCCGTGCGCTGAGCGGCGGCATGGCGGGCAGCGGTGAACTGCTGGCGTTGGCGCAGGAATATGCGCCGCACGTGGCGCGGGCGCTCGTGTGCCTGGGATTCGAGCCGCTTGCGCACTACGTGCGGCTGGTGCGGCGGCTCACGGTCACCGTGTCGGCGCTCCGGCCGGCGCCGGTGAAACGTGGCCAGAAACGGCCTATCATGGGGGTGCGATGATAGCGGGCGGCGCGCGCCCCGCTCAAGGCGGATCCTCCCACTTGCAACGGACCATCACTGACGACCTCGAGGCGCTTCTCCATGCGCTCCCCGCGCACATCGTCCGGCCGCTCGTTGCCCTGCCCGATCGCTCCGATCTGCTCGAAGTGGTGATGGACCTGGGTCGGCCGCCGGAGGCGCGCTTCCCATCGCACGAGGTGGTGCTGTCCGATATCGACATAACGGACGAGCACCTCGACTACGTGGTCGGGCGTATCGGCGAGTTCGGCGACGATAACCGCGCCGGGATCGAGCGGACGCTGCACCGCATCTCCTGCCTGCGCAACCGACGCGGGCGGATCGTGGGGCTGACGTGCCGCGTCGGTCGGGCCGTGTACGGCACCATCGGGATCATCCGCGACCTGGTGGAGAGCGGGCAGAGCATCCTGCTGGTGGGTCGTCCGGGTGTCGGCAAGACGACGATGCTGCGCGAGGTGGCGCGCGTGTTGGCCGACGACCTGGAAAAGCGTGTGATCATCGTCGATACGTCGAACGAGATCGCGGGCGACGGCGACATCCCCCACCCGGCGATCGGGCGGGCGCGACGCATGCAGGTGCCCACACCGACGATGCAGCACGCGGTGATGATCGAGGCGGTCGAGAACCACATGCCGGAGGTCATCGTCATCGACGAGATCGGAACGGAGCTCGAGGCGCAGGCGGCGCGCACCATCGCGGAGCGCGGTGTGCAGCTCGTGGGCACGGCGCACGGCAACACGCTCGAGAACCTGATGATGAACCCCACCCTCAGCGATCTCATCGGCGGCATCCAGTCCGTCACGCTATCGGACGAGGAGGCGCGGCGGCGCGGCACGCAGAAGTCGATTCTGGAGCGCAAGGCGCCGCCCACCTTCGACGTGTGCGTGGAGATCCAGAGCTGGCAGCGAGTGGCCGTGCATCCCGACGTGGGCGAGACGGTGGATGCGACGCTGCGCGGCTACGACGTGCAGGCCGAGGTCCGCGAGCTGGACGAGGCCGGCGCGATCCGCGTCGCGCAGCGCGCCGGCCTGGCGGGCGGGCGGCGCGGGCGGCGCGAGCCCGGCATGGTCGGCGGGCTGCCGACCCGCACCAACGGCTACGCGGCGCGTGCCGAGCTGGGTGGCGCGCGGCCGGAGCCCGAGGGCGGTTTCCCACGGCGTGTGTACCCGTTCGGGATCTCGCGCAACCGGCTGCAGCAGGCCGTGAAGGACCTGCGCGCCGACGTGTCTCTGATCGACGCGCTGGAAGGCGCCGAGGCCGTGCTAACGCTCCGCTCGTACTACCGGCGCAAGCCGCAGACGCTGCGTGACGCCGAGGCGCGCGGCATCCCCATCTACGTGCTGAAGAGCAACACGGTCATCCAGATGGAGCAGGTGCTGCTGTCGATGCGGCAGCAGCCCGGCGGCGCGGAGGTGGACCCCGTCACCGCGGCCATGCAGGAGGCCGAAGAGGCGGTGGGCGAGGTGCTGCAGGGGAACGAGCAGCTTGTGGAGCTCTCGCCGCAGAACTCGTACATCCGGCGGCTGCAGCACCAGATCGCGCAACGCTACAACCTCGCCTCGCGCAGCCGCGGCCGTGAGCCGTACCGGCGCGTGCTCATCGGGCGCGACGAGGGCGACATGGCGCCTTTCTGAGGCCGCCCCGGATCTCCAATCTCAGATCTCGCGTCCGCGCTCCGTCCCGATACCGCTCGGACCTGCCCTCCGCTAGCCTGACGTCATGAACGAAGCGCGCGGTTTCCTCATCACCATCGAGGGAGGCGAGGGAGCGGGCAAGAGCACGCTGGTGTCGGCGCTCAGCGAGCGCTTGGCCCGCGCCCGCGAAGGCGGGGGCCCCGGGCGCGAGGTGGTGGTGCTGCGCGAGCCGGGCGGCACCGCGCTCGGTGAGCGGCTGCGCGCCCTGCTGCTCGGGCCTAGCTTCGGCGGACCCCTGATCGGCCCGCGTGCCGAGCTCTTCCTGTTCGCCGCAGCCCGCGCCCAGCTCCTCGACGAGGTCGTCCGCCCGGCGCTCGCGCGCTCGGCGCTGGTGCTGGTGGACCGCTTCTCCGATTCGACGGTCGCTTACCAGCAGCACGGCCGGGGGCTGAGCGCGCAGCTCGTCCGCTGCGCGGTGGACGGGGCGGTGGGTCCTTCGCAGGAAGGACGACCCGCGCTCACGCTCGTGCTCGATGTGCCACCCGAGGTAGGACTGGGGCGGTTGGCGGGCGAAGAGCCGGATCGCATCGGCGGAGAGGACCTGGAGTTCCACCGGCGTGTTCGCGAGGGGTTCCTCGCGATCGCGGCGGCCGAGCCCGACAGGTGTGTGCTCGTCGATGGGACGGCCGCGCCGGACGCCGTGCTCGATGCCGCCCTGTTGGCAGTGGCGAAACGCCTGGGGCTCGCCGTCTGACCAGCGGGCGCGGCGGCAGGGCGGGCCGCGGACCCGGTGGAAGCGCACTGAGCGGTCTGCCGTGCGCACGAGCGCTGAGGCGGTTGCCGCGTTGCGCGTGCTGCCATGGGCTCCACGCCGGACCAGTTCTGGGGGCCGCTCGTTTGCTGGGGACCGAGCGGCTGGGGCTTGGGCTCTCGCGGGCGCAGCCCGAGCATCGGGTAAGGTTGTGGTTTGACAAAGTAGTGTCGTATTGCATACCGACTAGCCGGTCACTATGCTGCGTTGGCAGCCTCGCTCCGAGGGCGGTCGATGCATTTCGCGAGCTTCCTCTGGCAGATAGCCGTCGTCATGCTGGTGGCGGTCATGTGGGAGCTAACGCTGGTCGTGGGCCTGACGGCCGTGGTCGCCGCGCGGACCGGGAACCCGATGTCGGCAGTTGTCATGATCGCGCTCGCCGCGGTCTCGGCGCGGCTCGGCATGGCCGCATGCGAGCTGCTGCCGCGCAAGAGCTAGCAGCAGCGTGCTGGAGAATCTCCTTCGACCGTTCGCCCTGCCCCCTTCCGGTCTGTACACCAGGCCCGCGCCGGAGGGGCCAAGCCTGTCTGGACTCCCCTTTTCAGCGGCCTGCTAGCGCTGCCACCGCTGGTCGCTTCCTGTTCGCTGCCGGACGGCGCACCATCCCACCACGGGCGCCGGCGGGAACCGGCGCGCGAGGAGGGATGACATGCCGTTCGAGCTGCACGTCACGGGCCGCATCACCCTGGGACGCTTCGCCGACTTCCTCGAGGCGGTGGAGCTCTACCGGGCATTCCGGCGCGAGCACGGGTATGTGGTGCCGCGCGCCTGGCACGCCCTCGCGGGCGAGATGAACTCGGTGCGTCTCATCTACCCCTATCGGGAGCTGGCGGAGCTGCAGGCAGAGGAGGAACGGCTGGCGGGCGACCGCGAGTACGCGCGCGTCGCCGGCGAGATGCCGTTCGTCGACGGCACGCTGCGCTATGAGCTTTACCGCGAGACGGCCGGCTGACGCGGCGCACGCTCACTGAACACGGCGGCCCGGCTGCGCGACCCTGCCCAGCGCGGCCGCGGCGCGGGCGGCCGGTGGAGCGCAATCGCGCGCTCCGGCATACTCTTCGTATGCGCTTGCGGCCGTGGGTTCCGGGTGCGCTGCTGCTCGCCGCCGCGGCGCTTACGCTGGCCGTGCGCCTGCACGGCTCGCCCTGGCCGAGTGAGCTCTGGCTCGTGCACCGCGTTCAGGAGCTGCCCGCTCAGCCCTGGCTCGATGTCGCCCGCTGGATCAATCGCGTGGGAGGACCGGCGATCCAGCTCCCCCTGGTGGGCGGCGTCATCCTGGCGCTCGCGATGGCGCGGCTGGTAGCGGAAGGTGCCGTCCTGCTGTGGGCGGAGCTCTTGCGGCTGCTGACCGAGCCGCTGAAGGAGTTCGTCGGCGGTGCGCGGCCGGGATTCGGCGTGCGAGTAGTGGAACACGCGACGGGCTATGGCTTCCCAAGCGGGCACGCGACTGCGGCGACCGTGCTGGGGCTGGCGCTGGCGTGGGTGGCCGCGCGCCACATCCGCTCGACGGCCTGGCGGACGTTGGCCGTCGGCGCCTGCCTGCTGTGGGCGGTCGCGGCCGGCTGGGCGCGCGTGCTCGTCGGTGCGCACTGGCCCGTGGACGTGCTCGGAGGCTGGCTGTGGGGTGCGGCTTTCGTGGCCGTCGCGCTGCTGGTCGTGCTGCCGTTGGCGTCCACGCGAGGCGGACGGGCCGCGGGCGGGCGGGCACGCTGACGGTGGGTCAGAAGAAGCGCGCTGGCCGCCGCTCGAAGAACGCGCGCACGCCCTCCATGTGGTTGGCGCCTCGGCCGAGCTTTCCCTGGGTGGCGGCTTCGAGGCCGAGCTGGACCTCGAGCGTGTTCTCCTCGCCGGCAGCGAGCAACCGCTTGAGCTCGGCCAGCGAGTCCGAAGGGAGCTCGGCGATCTGGTGGGCGACCTGCGATGCCTCGTCCAGCAGCCGGTCGGCGGGCACCACGCGGTTGATCAGGCCCCAGCGTTCGGCCTCGGCGGCCTCGACGGTCGCGCCGGTGGCGCACCAGTGGAAGGTACGCGCCCAGCCGATGAGGCGCGGGATGAGGTAGGTGCTGCCCGCGTCCGGGACGAGCCCGACACGCACGAAAGCTTGGACGAAACGGGCGCTCTCGGCCGCCAGACGGATGTCGCAGGCCAGCGCCAGGGCGACTCCGGCGCCGGCGGCCACGCCGTTGACGGCGGCAACTGCCGGCTTCGGCATCGTGCGCAGCAACTGGATCGTCGGGTTGTAGCGTCCGCTGAGCGTGGCCCCGAGGTCTGGCGCCTCGCCGCGCTCGTAGGCGCCCCGCAGTGGTGCCAGGTCCTCGCCGGCGGAGAAGCCGCGGCCCGCGCCGGTGAGGACCAGCGCCCGGACCGCGGGGGAGCCGGCGGCCTCACGCAGGGCTTCGAGCAGTGCCTGGCCCATCTCGTCGTTGAAGCTGTTGAGTACGTCCGGGCGGTTGAGCGTGATGCTGCGGACGGCGCCGTCGTCGCGCACGAGCACGGTGTCGGAAGCCATCGGGTCCCCTCCATCAAGAGCTGCCTGGCGAATGACGCGGGCAGTATACGACGGCGGCGGACAGCGATCCGGGATTTGAGACTTGGGATTGGAAATCGGAGATGGGGGGCGGGGGAGGCGAGGCCCGGCGGCCTCGGATTGCGATTGACGTCACGAAGGGCCGGTGCTACGGTTCGACTGCGCCAGGGTGACCCGCCTCCTGTGAGGCTGGACAGACGCGCGGAGCCCTCGGAACGCCGCGGGGACCCGGCAGCACCGGTAAGGGCAGGGCCGTGTCGAGCCTGTTCGCGAACTGGGTTGCTGTATTGTTCGGCAGCATCATCGGCACGCTGCTGGTGGCCGTGGCGCTGGTCGGCAACCGGCTGCTCGCACCGCGCGACCCCGGCCGCATGAAGGGCACGTCCTACGAGTGCGGCATGCTGCCCATCGGCCGTGCTGAAGGCAACATCCACGTCCGCTACTATCTGTTCGCCATTCTCTTCCTGCTTTTCGACGTCGAAGCGGCTTTCCTGTTCCCGTGGGCGGTCGTCTTCCGCTCCATCGGAGCGTTCGCGTTCTGGGAGATGACTCTCTTCCTCGCGATCCTGATGGGCGGGCTCGCCTACGCGTGGAAGAAAGGAGTCCTGCGGTGGAGCTGAGCAAGGTGAAGGACAGCGCGCTCGCTGCCGAGGTGGAGACGACCACGGCTCCGGCGGCGCCAGCCACGGAGCCGGCCGTGCCGCCCGAGGTGGCGCCGCGTTACGTCCCCGACTTCACGCCCGAGGTCGAGCGGTTGCGGCCGACGAAGCTCGGGCAAGGGAAGGCGTTGTACCGGCAGGTCCTGCCCGGCGTGATGCAGGTGCCGGCCGACTTCGTCTTCGCGCTTGCCCGCAAGTCGTCGCTCTGGCCGATGACGTTCGGCCTGGCGTGCTGCGCCATCGAGATGATCGGCTCATACATGTCGGATCACGACCTCGACCGCTTTGGCATCGTGCCCTGGCCGTCGCCGCGGCAGTCGGACGTGATGATCGTGGCGGGCACGGTGACGAAGAAGATGGCGCCGGCGGTGCGGCTGCTGTACGAGCAGATGCCCAGCCCGAAGTGGGTGATCTCGATGGGCGCCTGCGCGACCAACGGCGGGCCGTACACGACCTACGACCGTGTCCTGCAGGGTGTGGACAAGGTGATCCCGGTCGACGTCTATGTCCCCGGCTGCCCGCCGCGTCCGGAGGCGCTGATCGACGGCTTCATCGCACTGCAGAAGAAGATCATGTTGGAACGCGGGGAGGTAGGACGCTGATGGCGGAGGAGAGCGCTCAGTCGTCCCCCTCCGCGGAGGTCGATGACGGCGTCCCTGAGCTTTTCCAGCGGTCGTTCCCCGACGTGACGTTCCAGGCGGGCCGCAACGCCGCCGGCCAGGCGATCCTGAGTGTGGATCGCAAGGATGCGGCGCGGGTGCTGCGTGGCTGCAAGGAAGACCCGTCGCTCGGCTTCGACTACCTGCGCAACCTGTGCGGAGTCGACCTGGAAGCGCAGGGCATCGAGGTCGTGTATCACCTGCTGAACATGCGAACCAAACAGAACGTCGCCATCAAGACCGTCGCTCCCGCCGACGATTGCTGGGTCGAGGCGATCACCCCGTTCTGGCCGGGCGCGAACTGGCACGAGCGCGAGACGCGCGAGATGTTCGGCGTGGAGTTCGTCGGCCATCCGGACCCGCGCAACCTCCTGCTGGACGAGGACATGACGATCCATCCTTTGCTCAAGGCGCACCCCCTGGCGGACATCGAGCTGTTCCAGGGCGTGGACGTCTTCTGAGGCGGGTGCGGGCGGTGGTCGCGGATTTCGACACCATCGACATCAACATCAATGTCGGGCCGCAACACCCGAGCACCCACGGCGTCTTCCGCATGGTGCTGACGGTCGACGGCGAGCTGGTGCGCGACCTGGACGCCGTGGTTGGCTACCTGCATCGCGGGGCGGAGAAGCTGCTCGAGAACCAGGACTATCGGCAGGGGATCGGCATCCAAGACCGCACGGAGTACCTGGCTCAGTTCCCGGCCGAGCAATCCTACGTGATGGCGGCCGAGAAGCTGGGTGGCTTCGTGGTGCCCGAACGGGCCGAGTACGTCCGCGTGATCTGCGTCGAGCTGAACCGTATCGCCAGCCACTTCATGTTCATGGGCGCGTATGGCACCGACGTGGGCGTGTTCGGCACGAGCTTCATCTATGGGTTCCGCGAGCGCGAGCGCGTCTACCGCTTCTTCGAGGAGCTGACCGGCGAACGGATGATGTACAGCTACTTCCGCGTCGGCGGCCTTGCCTGGGAGGTGATGGACGGCTTCGAGGAGAAGGCGCGGGCGCTCCTGCAGGAGCTGAAGCGTGGCATCAACGACATCAATGGTCTGCTGACCAGGAACGAGATCTTCATCGCCCGCACCCGGCACGTGGGCGAGATCTCGGCGGAACGCGCCATCGAGTACGGCCTGTCCGGTCCGGTGCTGCGCTCGACGGGCGTCAGGTGGGATGTGCGCAAGGACGAGCCGTACTCGGTCTACGATCGGTTCGACTTCGACGTGCCGGTGGGCGAGTTCGGCGATTGCTACGACCGCTACATGGTGCGGCTGGAGGAGATGCGGCAAGCGGTCCGCATCGTCGAGCAGGCGCTCGACCAGATGCCGAAGAGCGGGCCGATCATGCCGGAGAAGATGCCGCGCATGTTGCGGCTGCCGGCCGGCGAGGTCTACGTGCCGGTCGAGAGCGCGCGCGGCGAATACGGCGTGTACCTGGTGTCTCGGGGTGGCAACCATCCGTGGCGATGCAGGGTCAAGTCGCCATGTTTCACGAACCTGCAGGCGCTGCGCGAGATGACGGTCGGAGAGTACGTCGCCGACAGCGTGGTGATCCTGGGCTCCATCGACCTGGTGTTGTCTGAGGTGGACCGATGATGCCGGTGCTCGGTTACTGGTTCGGCATCGCCTGGCTCGACGCCATCCTGCGGCTGGCGGTCATCGCCGGCGTCATGACGGTGGTGGTGATCTTCCTGACGTACGCCGAGCGCAAGGTGATCGCGCGCGTGCAGCAGCGGCTCGGCCCCACGCGCACGGGGCCCGCGGGCTTGCTGCAGGGCGTGGCCGACGCGCTCAAGCTGGTGCTGAAGGAGGACCTGCGCCCCACCACGGCGGACCGCTGGGTCTTCGAGCTGGCGCCGTTCATGGTCTTCGTTCCGGTCTTCCTGACCTTCGTGGCGGTGCCGTTCACGCGCGACCTGGGGGTGCGCTTCCTCTCGCTCGGCCTTTTCTACATCGTAGCCGTATCGTCGCTGAACATCGTGGGCTTCATCATGGCCGGCTGGGGGAGCGACAACAAGTACGCGCTGCTCGGCGGCGTGCGCGCCGCGGCGCAGATGATCTCGTACGAGGTGCCGCTCGTGCTGACGGTGCTGGGGGTGGCGATGGTGGCGAGCTCGCTCGACATCCGTGTCATCACCGAGCGGCAGGACGTGGTGCCCTACATCGTCTGGCAGCCGCTGGCGTTCGTCGTGTTCATCATCGCCGGGCTGGCGGAGATGAACCGGACGCCGTTCGACATTCCGGTGGCCGAGTCCGAGGTGGTGGGCGGCCCAACGGTGGAGTACTCGGGCATTCGCTGGTCGTTTTTCCAGCTCGCCGAGTACTCGAGCCTGTTCGTGCTGTCGGCGCTGGGCGCGGACCTGTTCCTGGGCGGCTACATCTGGCCGTTCGGCAGCAACCCGCCCGGCTGGCTGCAGCTCATCCTGATCCTGGTGAAGACGTCGTTCATGATCCTGATGATCTTCTGGGTGCGGGCTACTTTCCCGCGCCTGCGCATCGACCAGTTGATGTCCTACTGCTGGAAGGTGCTCATCCCAGTGACGGTGGCGCAGCTCTTCTTCAACGGGCTGGTGCTCGTGTACCGCTGGCCAGACATCCTGCTGCTCGTGTTCAGCGGCGCGCTGCTGGTCGGCGCGACCGCGGCGACGGCCGTGGCAGTGCGCCGCGCGGCGCGGCGCCCGCGGGACGCGCAGGCCGTCCGCGATCGGAGGCTCCAGTATGCTCGGGGTGCTTAGGTCGATGCTGACGACGTTGTCGACCACGATGCGGCGGCCGGTGACGCGCCAGTATCCGGAGAGCCACCGGCCGATTCCCGAGCGAGAGCGGGCCTTTCCGTTGCTGCTGTGGGACCACGGGGTCGACGAACCGTACTGCACCGGCTGCCAGGCGTGCGAACGGGCCTGCCCGTGCAAGTGCATGACGGTGACGATGAAGGACAACCCGCGACAGGCCGAGGGTACGTCGAAGCGGCGCAAGATCGTCGATACGTTCTGGATCGACTACGGACGCTGCATGCGCTGCAACATCTGTGTCGAGGTGTGCAACTTCGACGCCATCGCCATGAACAACACGTGGACGGGGATCGAGCTTTCGGCGTACGACCGCCACGACCTGGTGATGGACCTCGACGAGCTGCTGGCGCTGAGCCGGGCCGGCGGCATCGTGCCGTGGGCCGAGTACGTGGGCGAGGAGAACCAGAAGCTGCCGCCGAGGGCGGTCCAGGCGGCGCGCACGCTCGCCGGTCGGGGGCCGGCGTGAGCGTCGAGCAGTGGGTCTTCTACGTGCTGGCCGCCATCGCGGTCGGCGGCGCCGCCGTTACCGTCTTCGCACGTGACATCGTGCGCGCGGCGCTTGGCCTGATCGTCGCGCTGCTGATGACGGCCGGAGTGTTCGTGCTGCTCTCGGCCGAGGTGATCGGGCTCGTGCAGTTGCTCGTCTACGGCGGGGCGGTGGCCATCCTTATCCTGTTCGCGCTGATGATCACGCGCGCCCGTGAGGTCACCTACCGGCTCGACGGGCCGCAGAAGCCGCTGGCGTTGCTCGCGGGCGCGACGCTGGCCGCGGCGATCGGCGTGGCGGTGGTGGGGACGGTCTTCCCCACGAACACGGACCACATCAACCCCGTGGGCTTTGTCGAGATGTCGACGGCGCTCTTCCAGACCTACGCGGTGCCGTTCGAGGTCGCCTCGCTCGTCTTGCTCGTAGCGCTGGTGGGGGCGATCATCATCGCGCGGCAGGAGGAACGGCAGTGATCCCGCTCGACCAGGTTCTGGTGTTCAGCGGCATCCTGTTTGCGCTGGGAGTGTACGGCGTCCTCACCCGGCGCAACGCGATCGCCATCCTGATGAGCGTGGAGCTGATGCTGACCGCGGTGAACACGAACTTCATCGCGTTCGGGGTGTTCCATCGGCCGTCGCTCGCCGTGGGCTTGGTGTTCGCGGTCTTCGTCATCACGGTCGCCGCGGCCGAGGTCGGGCTGGCGCTGGCGATCATCCTGCGCATCTATCGGCAACGCACCACGGCCAACGTCGATGAAGTCGACATCCTGAAGTGGTAGCGAGGTAACGCGAACACACGATGGTGGGGATGAACGCGGCCTGGCTGTTGCCGGCCATACCGGCTGGTGCCTTCGCCCTGCTGCTGCTGGTGCGCAACTTCTTGCCGCGCAAGGGCGACTGGGTCGCCATCGGCGCGGTCACGGCCTCGTTCGTGCTGTTCTTCTTCGTGCTGCACGATCTGATGACCAGGCTCGGCCCCAACTTCCACGGTGTGTCGACGGGCTTCACCTGGCTGAAGATCGACAACTTCGTGCTGCGCGTGGGCTTCTTCACCGACCCGATCGCGATCGTGATGCTGGCCGCGGTCCTGGTCGTCTCGCTGATGGTGCACGTCTACTCCACCGGCTACATGCACGGAGACTCGCGCTACGGCTGGTTCTTCACGGTGCTGGCGCTGTTCACCGCGGCGATGAGCACGCTGGTGCTGGCCGACAACCTGCTGCTGCTCTACGTGGCCTGGGAGTTGGTGGGGATCTGCTCGTTCCTGCTGATCGGCTTCTGGTGGGAGCGGCAGTCGGCCGCCGAGGCGGCGAAGAAGGCGTTCGTGACCACGCGCGTCGGCGACGTGGGGCTGCTGATCGGCGTCATCCTGCTCTGGAAGAAGGTCGGCACGTTCGACATCCAGACGGTCCTGCATGCGGCGACGAGCGGGCAGATCGGCCACACTTATCTGACGGTGGCGCTGCTCTTCATGCTGTTGGGGGCGATGGGGAAATCGGCGCAGTTCCCGTTCCACGTGTGGCTGCCCGACGCGATGGAGGGCCCCACGCCGGTGTCCGCCCTGATCCACGCGGCCACCATGGTGGTGGCGGGCATCTACCTGCTGGCCCGCATGCTGCCGGCCTACATGGTCATCACCGGCCTGGGCACGCTCATCATGGTCATCGGCATGATCACGGCCATTGGCGCCGCGGTGATCGCCTGCGCACAGACGGACATCAAGCGCATCATCGCGTACTCCACGCTCAGCAACCTGGGCTTCATGTTCGTCGCGATGGGCGCGCACGCGCTCACCGGCGGCATGTTCCACCTGCTCACGCACGCCTTCTTCAAGGCGCTGCTCTTCCTTGGGGCGGGCTCGGTGATCCACGCCGTGGAGACCCAGGAGGTAGGCGACCTCGGCGGGCTCTGGCGCAAGATGCCGATCACCATGGGTACCTTCGTGATCGCCTGCCTGGCCAACGCCGGTTTGCCGGTCTTCAGCGGCTTCTTCTCGAAGGACCTGGTGCTCGAAGGGGTGATGCACGGCAACACGCCGTACTATGTCGCGCTGCTGGCGTGGGTGTTCCTCTCGGGCATCTACACCGCGCGCCTGTTCATGCTTACCTTCTTCGGCCCATCCCGTGACCACCACCGCTACGAGCACGCCCACGAGAGCCCGCCGAACATGACGCTGCCGCTGGTCGTGCTGGCAGTCCTGACCTTGCTCGCCGGCTGGCTCGCCCTCGACAGCGTCGGCAGGGCGCTCGGCTTCCCCGGTGGCGTGGGCGAGTTCGTGTTCGTGCACGAGCCCGAGGCCTACCGGTTCAGCTTCACGGTGGCGTTCGCCGCGACGAGCGCAGGGCTGCTGGGCGTGCTGGCGACGATGTACCTCTACTGGGGCGGCGGCCCGGAGCGCGCCCGGCGGTTTGCCGACTACTCGCCCGACGTGTACGCGCTGATCCGCAACAAGTTCTACGTGGACGAGCTGTACCAGGCCGGCATCAACTACGGCGTGCTCGGTCTGTCGCATGCGGTCGCCTGGTTCGACCGCTACGTGGTGAACGACACGGGGGTGAACGGCACGGCGCAGCTCACCGGCTGGCTGGGCTATCGTCTCAAGTTCTTGCAGAACGGCAAGCTGCCGACGTACGCGCTGGCGATGATCGTGGGCGTGCTCGTGATGGCGATTGTCGCCCTGAGCATGCACAGCTAACGCGAGCGAGGGAGGCGAATGAGCGGAGGGTATCTACTGCTGGCGACCATCCTGGTGCCGCTTGCGGCGGCCGGGCTGCTCGTCGTCACGCCCCAGCGCTTCCCCAACGTGGTGCGCGCGATTGCGCTGGCGGCCGCGGCGACGATGTTCGCCCTCAGCGTCTGGGTGTTCGTCGCCTTCCAGACGGGCAGCGGTGGCTATCAGCTCACGCTGCGCTGGGACTGGATCCAGAACGTCGGCATCCTCGGCGCGCATGGGATCTCGGTGTACCTGGGCGTGGACGGGATCGCCGCGCCGCTGGTGCTGCTGACCGGGATCGTGATCCTCGCGGGGACGTTCGTTTCGCTCAAGATCGACCGGCGCAACAAGGATTTCTTCATCCTGCTGTTCGTGCTGGTCGCGGGCGTCTTCGGCACCTTCACCGCCCTCGACATGTTCGTGTTCTTCTTCTTCTACGAGGTGGCCGTGCTGCCGATGTACCTGCTGATCGGCGTCTGGGGCTCCACGCGCAAGGAGTACGGCGCGATGAAGCTCACCATGATGCTGGTAGGGTCGTCGGCGCTGATCTTCATCGGCATCTTCGCCGTGTTTACCGAAGCCGGGCGGGGCACGTTTGACCTGCCGACGCTCTGGGGCATCCACTACAGCCCGGCCTTCCAGAAGACGTTCTTTCCGTTCTTCATGATCGGCTGCGGCGTGCTGGCCGGCCTGTGGCCGTTCCACATGTGGTCGCCGGACGGCCACATGAGCGCGCCCACCGCCGTGTCGATGCTGCACGCCGGCGTGCTGATGAAGTTGGGCGCGTTCGGCATCATCCGGCTGGGGATCCAGCTCCTGCCGGAGGGCGCCAAGTTCTGGATGCCGGCGCTGGTGGTCCTGGCAACCATCAACGCGGCCTACGGGGCGATCGCGGCGCTCTCGCAGCGCGATTTCAAGCTGATGACGGGCTACAGCTCGGTGAGCCACATGGGCTACGTGCTGATGGGGTTGGCGACGCTGAACGTGGTGGGCATCAACGGGGCCGTGCTGCAGATGTTCTCGCACGGGGTGATGACCGCGCTCTTCTTCCTCTGCATCGGCGCGCTGTACGACCAGGCGCACACGCGCGAGATCCCGGCCTTCTCCGGCATCGCGCAGAAGATGCCGCTGTGGGCCGGCTTCTTCGTGCTGGCCGGCATGGCGAGCTTCGGACTGCCGGGGCTGTCCGGCTTCGTCGCCGAGTTCAACATCTTCGTCGGGCTGTTCCGGACGTACCCGGTGCTGGGCGGGATCGCGGTGTTCGTGGCCGCGATCACGGCGGCGTACGTGCTGCGCATGTTCGCGATCGCGTTCTTCGGTGAGCTGAACCCGCGCTGGGCCTCGCTGAAGGAGATCTCCGTGGCCGAGTCGATCGGGGCGGTGATGCTGTGCGGCGCGATCTTCTTCATGGGCCTGTGGCCGTCGCCCTTCGTCGAGCGCATTGCGACCGCGGTCACGCACCTGCCCGGGGTGACCGGATGAATCACTATGAGGTGCTGGCGCCCGAGTTGGTGCTGCTCGGGCTGGCCTTCGCGCTCGTAACCCTCGAGCTGCTCTTCCCGCAACTGCGCAAGGACCTGGTCGCCTACCTGACCGCGGCGAGCGCGATCGGCGTGCTCGTCGCGTCGGCCTTCTTCGCAAACCGGTCGGACAGTTTCAAGGACCTGATCCAGCTCGACAACTACACGACCTTCTTTCGCATCCTCTTCCTGGGCACGGCCGCCCTCCTGGCGATCGCATCGGCGCACCTGGTGCGGGACAAGCTGTCGAACGCCGGCGAGTACTACGGTCTGTTGCTGCTGGGCGTCATCGGTGCGACCTACATGGCCGCCGCCAGCGAGCTGCTCACCGCCTACATCGCGCTGGAGCTGCTCAACTTCACGCTCTACGTGCTCGTGTCTTTCGACCGCAAGGACCCGAGGTCGGGGGAAGCTGGCCTGAAGTACATCCTGCTCAGCGCCTTCGCCTCGGCGCTGCTGCTGTTCGGCATCTCGTTTATCTTTGGTGTGACAGGAACCACGTCCTATGCGGGCATTCGCCACGCGCTCGAGGCCGGCATTGGCGAGTATCGCGGCACGCTGGTGGTGGGGCTGGTGCTGCTGCTGACGGGCCTGGGCTTCAAGGTCGCGGCGGTGCCGTTCCACATGTGGACGCCCGATGCGTACGAGGGCGCGCCGCTGCCGGTGACCGCGTACATCAGCATCGTGGCGAAAGCGGCCGGGTTCGCCCTCTTCCTGCGTCTCTTCAGCCAGGCGTTCATGCCGGTGATCAGCGACTGGCGATGGATGGTGGCATTGCTGGCCGCGCTGACGATGGTGTTCGGGAACCTGATCGCCCTGCAGCAGGTGAACATCAAGCGGCTGCTGGCGTACTCCTCGATCAGCCAGGTCGGCTACATGCTGATCGCGATCGCCGCCCTGAGCCACGACTCGGCGACCGCGCTGCTGTTACACCTGGGTGGTTACGCCATCACCAATCTGGCGGCGTTTATCGCGATCATCGCGTTCTACAACGCCACCGGCGGAGAAGAGATCCGGGACTTCCGCGGGCTGGCCGAGCGGCACGCGGGCCTGGCGATGACCCTGACAATCGCCTTGTTCTCGCTGGCCGGCATGCCGCTGTTCGCGGGCTTCATGACGAAGTTCATCCTGTTCCAAGCGGCGGCGCAGCACGGCCTGCTCTGGCTCTCCGCGTTCGGCGTCGTGACCAGCATGATCTCCCTCTACTACTACCTGATGGTCATCCGGCAGATGTACGTGCTGAAGCCGCGCGACGGCGACGGCCGGCTGCGCGTGCCGCTGCTCACCAGCGCGGTGCTGGTCGTGCTGGCGCTGGGCATCTTCTTCGTCGGCATCTGGCCGACGCCGCTCTTCCGAGCCGCGGCCAGCGCGACGCGGCTGCTCTTCTGACCGAGACCCGGTCAGGCTGGCAACCCGCACCCGTTGAGCAGGCTGGCAGGCCCGCGGTCTGTCGCCGGGCAGCCCGGTGGTCTCAGGACGGCACGGGGCGCTTGAAGAAGAGGATGAAGAGCGTGCCACCCAGCGGGACGGCAGTCACCATCTCCCAGCCTTCGGCCCCGAACTGCTCGACGCGGGCAATCTCCTGGCGGTTCGCCGTGTCGACGGTCAGCCAGGCGTGCTGCCACCGTTGCATCGTTCGCGCTCCTTGGCAGGCGGGTCGGGCCGCGGGGCCCGCCACGGGCAGTATGCCATGCGCGCGGGTTGCAGTCGCCGCGCAGCGGCGGCTGGGCTATGCTGCGCGCGGAAGGGGGTCAGATGAGCGAGCTGAATGTCGACGGGGTGACGCTGTCCTACCGGGAGGCGGGTCAGGGACCGGCCGTGGTCCTGCTGCATGGTTTCACGGGGAACTCGCGCAACTGGGCGCTGCAGATCCGGCCGTTGGTCGAGGGCGGTTTCCGTACGGTCTCACCCGACCTTCGCGGCCACGGGCTCTCGGGGCGACCGGAGGACCCCGGAGCATACGCCATCACCCGGCTGGCGGCGGACATTGTGGCGCTCGCCGACCATCTGGGGCTCGACCGCTTCTTCCTGGCGGGCCACTCGATGGGCGGGATGGTCGCCCAGGAGGTGGCGCTCGTCGCGGCCGACCGGGTCCGCGGCCTGGTGCTGGTGGACACGTCGCACGGCCCGTTCGATCTGGCCGACCGCGCACGACGCGAGGAGCTGGTGCGCATCGCGCGCGAGCAGGGGATGGAGGCGGTCTTCGAGTACCAGTTCAACCACAGCCCGCTGGCGTCCGTGTACCAGCAGATGCCTGAGGAGAACGTGCGCGTGTGGCGGCAGGAGTTCGTGATGACGGCGCCGGCGGCGTATGTGGGCGGGCAGGCGGCGATGACGGGCCGCCGCGACACCCTACCGCGGTTGGCGACGCTGGCCATCCCGGCGCTGGTGGTGGTGGGCAGCGGCGACACGCCGTTCGTCGAGCCGTCGCAGCGGATGGCCGCCGCGCTGCCGCAAGGCGAGCTGCGGATCATCGAGGGCGCGGGCCACAGCCCGATGTTCGAGGCACCCGGCGAGTTCACCGCGCTGCTGCTCGAGTTCCTGCGCCGCGCCGCGGGCGCCTGAACGTCGCGGGGCGGGTCAGAACGTGCGCCGGTTCTGCGGCTCGTGGTCAGCCGGGTCGTCGGGATACTCGAGCAGGTCGTCGACCAGACCCAGCTCGACGCACTCGCCCGCGGTGAGGAAGCGGTCGTGCCCCGAGTAGACGAAACGGCGCCACCAGCCGATGTCCTTGTGGCCGGTCCGCGTGGCGAAGATGTTGCTGACGAGGTACTGGTAGTGGTCGGCGAGCTTCTGGTAGTCTCGGAAGATCTTGTTGTCCTCGCCGGAGAGCAGCCAGGAGGAGGAGTGCAGCATCATCGTGGAGAGGCCGCCCATGGACCGCCGGTCGCCGGCCTGGACGAGGACGGAGGCCATGGAGTAGGCATAGCCCAGCACCACGGTGTTCACCTTGACGTGGAACTGGTGCTGCACGCGGTGGATCGCCTCGATCATGGCCAGGCCAGGGCCCACGCTGCCGCCGCCGCTGCTGATATAGACGGTGATCGGCAGCTCGGGACGCCCCTCGCGTCCCAGCGCCATCAGCAGCAGCGACTTCGAGAACATCTCGGCCGACTCATCGTCGATGTCGCGCACGTAGTAGATGCCGCGCGCCTCCAGCTCGGCGCGCTGGGCGGTGTACTGGCGCAGCATGTCCTCGAGGCGGGGGACGTTGACCACGGTGCAGCCCTCCGGCTGGAGATCCGATGGGGAACCGTTCCTATACTAGACTGCTGCCAGTACACGCGCATCGAAGGGTGGGACCGATGACGCCGTCCGGCCCCGGCCCGGTCGGGGGGTACGACGAGGCGAAGCGGGCGCTGGAGCGCATGGAAAGCGGCAGCCCGCGTCGCCGCATCAAGCTGGTCATCGCGGACGACCACGCGGTGCTGCGGCAGGCGCTGCGCCTGCTGCTGGAGATGCAGGACGAGGTGGAGGTGGTCGGCGACGTCGGTAACGGCCGCGAGGCGGTCGAGGCGGCGGAGCGGCTGAAGCCGGATGTCGTCCTGATGGACATGGTCATGCCAGGGCTGAACGGCCTCGACGCCACGCGCCAGATCCGCCGGCGCGCGCCGGACACCCGCGTGGTAATGCTCACCGGCTACGTTGACGATGACCAGATCCTGGAGGCGCTCCGGGCCGGCGCTTCCGGCTACCTGGCCAAGCGGAGCGATGTGCGCGAGCTGCTGCTGGCGATCCAGGTCGTGCACCGCGGCAATCCATACTTGAGCGAGTCGCTCTCCGAGGGTCGCACCGTGAGTGACCTGCTGCTGCAGGCGCATCAGAGCACCGCGGAGGAAGGTGACCCGCTGACGGAACGGGAGCGGGAGGTGCTGCAGCTCGTGGCGGAGGGCCACTCGAACCAGCGCATCGCCGAGCAGCTCTTCCTCTCCGTGAAGACCGTCGAAGCGCACCGGGCGCACATCATGGCGAAGCTCCACGCGCAGAGCCGAACGGACCTGATCCGTTACGCTATCCGCAAGGGGATGATCGCGCTTGAGCCGGGAGACCCGTGACCCGGGCGCCGGCGAGACCGCGCCGCCCACCTGCCGCGTGGGGCGCTGGTGGCGGCCGTGCCGCGGGCCGGCCATCGGCGCCTGCGTTTACTGCAGCCGCGCTTTCTGCGCCCGCCACGGGCGGGACCTGCCGGACGGCGAGTCGGTCTGCGCGCGGCCGCGTTGTCAGCGCAAGCGTGCCGACCTGCAGGACCACCTGCGCTGGCGGGAGCGCGCGCTGCAACGCGCGAGCGCGCGCCGCTGCGGCATCGAGGGCTGCCCGGAGGAGCCCGAGGGCCAGTGCAGCAAGTGCCAGGCGATCTTCTGCGCCCTGCACCTGCGCGACCGTACCATCGTCCACCGCGAGTGGGCCGGAGCCGCCCGACGGCGCGCCAGCGTGTGCGAGCATTGCTGGGGTCGGCGCGGGCTCTGGTCGTTCCGCTGATTCGCCCTGGAGGAGCTGATGCAGTTTACCGACCGCTACCCGCGGCGCTTCGAGGCGGACGACGGCGCCGCGTTCACCATCCGTCCCCTCGCCCACGGCGATGAGGACGCGTTGTGGCAGTTCTTCCGCTCCGTGCCCGAGGTGGACCGGTTCTGGCTGCGGGAGGACGTGGGCAAGCGCGAGATCGTGCGCCGCTGGGTCGAGGATCTGGACTACGAGCGGGTGCTGCCGATCGTGGCGTTGCAGGACGACCGTATCGTGGCGGACGCGACGCTGCATCGGCGGGCGTATGGCGCGCAGCGGCACCTGGGCGAGCTGCGGGTAGTGGTCGCGCCCACGGCGCGCAGCCGCGGCCTGGGCTACGCGATGCTGGCCGAGCTGGTGGACGTGGCCGCGACGGCCGGCCTGCAACGGTTGGAGGTCGAGGTGGCCGCCGGGGCGCAGGGAGCGGCGCTCGAGGCCTGCGCCCGTCTGGGCTTCGAGCAGGCGGCCGTGATCCCCGGCCACCTGCGCGGCCCGGACGGCCGTCCCGCCGACCTGATGATCCTGGTGCTCGATCTTGCGGAGTGAGGGCCGCGCCCCGGTAGCGCGACGCGATGGCGCGTTTGCCATCGGCGGACGGCGTGGCGGCCCGCTTGGACTCCGGACCATGCCCACGGTGCTTGCACCCGCTTGCTCTGTCCATGCTGCCGCCGGTCAGACCGGCCGATACTTCGACCGATGAGACGTGCGCTCCTGACGTTATTACCGCTGTCCCTGGGCCTTCTCGCTGCCGCCTGCGCCGGCGGGGGAGGCCAGCCCCGCCTTGGCAGCCCCACTCCCGGCGCGCCTCGCGCTTCAGCCTCTCCGGGTCCGCGGACGCTCTTCGGCGTTGCCGGCCTGGTCCCGCGCCACTACCCGGGCGCGTCGGCGGCAGACTGGCAGGACCTGTACGCGCGGATTCCGGAGATGGGATCGTTGCTGGGGTTGCCTGCAAGCTGGCGCGCCACGTCCGGTTCCCCGGGGGGAATACCCGACGTCATCACGACGCAATTCGAGCTCGGCAAACGATCCGGCTTCACCCCCGTCGTGATACTCGGATTCGCCGACGACAGCCCCCGAGGACCCGTCCTGACCATCGACTGGTCTGATCCTGCTCAGCGCGACGCGTTCCGCCGTATGGCCGTCGCCATCGCGGACAAGTATCATCCCCGCTTCCTCGGCATCGGCAACGAGGTCAACCGCATCTGGATGGTCAATCCGCAGGCCTTCGACCTCTTCGTGGCCGCCTACGCCGAGATCTACGACGCGGTCAAGGCCGTGTCCCCGCGGACGCAGGTGTTCACGGTGTTCCAGCTCGAGTTGATGAAGGGGGGTGGCTTCCTCGTCGACGGAGCTCGATCGCGACCGCCGCAGTGGGACCTGGTCGAGCGCTTCGCCGGGAAGCTCGATCTGGTCGCTTTCACGACCTATCCGTTCCTCGACTACAAGGCGCCGGCGGACATACCGGACGATTACTTCCGGGAGGCGGCGGCTCGTGTTCGCCGCCCCATCGCGCTGACCGAGGTCGGCTGGCCGTCGCGACCCATCGCCGGCGCCGAGGCGAGCGGCTACGGCGGGACTCCCGAAGAGCAGGCCGAGTTCGTCAGGCGCCTCTTCACGCTCCTCGCGGGCGTGCGACCGTCCTTCGTCCTCTGGTCCTTTCCGCACGACATCGGGCCCGGGCCGTCCGTGGCGTTCGCCAGCGTTTCCCTGCGCGAGAACGACGGCACCGCGAAGCCTGCCCTCGAGGTGTGGCGTCAGCTCACCCGCTGACGGGTCCGGCACTCGTTGCGGGCGCCCTCGCCCAGGTGGGGCATCGCCGGCATGCGGTAGACGGGTGGCCCGCTCGGCAGCGCCCGGCGACCCGCGGCACCGGTCGCCGGAGCGCCCGCCGACGCAATCAGCGCTCGCCGTGAGCCGCTTCGAACTCGCCCCGCAGGATGCCCATCAGGATCGCGTCGTGGTGCTCGCCCTGGGCGTAGTGATGCTGGCGCAGCCGCCCCTCCTCGCGGAATCCGACCTTGAGGTAGCTGCGCCGCCCGCGCTCGTTGAAGTCGTACACGCGCAGCCAGACGCGGTGCAGGTTCAGCTCGCGGAAACCCCAGCGGAGAAGCGCGATGATGGCGTCCGTGCCGTAGCCGCGGCCCAGGTATTCGCGTTCGCCAACCATGATGCCGAGCTCGGCGATGCGGGCGACCTGGTCCAGCCGGTGCAACCCGATGTTGCCGATGTGGATCCCGTCGCGCGTCTCGATGGCGAAGAGGAAGTCATCGGGCCCCGAGGCGCTGGTGCCCTCGACCCAGCGCCGCTGCTCAGCGGTGGATAGCGGGTAGCGGTTCTGCAACGTTCGCTGGATCTCGGGGTCATTCATCCAGAAGTAGTCGCGCTCCAGGTCGCCGGGCTCGACGGCGCGCAGCCGGGTGAGCTTCCCCTCGATGAGCGCGTACGGCAGGCGCGGCGCGTCCTGCATCGTCATGCCGCCGCTAGACCGGGTACTCGATCGTGCCGCCGTCGACCTGGAGCAGCGCGCCGGTGACCTGCCGGGCCGCCTCCGAGCAGAGGTAGGCGACGGCGGCGCCCAGGTCGTCGGGCGAGCCCAGACGGCCGACGGGCACCTTGCGCGCTTCCCGGGCAAGCACCTCATCGAGCGGCATCCCCTCCGCTTCAGCGCGCGACCGGTAGCCAGGCAGCAGCCGTTCGGTGAGCGTCGCCCCGGGCAGGACCGCGTTCACCGTGATGCCCTGCGCGGCGACCTCGCGCGACAGGGTCTTCAGCATGCCGACCGAGGCGAGCCGTAGCGCGTTGGAGAGCACGAAGCGCGGCAGCGGCTGTTTCACGGTGAGCGACTCCACCGCGACGATCCGCCCCCATCCCGCGGCGCGCATGCCCGGCAGGACCGCGCGGATGAGGCGGATCTTGCTCATCAGGACGAGGTCGAAGGCGTGCTGCCAATCGTCGTCCGAGAAGTCGTCGAAACGGCCGAGCGGCGGGCCGCCGGCGTTCGCCACCAGCACGGTCGGTGAGCCGAGGCGGCGGGTCGTCTCCGCTACCGCGCGGCCGACGCCCTCGGAGGTCGCCAGGTCGGCCGGCACGGCGATGGCCGTGGCGCCGGTCTCTTCGGCGAGCTCCGCGGTCGCGCGTTCGAGCGGCTCCTCGCGACGCGCCACGAGCGCCACGCGGCAACCTTCGCGCGCCAGCGCGCGGGCGCAGGCAAAGCCGATCCCCTGGCTCGCGCCACCGACGAGCACAACGCGGCCGCCAACGCCCAGCTCCATCGCCCCCTCCGGTTGAAGCAATCCGATCGAGATGCTAGAGTGACGCCATCGTACCGAGGTACGACGCACCCGTACAACCGCAGAGCAACGGATGGGGAGTCCGGGGAAGCCGGTGAGAGTCCGGCGCTGTCCCGCAACGGTGTGTCCGCCCCCGCGGATGAGCCCGAGTACCGACCCCCGCCATCTGTCGATGGCCTTCGCGGCAAAGGCACGGACAGGCGTTCGCCCCCCGGCGAACGCTGCGCCCCCGAACCGAGAAGCGGCCGGGGGCTTTCTTGTGCTCCTGCCAGGGCCATCGGGGCGTGGTGCGATGTAGTCAGGGAGGGGCACGGATGAGACGACTCGCATGCCTGGTACTCGCGGTGATGACAGCGCTGCTGCTGGCGCTGCCGGCACAGGCCGCCCTACCGGAGACGGCCGCGGCGACACGGGCCGCGAACTGGATGGCGGCCCAGCAGGACACGACCGGTGCGTTTCCCGGTGGGGGGCTCGACGCGGTGCTGGCGCTGGCCGCGGCCGGCCAGCCCGTGGCATCCATGTCGCACGGTGGCAGCACCGCGGCCGCGTGGCTGCAGGGCCAGGCGCCGACGGCGGTGAAGAAGGCCGGCACGCTGGCCAAGCTGATCCTCGCCGTGCGCGCGGCCGGCCTCGACCCGCGCGCCTTCGCCGGCCAGGACCTGGTGGCCGCGCTGGAGGCCTTCTACGACCCGGCGACTGGCGCCTACGCGGCCGGGGACATCTTCGGCGACTCGCTGGCCATCGTCGCGCTGAAGGCCACGGGCCAGTCGCTCGGGGCGAAGGCGCTCGACTACCTGCGGGCCGCGCAGGACAGCCGCGGCGCCTGGGCGTACGACGGCAGCGCCGACCCGAACAACGGCGATACCAACACCACGTCGATCGCGGTGCAGGCGCTGGCCGCGGCCGGCGTCACGAGCGGCGACTCCGCGCTGCAGAAGGCGGTCGCGTATCTCGCGTCGGTACAGAACACCGACGGCGGCTTCCCCTACCAGAGCCCGTCGCAGTACGGTACGGACTCCGACGCCAACTCGACCGCCTACGTGATCCAAGGGCTGCTGGCCGCCGGACAGGACCCGGAGGGCGCGACCTGGACGAAGGGCGGGCACAACCCGGTGCAGCGACTGCTCGCCTTCCAGAATCAGGACGGCGCCCTGCGCTACCAGGACTCCGCGGCCGATGACAACATGCTTGCCACGGCGCAGGCGGTGCCCGCGCTGCTCGGCAAGACGATGCTGCAAGCGTCACAGCCGACGACTCCCCAGCCCACGCCCACGGCGACGCCATCCGCAACTCCATCGGCGACCCCGTCGGCGACGCCGGCCGGAACGCCACCCGCCACGCCTCCCGTGGTCGCTCCGCCGAACACCGGCAGCGGGCCGGCCGGCGGCTCCAGCGGCGTGGCGCTGGCCGCGCTCGGGCTGGCGGCGCTGGCCCTGCTCGGCGCCGCGGCCGTGCGGCGGTCCGCCCGCGGGGGACGGGGATAACGAGCTCGGAGGGCGGTGAGCGGGATGGCGCGCGGCTCGGCCGTCGGCTGGCTGACGTGGGCGGTGGGACTCACGCTCGCCGCGCTGCTAACCAGCAACCCGCTCGCCCTGGGGCTGTTGCTCGTCGCCGCGCTGGCGGCGTACATCGGAGCTGCTGGCGGTTCGCCGCCCGTCGCGCTCCGCTGGCTCGCGGTCGTGGTGAGCCTGGTGTTGCTGAGCGTGCTGGTGGCCGCCGCGACCGGTGGCTACGGTCGTCACGTCATCCTCGACGTCCCGCGCCTGCAACTGCCCTCGTGGCTCGGCGGTCTGTTCGTCGGCGGGCCGGTGACGGCTGAAGCGACGGCCGACGCGGCCGTGCGCGGATTGCAGATCGGGGCCGTGCTCATGGCGTTCGTGGTGCTGAACCGGGCCGTCACGCCCCAGCAACTGCTGCGGGCGATGCCGCGGGCGCTGGCGGCGCTTGGGCTGGCGGCGAGCATCGGCGTCACGCTGCTGCCGTCGGTGGTGCGCGCGGCGCGGGAGGCGCGCGAGGCGGAGCTGCTGCGGGGCCGGTCCCTCGGGCGGCTGCGGGGCTGGGTGGCCGTGGTGGTGCCCGTGACAGTCGGTGCGGTAGAGCGTTCGCTGCAGACGGCGGAGGCGCTCGAGGTGCGCGGCTGGGGCTGGGACGCGCCGGCGCACCCGGGGCTGCGCGCCGCCGGCCTGCTGACCGGCGTGTCGCTGGGCGGAGCCGCGGCGTTCGTGGCGACGTACTGGGAGTCGGGCGCGCTGCCGGCGCTGGGGATGGCGGTGGTGGCCGCGGCGCTCATCATGCTGTCGCTGCGCTCGGGTGGCGGCCGGCGGACGCGGCTGTGCTCCGTGCGGCCGCGGCGGTGGGACGCGCTGACGCTGGTGGCCGGCGTGGCGGGCGCGACCGCGATGGTGGCGCTACACGCGGCCGACGCGAGCGTGCGCTGGCGGGCGAGCACGGGCGGCTGGCCGCAGGCCGATCCGGCGCTCCTGCTGCCGGTGGCGTGCTTCGCGGCCGCGGCGGTGGCGTCGGCCTTCGCCCCGCCAGCCCCGGTTGTGGGCATTGAGCGGCCGGCCGCCGGGCGAACCTATCCCCGCGGAGCCAGCCCCCGCGAACCGGCGGGGGGCGGGGGGCAGGCGGAGGTGGGGCGGCCGTGATCCGGATCGAGTCGGTTCGCTACCGCTACCCGGACGGCGAACGGCACGTTCTGAGCGACATAACTGAGGCGCTGCGCCCGGGCGAGTTCGTGCTGCTGGCCGGGCCCTCCGGTGCGGGCAAGAGCACCCTGGCGCGTTGTCTGAACGGGCTCGTGCCGCACTTCTACGGCGGCGAGTTCGGCGGCCGGGTGCTCGTGGCCGGACGGGACACGCGCGCGCACCCGCCGCGGGCGCTGGCCGACGTGGTCGGCATGGTGTTCCAGGACCCGGAGGGGCAGCTCACCAGCAGCGTCGTGGAGGACGAGATCGTCAGCGGCATGGAGAACCTGGGCGTGCCACGGGACGCGATGCGCCGCCGGCTCGAAGAGGCGCTCGACCTGCTCGGGCTGGCCGCCCTGCGGGGTCGCCGTGTGGACACGCTCTCGGGAGGCGAGCAGCAGAAGGTCGCCATCGCCACCGTGCTCGCCGTCCACCCGTCCGTGCTTGTCCTCGACGAACCGACCTCGCAGCTCGATCCGCTGGCTGCCGAGGACGTGCTCACCGCCGTGCGCCGCCTGAACGAGGACCTGGGGCTGTCGGTCGTGCTCAGCGAGCACCGACTCGACCGCGCGGGCCATCTTGCGGACCGCGGGCTGCTGATGAAGGGCGACGGCGCGGTCGCGTCGCTGCCCGTCCGCCGGCTGCTTGCGACGGTGCCGTATCCGCCGCCGCTGGCCGCGCTGGCCGCGCGGGTCGGC
>JAJYLG010000089.1 GCA_021787985.1 Chloroflexota bacterium
CACCTATACCATCGACCGCCTCGCGTTTTCGCCCAGCCCACCGGTTGTCGCTGCGGTGATTGACTTCGACGGCGGAGGGCGGTACCAGTGTGAGTTGACCGATGTCGATCCCGATGCCGTCGCGATCGGGGACCGGGTCGAGATGACCTTCCGCCGGCTGTTCACGGCCGACGGGGTCCATAATTACTTCTGGAAGGCACGCCCCGTAAGGAGGAACGGCTGATGACATCCCGGGGAATCTGCGACCGCGTCGCCATCATCGGAATGGGCTGCACGCCCTTCGGCGAGCACTGGGACAAGAGCGTCGAGGACCTGCTGGTCGACGCGTCCACCCAGGCGCTGGGCTCGGCCAAGCTCGGCTTCGACGACATCGACGCCTACTGGCTCGGCACCATGGCCTCGGGCATCAGCGGCTTGACGTTGTCCCGCCCTCTCAAGCTGGACTACAAGCCGGTCAGCCGCCTCGAGAACATGTGCGCCACCGGCTCGGAGGCGTTCCGCAACGCCTGCTACGCCGTCGCCTCGGGTGCGTACGACGTGGTGATGGCGATCGGCGGCGAGAAGCTGAAGGACTCCGGCTTCTCCGGCCTCGTCATCAGTGAACCCGCGAACGACGGCACCGCGGCGGCGATTACCGCCCCGGCGAGCTTCAGCCTGCTGGCGCCCGCCTACGCCAAGAAGTACGGCGTGGACCCCGGCGAGCTGAAAGAAGCGATGGCCCGCATCGCCTGGAAGAACCACAAGAACGGCGCGCTCAACCCCAGGGCGCAGTTCCGCAAGGAGGTGCCGATCGAGACGATCAAGGCCTCGCCTTTGATCGCCGGTCCACTGGGCATCTTCGACTGCTCCGGAGTCAGCGACGGCTCGGCGGCGGCGATCATCGTTCGTGCCGAGGACGCCAAGAAATACACCGACAAGCCGCTGTACGTGAAGGCGCTCTCCTTTATCGCCGGCCCGGCCCGCGGCCCCATCGACCCGGAGTACGACTACACCACCTTCCAGGAGGTGGTCGCCTCGGCGCAGGACGCCTACCAGCAGGCCGGCATCACCAACCCGCGCAAGCAGATCGCCATGGCCGAGGTCCACGACTGCTTCACCCCGACCGAGCTGGTGCTGATGGAGGACATGGGCTTCTCCGAGCGCGGCATGGCGTGGAAAGACGTCATGGCCGGCGTGTTCGACCTGGACGGCGAGCTGCCCGTCAACCCGGACGGCGGGCTGAAGTCCTTCGGCCACCCGATCGGCGCCTCCGGGCTGCGCATGCTGTTCGAGTGCTGGCTGCAGCTCCGCGGCGAGGCGGGCAAGCGGCAGATCGACAATGGCAAGAAGCTCGCCATGACGCACAACCTGGGTGGCGCCCCCGGCGAATGCGTCTCCTTCGTTTCGCTGGTCGGCTCCGAGCCGAACTGACCTTCGGGCGGCTCATCCCACGGCGCCCGCGATACCTGTCGCGGGCGCCTCTATCTCTCCGGAACAGCCACGGCCGGATTTGCACGGCAGAGCGTGCCACTGCACGCTGGAGAAGGCGGAACCTGAGCCGCCCGCACGAGACGAGCAGGGAAGGGCGCCCGACACGATGAGCACGATGCTCCGGGAGGGGCGCGGGCCACTCGCCGTCCGAGGGGCGAGCCGCGCGCGGGTCACGGACCGATGAGCGGGATGTCGCCGTTGGCCAACGGCGGGCGGGAGGGGCGCTTCCGAGCGGTCATCTTCGACCTCGGTGGCGTGGTGTTCCCTTCGCCGTTCACGGCCTTCGCCGCGCACGAGCGCGAGCGTGGCCTGCCCGAGGGCTTCATCCGGCGCGTCGTGGCGACGAACGGCGAGCACAGCGCCTGGGCGTGCCTGGAGCGCGGCGAGATCGACTTCTCCGACTTCTGCCGCCAGTTCGATGCGGAGTGCGAGCGCGCCGGCGGCCGCATCGACAGCGCGCATCTGATGGCGCTGGTCCGCGGACGCACCACCCGCCCCGTGCCCGAGATGGAGCGCGCCATCGGCGCCATCCGCGCCCGCGGCATGAAGACGGCGGCGCTCACGAACAACTGGCTGAGCGATAGGCGCGAGAGCGACCCGAACCCGCCCCATCGCCTGTTCGACGTGGTCGTCGAGTCGAGCCGCACGGGTCTGCGCAAGCCCGACCCACGCATCTACCGGCTGGTTTGCGACCAGTTGCACGTCGAGCCGCCCGAAACCGTTTTCCTCGACGACCTGGGGATGAATCTGAAACCGGCCCGTGCGCTGGGCATGACCACCATCAAGGTCGTCGAAGCCGACGATGCGCTCGCCGAGCTCGAGCGCGTCCTCGGCTTCTCGCTCCGCTCCTGAAGGGCGCCACGCCCTGCCGAGTGCTAACGTTGCCAGCGAGCGTCTCAGGAGCGTATGCTCAATTCAGGAATCTTCGACGTATGCCCGCTGCGAATTCTCCGCGCGTCTTCCCCACGTTCGCACTGGCCACCGAGAAGGAATCCAACTGACGAAAGGTATTCGCTTGTCCTCATTCCGAGAGTTCGCGCTTCGCGCCGCCACCCTGGAGGCGCTGGAAGCCATGCAAATCACAACGCCAACCCCCGTCCAATCACGGAGCATCCCCCTTCTTCTCGCCGGTCGCGACGTCATCGCTCGGGCGAGCACGGGTTCTGGCAAGACCCTCGCCTTCGCCATCCCGCTCCTCGAGCGAGTCGACGAGCGCAAGCGGGTCGTCCAAGCGCTGGTGCTGGTGCCCACCCGCGAGCTCGCGCAGCAGGTGGCGGACGTCGTACGGCAGGTGAGCGCCCGCGGCGCCGTGCGTACCGCCGTGCTTGTCGGGGGCCGGGCCATCGGTCCCCAGCAGCAGGAGCTCTCGCGTGGGCCTCAGATCGTCGTCGGCACGCCGGGCCGCGTGCTCGACCACGTGACGCGCCGCTCGCTGCGCCTGGACGCGGTGTGCTTCCTGGTGCTCGACGAGGCGGACGAGATGCTCGACCGCGGATTTGCGCCCGATGTCGAGCGCATCCTCGGCTCCGCCAGTGGGCCACGCCAGACGGCGCTGGTCTCCGCCACCACACCCGAGTGGGTGCAGCGTGTGGGCGCTCGGCACCTTTCCAACCCAGCCGACATCCAAATCGATAGCGCGGACGACCTCGAGCCGGACATCGAGCACATGGTGTACGAGGTATGGGGCGAAGACAAGTTCTCCGTCCTCGTTCGTCTCCTGTCTCAGCCGACGGAGGGCGCCACCCTCGTCTTCGGCCGCACCCGCCACGGCGTGCGAAACTTGGGGACGAAGCTCGCCCGCATGGGCCACGAGGTCGATGTGCTGCTGGGCGACTTGCGCCAGCAGCAGCGCGACCAAGTGCTGCGGCGCTTCCGCGACGGCCGCACACCCGTGCTCGTCGCGACGAACGTCGCCGCCCGCGGGCTGGATGTGCTCCGCGTCAGCCGCGTCATCAACTATGAGGTGCCAGAGTCGCACGAGTGGTTCACGCACCGCGTGGGGCGGACGGGCCGCATGGGCCGCCACGGCCAGGCGATCACCCTCCTCAGCCCCGCGGACCTGCCGAAGTGGCACGAGATCGAGCGCGGCCTCGGGCGCCGATTGCCCCGCATGTCGCGTGATGGCCAGACCATCGCGCCGCCGGTCGCGCGGCCGCTCGGCCGGCGGAGCGCGGCGCGCCCGTCCTTCCGCCCGCGGCGGTTTGCCCGAGCGAGCGCCTGACGCGCGATCCAACGGAAGCCGGCCGCACCGGCGGCCGCGGCGAACGTTCACCCTCGGGCAATCGCGCGGCGCTAACATATACCCACCACGCTGACAGGAGGGCGGCAAGGGCATGGACCCGGTACCGGCCCGGGTGCGGCGCGTCATGCAGCGCCTCGAGCAGATCGACCGCCGCGACCGCGAGGACGGCACGCCGCGCTCGCGGCGCCTGCGGGCCATCCGGCCCGAGGTGGGCGAGCTGCTCGCCACCATCGTGCTGGCGACGCGCGCCCGCGTGATCGTGGAGATCGGCACGTCGGGCGGCTACTCCACTTGCTGGCTGGCTGTGGCTGCGCAGCGCACGGGGGGCCGCGTGATCACCTTCGAGATCGATCCCGCGAAGGCTGCCATCGCCCAACAAACGTTCCACGACGCGGGCATCGACGACGTCGTGGAGCTGCGCGGGGCGGACGGCATCCTCGGGCTGACTGAGCTCCAAGATTCGGTCGACCTGATCTTCCTTGACGCCGAGAAAGAGGACTACGAGCGGATCCTGGGCGAGGCGGTGTCCGCGCTACGGGTTGGCGGCACGCTCGTGGCCGACAACCTCGAGTCCCACGCCGAGGCACTGGCCGGGTTCCGCCACGCGGCGCTTTCCCACCCGCGGCTCGCGGGCCTGGTGGCGCCGATCGGTCGCGGCGAGCTGCTGGCCGTCAAGCTCGCCTGACGCTCGCGCGCCTGCATCGCGTAGACTCGTGATGGGATGAGCATCCGCATCGGCCTTGGGCCTTCCGGCTTCCCATTTCAAGCCGCCGCCGACTTCTGGCGCTGGGTCCAGCTCTGCGAGGAGTCGGACGTGGACTCGCTCTGGTTCACCGACCGGCTTTCGTCGCCGGCGTCCTCGCTCGAGCCGATCACGACCCTGGCCGCGCTGGCCGGCGCCACGCGCCGCCTCAAGTTCGGGATGAGCGCGATCGTCCTGCCGTTTCGCGACCCGCTGGTCCTCGCCCGCGAGTGCGCCACCATTGACTACCTCAGCGACGGACGGCTGCTCACCGTCTTCGGCGTCGGCGGTGAGGATGCGCCCGAATGGCAGGCCACCGGCCGGTCACCCGGCGGCCGCGGTCGCCTCTCGGACGAGATGATCGAGCTGCTTACGCGCCTCTGGAGCGAAGAGTCCGTGACCTTCGAGGGAGAGCACTTCCGCTACCGCGATGCGGCGATCGCGCCGCGGCCGGTGCAACGACCGCTCCCATTGTGGATCGGCGGCAGCAGCCCGGCTGCCGTGCGCCGTACCGCGCGCTACGGCACCGGCTGGCTTGCCGGCCTCAGCACGCCGGCGCAGGTCGCGCCCGTGGTGGCCGCGGTCCGCCGCGCCGTCCGCGAGTCCGGCCGAACCATCGATCAGGACCACTACGGCGCCGGCTTTCTCTACCGCTTCGGCGATCCAGATGAGGCCGTGGTGCAGCGAACCGGCCGAGCGATCCAGTCCCGCGCCGCCGCGAGCTTCCGCTTCGCGGAGTACGCCGCCGTGGGCGACGCCGACGCCATCGTCGGCCGAGTGCGCGAGTACGTGGCCGCCGGCGTTTCCAAATTCGTCCTGCGGCCCATGGCGGACGGCCCGGCCGACCTGCTCCTCCAGACACGGCGGTTGATCGGGGAAGTGCTCCCGGTTGTCCACGCGCCGGGGTTCGCCGCCGACTGAGCGCCGCGCATTGAGCGCACGTCCCGAGCTGCAGCTCGCCTCGGGTGGCTGGCCGGTAGTGAGCCGACGGCCGGCGCGCTTACTGCAGGTCCTCCGGGCCGATAAGACCAGACACGAGCGCGCGGGCCACCGCCTCGGTCCGTGATCCGACCTTCAGCTTGCCGAAGATGTGCTCGAGATGGTCCTGCACCGTCCGCGGGCTGAGGCCGAGCTGCTGCCCGATGGCGCGGTTCGTCAGCCCGCGCGCCGCCAGCCGCAGCACCTCTCGCTCGCGCTGGTGCAACGCGCCTGCGCCATTGGCTCGGTCGCGACGCGAGGAGGCGAGGATCGTGAGGAACTTCTTCGTCACGGCCGGATCGAGAACCGCCTCGCCGACATACACGGACCGTACGGCGTGCACCAGCTCCTCGCTGCTGGCCGTCTTCATCAGGTAGCCGGCCGCCCCGGCATCGAGGAGCGACGTGATGTACTCCTCCTCGTCGTACGCGGTCAGCACCAGCACCGCGACCGTCGGCAGCATCGCCTTGATCTGCCGCGTCGCCTGGATGCCGTTCAATCGCGGCATCGCCACGTCCATGATCACCACGTCCGGCAGCAGCTCGCGCGCCAGCTCCACCGCCTCGGCGCCGTCACCGGCCTCGCCGACCACCTCGATGTCGCCGGCGTCGAGCAGCGAGCGGCGGACGCCCTCGCGCACCAGCACGTGGTCGTCGGCCAGCAAGACGCGCACGTTGAACCTCGCTTTCGGGATGCCGCGCGCTGCGCCGCGCGCTTTCCCGCACCAGTATCCGCCCAGAAACCGGGCTTCTTTGCGAGATGATCCTGGGCAAATCATGTCAAATGCGTGTCAATTGACCATACGCGGCCAGGTGATGGCACCCTCCGCCGCGTGTCCGGGGCCTGCCCAGGCGCACGACGGCTCGTGGCGCGGAGGGCGCCAGCATCTGACTCGGCGCACGCGCACGTAAGGACCGCATCGAAACACCGGAGATCGCCGCGAAGCAGGTGCTACCCTGACGAACGACGTGCTGCGACGCTTCCGCTCGGCCAGTGCGCTTCTCGCCGCGCTGCTCGTGCTGTCACTGACCGGGTGCTGGGGCTCCCGCGACCCCAGTGAAGCGCCCGTCCGGGTGACCTCACCCGCGGGCGATCTGTTCGCCAACGGCGCCTGCATCAGCCTGCGTCCTACGCGGGGTGACCGGCACCTGACCGTCTTCGTCGATCCGGGCCACGGAGGGCCCGACCCCGGCACGTCCGGCACCACACGAGACGGCCGAACCGTCTTCGAGAAGGGCGCGACCCTCGCGGTCGGGCTCGACCTGGCGAGCATGCTGCGAGCTGATGGCTTCCGCGTGGTGCTGTCGCGCACCCGCGACACGGCGGTCGCCCGTCTCGGGCCGAGCGACGTCGTGGGCGGTGCGCTCACGCTCGACGCGGCCCACCGCGACGTCGTGGCGCGGGTCGAGTGCGCCAATGCTTCCGGCGCCGAGCTGCTGCTCTCGATCCACTTCAACGCCTTCGACGACCCGTCGGTGGGCGGCACGGAGACGTTCTACGACGAAGCGCGCCCCTTCGCGGCCGACAACCAGCGCTTCGCCGAGCTGGTGCAGCGCGAGGTCGTGGCGGCCATGGCGCGTGGAGGCTGGAACACGCCCGACCGCGGCATCGCGCCCGACACGAGCATCGAAGCGCCGCAGCTCTCGGCGCGAGCGGCGGCGTACCCGCACCTGCTTGAGCTCGGCCCGGCGCAGGCTGGCTGGCTCGACACGCCCAGCAAGATGCCCGGTGTCCTCTGCGAGCCGCTCTTCCTCAGCGACCCGTTCGAGGCCGACATCGCGGCCAGCCGCGCGGGTCAGCAGGCGCTGGCCGGCGCCTTCGCCCGCGCGATTGACAACTATTTCGCCGGCCGAGGACGCGCGACCCCGACATCCACACCCACCGGCTAGCCGCGGGCCTGCGTCAGCAGACCAGCGCGGCGATCACCTGGTCCAGCACGGCGTCCGCCCGCGCCCGCATCTCCTCGTCCGTCTGGTCCTGGATGGGATGCGGGACGAAGATGCGCCGCACGTCCGGTAGACCGAGCGCGTCTGCCTGGGCCTGGGCCGCGTCGACAAACACGTTGGAAGCGATGAAGACCGACGGGATGCCCTGGATCTCGAACCAGGTCGTGTCGTGCACACTGCACGTCGTGCACGACCCTCAGTCGGCCAGGGCTTCGATGACGAAGCCGCACTCCTCCTTGATCTGGCGGCGTAAACCGTCGGGCGCAGGCCGCGCGAACGTCGGCTTGCGGTAGCGGCGCAGCTCGACGCCCGGCAGGCGCGCCCGCAAGCATTCGGCCAGCCGATCGATGAGCACATCGCCGCGCGGCTTGCTGATGTCGAGCAGGCCCACCGCGCCGGCGATGCCTTCGGGCCGCCGGGCAAGCGCGCGTCGCAGCGGGATGCGTTCGTCGGTCGGATCGATGATCTGCATGCTTCCCCTACCCCTCGATCTTGCGGCTGACCATGTTCGACCCCGCCTCGCCGCTCACCCATCCGGCGAACACGGCTGAGGACTTACCGGCGTCCCCGCCCGCCACCACGATGTGGATGTTCTCCGGCCCGCGAAACTTCGCGATGCGCTGGTCGAGGTCGGCCGTGGTCGGCCCGGCGGGCCCGAAGCGGCGCGGGCTCAGTCCTTCGCCCACCTCCTCGTCCTGTAGCAGCTCACGAACCGAGCGCGCGGTGATCTCCTGAACCCGCCGTCGCAGGTCCGCCTTGGTCCACCCGTCGCGCCGCAACGTGTCGGCGTGCTCGGGCGAGACGATGAGCAGCGCGTCGCCCTGCGCGTGCAGCTTCGGGTGCCAGGTGGATTCGAGCCCGAGCGCCAGGCTTCCCGCCAGGGCACGGGCGCTACGAGACGACTGGTCGGCGATCGCATGTGGGCCGCCGCCGACCGCGAGCACGGTGACGACGTCGTCCTCCGCACGGAAGCCGCGCTCAACGTGCAGAGGCTCCCACGGGCTGCGCTCCTCCCACTCGGCAAAGCAGAGCGTGTACTTGGCCGGCGTCCCCATCATCCCGCGCTCGATCTCGCCGGGGCGCGCACCGCCCAGGTTGCGCAGCACCAGCTTCACCGCGCGTCCGATGGTCGCGTTCGCGCGGTTCCCGGGCCCGAGGGCGCTCACGCCCATCTCCATGCCCAGCCGGTGGCGAATCGGGCCGTTGACGATGATCGCCGGCGTGGCGCTCCACGTGGTCGCCATCACGCCATGGATGTCGAACTCGTCGGCGCAGACCGCCTCCAACGCCGCGATGACGACCGGCAGGTACGCGGGCTTGCAACCAGCCATCACCGCGTTCGCCGCCACCTTCTCCACCGTCGCCAGGCCCATGTTGGGTGGGACCACCGCCACGACGTCCTGAGGGTCGCGCCGCGCGCCGGCCAGCATGCGCAGCACGCGCTCGGGCGTCGGCGGCACGACCGGCAGGCCGTCCGTCATCCCCTGGTCGAACATGAACTCGAACGGGTCATCGGCATCGCCGATCTCGATGCGTCGGGCGCGCAGCGGGCTGCCCTCGGCCTCGGCCGCGAGCCGTTCGGCGATCCCCGGCTCGACCGACCGGGAGCCGCAGCCCGGCCGCAGCTCCGGGTAGGCCGACCAGTCGACCGCCGGCGCCGCGACGCCTACCCGCTCGGCGAGCTGAGCGAGCAGGGCCTGCCACTCCGGCTTCAGGAAACCCTCGGTCCGGAAGAGCTGGCGGCCACCCTCGTCGCTCAGTGCCAACGTCGGCACCGTTTCCACCTCGTACCGGAACGACACGCGGAGCGCGGTATCATCCAGCACCGGGACGGTGAGGCCGAACCGCTCCACAAGCACGCCGTTGCCGGGGGCATCCTGGCCGACGACCAGCACGTCCAAGGCGCCGCCGAAGGCACGGTGGGCCGCCTCGAGCAGCGGCATTACCAGGTTGCAGGTCGGACAGTCCTCCTTGACGAACGCCAGCAGCGCCGTCCTGCCGGTGGGAAAGCGGCGAGTCGCGCCCGACACGTCGGCAAGCGAGAAAGCGGGCAGTCCACCGCTCGCGGGCGTGGCCGATGTCATGTCGCCGCTCCCCCTTGCTGCGCGCGCGCTCTTGGGGAACGCGGACGCGCACCCGAAACGTGCAT
>JAJYLG010000090.1 GCA_021787985.1 Chloroflexota bacterium
ATAGGAACAGCGTTGGCACGCCATAGTTCCCGCGCTCCGTCGTCTGTCGCAGTAGCCAGTCAGGCGGTCGGCTCGGGGTGTCGGCGAGGCGGAGAAGTTCCCGGCGCACGCGCTCCTCGGTCAGCGCGCTCTTGCGGAGCCGCGTCACCTCGGCCAGCAACTCGCGATTCTCGGCGCGGAGAACGTCGGTGTCCGTGGGCTGGGGCGCGTTCGCAGGAATTGCGCTCTTCGCATTTCGTGAATCCTCGACCCTATGAACTCCGCCGTTCAGCGTTCGTGAATCGTAAACGCCCGAGGCTGACGATTGCGCCGCCCCCGTTGTCATTCCCGTTGACGATTGCGCCTCCCGCACCCGCTGTTCGCGCAGCCGCTTGCGCTTGCTTGCGTGCGCTCGATTGTTCCTCGCTCGGCATGCGTCGCACGTACGATGGATGCCGTCAGTCAGGCTGCGAAGACAGCTCGAGCAGATGGCCATGCGCCCTCCCGGCTACTTCACTCGGTCCTGAATCGCGAGCGTCGCGGCCACGCCACCCGCAATTCCGATGACGAGCGCCGTCGCAGTCACACCAATGAGCACACCCCAAGACGGCCCACGCGCGCTTTCCGCTTCGGCCGCCTTCTGTGCGGCAACGTCGCGGTCATGCTGTGCCTGCTGCAGGTCGAGCCGCATAGCGTCGCGCTCAAGTTCCGCCGCAATGCGCTTGGCCAAGATTGCGCCCATCCGCTCGCGGTCAACGAGGCTGCCGGCGTAGGGTGCCGCCTGCCCCTCGGCCAACTCCGTCGCGCGACCGGGCGGTTGCTGCGGCTCCTCCGCTCGCGCCAGTATCGGTGCGGCCACTAGCGCGAGCGAGAGGAGAATGGCGAGACAGCGACTCACTTCGCCGCCTGATTCGCGAGGTCGGTTGCCGAGGCGTTGCTGCCGGCCACCTGAGCATCGGCCTTCGCAGCCGCGAGCGTAGCAGGAGCCGGCGCAGCCACGGGCGCCGCACTCAGCGCACTCGACGCGGCCGAAACGTGGCTCGACTTGAGCAGCGTGCGGCTAACCGTGTAGCCGAGCGCGGTCAGGATGGTGGCCGCGATCGTCAGCACCTTGTAGCCGATCGTGTAGCTCGGGATCGCGTCGCTGGCCATCAGCGCGGACACGAGAACCGCGACGAACGACAGCCAGAACTCGGTCGTCTTCCAGCCAGGAGTCGGCGCGGGAGCAACGGGGGTATTCGTGGCGTCTGCCATTTGTGCTACTCCTTGGCCTCGCGGCCGGTTGTGAGACTGTGCGTAGAGATTACCACTACACCGCGCACCCGGCGGGCTCACGCCACGCGGGACATCTGCTCGGGCGTGCCGACGAAAACCTCGTAGTGCCATTCGTCGTGTACGCGAACGCGCACGTTGATCTGCCTGCGCTGCTTCACGCGGCCACGGGGGGCGTAGATGCCGAGATGGACGCAGCCGCCTTCGATGATCGTCTGGTCCCATTGGAGATTCGGAATGCTGCGGACCGCCTCAATCACGTCGAGCAGCGTTTTGCCCGCGGCCTGCGGAACCACGTCGGCTGCCGCGCCAATGGCGTGCGCGCTGAGTTTGATGCTCTCCCACTCCGGGCCAGCAACGGCAGCGTCGAGCGACCGGCTCCGATATGCGCTCGTCACTCTCAGCGGCCCGACGACCGCGCGCACGGGCTCGAGGAGGTCGATAGCGAGTCGGCGCAGGTTCTCGATTGCCTCGGGGGGCGGGTCGTTCGGAATGTCCTTGTGGCTGGAGTGGACAAGCTCCGAATACGCGAAGTGCGGCGAGAACGCGCAATCGTCCACGCTGCCGCGACCGTTGCACAGGAGGCAGTGCTTATCAGCCCCGTGGCAGCGGGGGCACTCGAACTGAGTCGCCATGCTCCGCCCCTTCACTTCTTCGCGTTCTTGAGATCCTTCACGTCGGCCTTGATTTCCACGAGGAGATCCTTCATCGCCGCGAGCGTGGCCTCGGTCTTGGCCGCCTGCACGCGGAGTTCCTGGATCGATTTGCTGTTCTCCTCGGTCTTGGTCTTGTTGTCCTGGCTCTGCGCCACGGCAACGCCGCCGATCGCAGCGATGGAAAGGAGCGCGACGACCACGGGCCAAGTAAATCGCGCCCCCTTGCCGATGGTGGCCTCGGCCACAGGATGCTCGCCACTCTCGTGACGCGCGGCGATGGCCTCTCGCACCACAGCTTTCTCACGCTCGGTCAACGGGCTCACAGGTGCCTCGCTTTCGGCGGGGTGGTGCTATTTCCTCGGGGCAGCACATGGCCGGTCGGATCGACAGTCGAAATAGACGGGCCGCGCGTAGGGTACGAGGCAGCCAGGGAGCGCGACCAGCACGGCGAGGAGTAGTGCGAACCTCACGGCGGCACCACTCCAGCATCGGCCGGCACCGACCCGCCGCACTCAGGCGGCATCGAGTAGCCGACGCCGCCGACCTCGCCGGCGACCTCGGCGAGTTCCCAGCAGGGCCTCGGCACACACGCGCCCGACCACGTCCCGGCCGCGAGGTACTCGCCGGGCCTCGACTCGCGCAGGCCGCCGCCGAGCGGGTCTTGGACCCGGCACTGATTCGGTTTCAGGATCGGCCCACAGGCGCACTGGCTGTGCCTCGCGTTGGTGTGGCCGGGCGGCTCCGTGGTGCTGTACGGGGCGCTGCGGGTGTCGAGGTGGAGGCGGGTGTCGTCGCCGGGCGGGTCGCCGCAGTCGAGCCCGCCGTCATCGAGGCCCGCGCAGCGGATCACGCCCTGAACGCGCTTCCCCGCGTCGTCGCGCCAGGAGGCTTCCAGATCGACCGCCTCGCCGGGCTGGAGGTAGATCCCGCCGGCCACGAGCGCGGCGGCTGCGGCGGCCACTAGGGCGGCCCAGGTGGTCTTGGTCATCGGACACCTCGCGCGGTCGCGGCCTGCTTGACGTTCGTGATCCTGCCGCCGAGGTACGAGGAGCCCGCGCGGCCGAGGAGCAGGTTCCTAGACGGCGCACCAGCGGGCAGCGCCGACAGCAGACCCGTGCCAGTGCCGCTCCACGTCCCCGATAGAGCGCTCCTATCGGCCAGCACGGTCAGCGATCCGCCCACGTCGGCGACCACGATCCTCTTGGCGGCGATGCCTGAGAGTGCCGCGTCGGCCGTCCACGTCCGCTTGCCGGCGCTCGCGTCGTACAGTTCGACCTTGATCACGCCGCTCGCGATGTACGCTGCCGCCGTGTTCGCTGCGCCGTAACTCGCGCCCAACGTCCAGAGCCCGCTATTGCTCGCGGCCCAGCCGGCGGCCGGCGTCGCCGTCACGCCGATCGCCCACCTCGCGGGATTCGTGACCTCGACCGCTACGGCCCCCGCGGTCGGGCTGCCTGAGAGCGGGGTGCCGGCGGTCGCGCGGTAGGGGACAGGGGAGGCGGTAGCGGCAAGGTTGCACTTCGACAGGTAGAAGCTCCCTGCCGCCTGCGCCGTCTGAGTTGGATCGCGCAGGTCCACTCCGACAACCACCCACGACGTCCCCGCGATCATGGCTCCAGTTACGGAGCAGCGCGTCCACGCAGTAGCAGTGAGAGCACACGCCGAGGAGATCCGAGCAGTATCGGCACGCTGGAGCGCCATGTAGAACGTTGGGGAGCCGGTCACTGCTCTGGCGTAGCAGGACCACGTCCACGTCTCGTTTCCGGCTGCGATCGCCGAATTCGGGAAACAGTAGCTGTAGGCGGCTGCCCCCGAGACAGCGGGCATATCGACGCGCGACCCGCTAGCCCCTCCCGCCACGTCCGCCTGGCCCGTGGTGACGGTTGGTGCCGCGACCACGCTCGCTCCCGTCGCCCACCCCGTGCCGGGGGCCACGCCATTGCCGGGGTCCGAGTACGCGATCAAATTGCTGTTCGCCGTCGCGCTCCCAATCCAAGCCCCGTCGCTCTCGACCAGCGGGGTATTCGCCGGCAGGCTCCAGCATTGGCTCGCGTCGGACGAGCAGGCGTAGCCCGCGCCCTCGGTCCACGAAACCTGCGCGCCGACCGGCTTGGTCGCGAGGCGGGCTTGCTGCGACGCGACAGCCACGGCGACCTGCGCCGCCGTCGCCACACTCAGCGAATAGCCCACATCGGCGATCGACCCCGAGTACCACGCCGAGGCGCCGGTCCCGTCCATGCCGATCGTCACGCTGCCGCCCGAGATCACCATCGGCGCGTGCCCGGTCGTCACCTCGGTCGGGGCGACGCCGTTTAGCGAGCCTCGCAGGATAGCGTGCCCCTCGCCGCCGGAGCCGTCATAGACCGCGACCGCCGTCTGCGGCACGCCAATGGCTACCGTCCCCAGCGTCAGCGAGCTGGTCCCTCCGGCCGTCACTACGTCCCACTTCAGCGATGCGCCCGACAGGTACAACGCCCACGCGCGGTGGGTCGCCCGATCGTCGTCAGCGAGGATGTACTGCGTACCCGTCACACTCGACGGCGCGAAGACGGCGCGCACGCGCAACGCCTGCGTAGCCCCGCTGGCCGAGAGCGTGAAGCCATCGCTGCCTGCGAACGTCACCGCACCGCGCGCCGGAATACCGTAGGTGGTCGTGTAGTCGGGTGCCCCGGTTTTGCTCGCGACGCACCCGGTGCCATCAAGCGTCCCACCAGTCGGATTCCCCGGCACGGCATCGCACGCCACGTCCCACGAAATCCCCGCCGCCGCCGCGCCCCAGTCCGAGGCCCAGGTCGGGATCGCCGACCACAGACCCGAGTACGTCGCCGGGGCGCCGGGCGAGAGAGACGGGCCGAGAAGCGGCGTGGGGCCGATGGCCAGGGTGAGCAAAATCAGCGAGAACATGGGCGGGCTCCAGGTGGCGGGTGGCGGCGCCTACTTCGGGCAGAGTTGCCAGCGGCCGGTCCCCGACGACGCGCAGCAGTGGTACTGCGGCACCCCGCCGTCCGGCGCCGCCTGCGCGGTCCAGTCGAGCACGCTGCTCTCGTTGAGAATCCGCCCCGCGCCGCCGCTCCCGAACGCGATGCAATCGTGGCCGTTGCTCACGCGAATGGCGGTGTCGCTCGTCACCGTCGAGACGTAGCGCGCCCCGGTCGTCGCGGTCAGAACTCCACCGTCGCCGACCGTCGAGCAGAACACTTGCAGGCAGCCCTCGGTCTGGCCCGCGTACTCGCCCTGCACCGGCTGCGTCGTGGTGCCGGTCGGGTCTGTGCGCAGGGGGGCCGAGGCGGTGCCGGTGCTCAACTCGACCTGCGGCAAGAACCCGCCGCCATCCAGCGAGCGGCCGGCGAACGTTTCGGCGGTGCCGGTGCCGCGGCCGGCGTAGACGGAGACGCCCGCCGCCGTGGTGGTGCTCTCCACCCGGTTGGCCGCCCACGAGATTCCCACGGACAGCAGGACGGCGCCGAGAAGCGCGCCAGCGACGAAGGCAAGAGTTCGGTTCTGCATGGTCTACTCCCGTTCCGCCACGAAGGCGGCGATTGTGGTTGCTCCGTACCGGCACCCTGGGCGAGAATCAAGCCAGGGAGGTGGTCATGCGAACGATGATGCTGGCGGTTGCTGCGATGGCGATGCTGACTGCGTGTGGCGGCCCGGACGTTCCCCTTGAGCAGCCCGACGCCTCAACCGATGTCCCGCGTGCGTGGTTCCGGTGCAGCTACTTCGATTGCGCCTATCAGCGAATCGGCGAGGATCTACGCTGCGCCGCGTCTTATGACGAGGCCATGCGAGAGCAAACCGCGAAGTGCGCCGCCTGTGGTTGCTCGCCGGTTTGCAACCAGACCGACCACGACTGCTAGCTCGTTTGCTTCCCAAAGATCGCAAGGTCAAAGTCGATAGTCTCGAAATGAATATCCGAGACATCGGCTCCGGTCGAGTTGTCGGTCAGGATCAGGTCGAAACTGGCATTTGTTGCCCCACCGCCGCCGGCCTTTCCGCTGACGCGCCAGCCGTAGCCCGAACTGCTGTGAACGTGTCCCACAATGGCGAAGTAGCTGTTAGCCATCGGAGTGGCCAGTTCGAAATGAAGCTTTGACGTTGGGCTGCCGGTCTTGGTGGGCGCGTTCATGTTGAAACCGTCCGTCCCGGCCACAAACCCATCGCTGTAGTATTCGCCAGAAATCCACGCCTTCGGCACGTTCTTCGCCCGGATCTCATTGGTGATCGCGGTATCGGCTGGCGGGTTCGCATCGGCCGCCCCGGTGCCAGTCGTAAGCCACGAAAGCCCCGCCGCGCTGAGCACTTGCTCGCGGTCCCACGTCGTCCACGGGCTCGCAGCCGCATTCTTGCCGTAGACATTGACCCCGGCGTCGTCGACCATGAGCAGAATTGATGCGCTGACCGCGCTATCAGCCGTCCACTTGAGCGCCGAGGCGTCCCAATAGGCGTTAAACGTCACCTCGAACCCGTCAGAGCCTCCACAATAGAGTCGCGAATACACAGGCCCCGGCCCGATGGGCGCAATCAGCTTGTGATTCGTGACGGCACCCACGAGTTGTAGGCACGCCTTATCGTCGCCCGCCTGTCCGTTGGCCACGATCACGTCAGCATTCGGGCGCGTCGAGCCGGTGAGAGCGCTGTACTTCATCAGGAAGTCGAGCACGTCGGCTTCCGTCTCGAGCGGCGTGTTGACGCTCGCGGCGTTGGCCGCGTCGCCGTCCGCCGGCACGGTGATCGCCACTGTGCCGCGCGCCGTCACTCCGCTGCCGTTGCCCGTGTAGATGCTGGACATGCTCTCTCCTTACGGTGCGTAGGTTGCCACGCTGCCGCCCCATGCCTTCTCGGGCTCGCCCCATGCGGATACGGGGTAGCCCCACGCGTTCCCCGAATCGATTACCGACAGCCCCGCGAACGTCGCGTGCGCCGACTTCCACCGCTTCACGAGTCGCCGAATCTGCTCGATGGTGTCAGAGGTCGATGCCGGGTCGGAGCCCCATGGATTCTCGGGGAACACGAGCGCGAACTTCGACCAGAAGTCGGGCGTGGCGTCGACCGCCCATCCACCGCTCGGCAGCGGCGCCACGAACTCGCCCTCGACCGGCGCGCCCGTCACGAACCACGCCGCGTCGCCCAGCGCCGCCGTGCCGCTTGCCGTGACCGAGCAGCCGGACAGCGCGGCGTAGACGGTGCCGAGGTCCAGCGCTGTGCCGACCGTCAGCGAGGCGTCGCCCTGATGCACGCCGTCGACGATCACCCAGACCGTGGCCGGGTCGCCGATGGCGGACACGACCAGCCGGACCGTGCGGACCGCCGCTGCGGCGCCCGTCACGGTCACGGTCCACGTCGCGCCCGTGCTGCGGACGGCCGCCGCGCCTGCCTCGAGCGCGTAGTAGCGGCCGAGCACGATCGGCAGGACCGCGCTCGCGTAGCCGGCCTCCGACAGCGCCGTGAGCACGCCCAGAGCTGTGCCGCCGTACTGCCAGGTCTCCCAAGCGCCAGCGACGCGCGCGGCATAGTCGGTATCGCTCTCGGATGGCCCGCGTTCGATCTGCCGCTCACTGCCAAGCGAGTCGAGCGCGTCGCGTGGAGCAGTCGCCGCGAATCGCGCCTTGACCGCAGACTTCGCACGCTCGACGAGCGAGTCTTTCACGTCGCCAGAGGCGCGCAGCCATGCCGCATTCTTCGGCGTCTGCAGCCAGCCGGGGGCGAGTAGCGTGGGGATGGCGTCGCGGTAGCGCACTCGCTCAGACCTCCGTCCATGTCAGGCCCGATGCCGAAAGCGTCGCCACTTCCGTCTCGGCGATCGTCACGTCGGCGGCCGGAGTGGTGAGATTCAGATCCACGACTCCGGCGACCGGGTGAGCGGCGGACCCGCTCACGATGGCTCCGATGATCGCGTCCCGTGAGACGATGCGGTTGGAGCCGATCTTGTAGCCGCCGATGGGCAGCGCCGCGATGTACTCCGCGAGAGCCGCCTCGGCCGCCGCCTGCGCGGCTGCGCGCTGCCCGCTCTTCACATAGACGGTGCCGACCAGCGAGATCGCCAGCGCGCTCGCAGAATCCGTCACGCACGTCGAGGTCAGCGGCACGCGCGGCTGAACGTAGTTATCCACCGCAGTCACGACGTCCGCACCGACCGCGCCAGCCGCGCCGGCCAGGTAGAGTTCGACCTGCCCGGCCGTGGTCGCGCTCTCTCGCGCATAGGCGCGCGTGACCTGCGGCGACGCCTCGAGCGCCCAGTACTCGAACCCGGTGTCGGTCGTTCCCACGGCCAGCGACGCCCACTTCTTCTGACAGCGCACCCGCAGGGCGTCGTCGCTCTCTTGGTCAACGCCAGCCTGCGAGAGCCAGGAGATCGTCGCGGTCGCGGTGTAGATGTCGCCGAGTTGGTAGGTGCCGCTCGCGAACGTCATCGTCAGCCCGGTCGCCCCCACCGTGTAGGTCGCCGCGGCGGTCACGCCGCTCGCCGCCCATGTGACTCCGTCGTCGAGCGAGTAGCGAAAGACAGCTGCCCCCAGCGCGCCGCCTGTGGTGATCTCGACGCGGACGTCGTAGTCACCCGCTGGCGAGCCCGTCCACGACAGCCCGACAACGGGAGATGCCGCCCGGCTCTTCGCCACGGCCGACACCCGGCTCGGGTTCGTGATCGTCACCCCGGGCAGCGGGTCGAGCAACTGCGTGATCCCGCTCTCGCCCAGATTCCACGCCAGTCCGGGGCTCTCCGCCTGGAAGTCCAGTGAGAGCGTTCCGCCGGCCGTCAGCGTGCCACCCGTGCGATTGGTGAACCGGACCAAGCCGCTCGAATCGGCCGCCGTCCGCTCTCCTGCCTGGATCGTGTACGGCCCACCGAGGCCGGCGTCGGTGAGCACGCACGTCCCGATCGCGTACTGCGCCGCGTTGCGGGTCTCGCCGTAGCAGCTCGCCGCGAGCAGGTCCAACCACGCGCCCGTGGCGGTGTCGAGCAGTCCGCCGGCGGCGATGGCGGCGACGAGTTCGTCAACATCGCTTCCTGCCTCGGCCTCGATCTCGAGGATGCGCCGGTGCCAGGAGTACTGCTGCCAGGCGGTCTGCGCGAACGTCGGGATCGCGAGGTAGAAGCGGTATTCGTCGCCGGCAACGAACGAGTCGCCTGCGCCGGTCGGCCCTGCGGAGAAGGTCAGCGTGGCGCCAGTCGTTCCGAGTACCGTGGCGGTCGCGGGGATCGTCGCGGCCACCGAGTAGCTGCTCCCGCCGTCCGTGCTCACCTGATAGGTCGCTGCGCCCGGCTCGCCGGTGGCGGCGATCTTGACGATGACCGACGCGTCGATCTTGGCGAGGCCCGAGGCGGTAAGGGTGCCGGTCCCGAGCCCCACACCCTCGCCGCCTGCGCCGGTCTGCCGAACGAAGCCGATGCCGCGGAGCGCCTGGATCAACTGCGCGAGGATCTGATCGCTGGTGCGCGCGCTGACGAGCTGCGAGAGTTGCGTGGCCGGCATGGCGTCAGGCCCCCACGGAAACGGTGAGCAGGTCAACCGAAACCTGCGAGACGGAAAGGACCAGCGAGAACGTCTGGCCGGTCAGCAACGAAAGCTGAATGGTGATCGTCAGCGCGGTCATACTCG
>JAJYLG010000020.1 GCA_021787985.1 Chloroflexota bacterium
TCTTCGTGGCGACGGGCGCGACGACGTGGGGCAGGGACTTCGCGCAGTACCCATGCACCCTGGGCTGGCAGCCGGACTACGAGTCCGAGAGTGAGATCTACGCGCAGTACCTGCTGAAGAACATGCCCGACGCCAAGATCGCCGTGCTGTACCAGAACGACGACTACGGCCAGGACTACCTGAACGGCTTGGTGAAGGGTCTGGGCGACAAGGCGTCGTCGATGATCGTGGCCAAGGAGTCCTACGCGACCAGTGAGCCGGACATCTCGCCGCACGTCGCCAAGCTGAAGGGCACGGGCGCGAACGTCCTGTTCCTGTTCACGACGCCGGCGTTCACGGTGCAGGCGCTGAAGGCGAAGCAGCAGCTCGGCTGGAACCCAATTGTCTTCGACAACTCGGTCTCCAGCTCGTTGACCATCATGAAGGCCGCGGGCGACGCCGCCAGCCAGGGCGCGCTCAGCGCCGTGTACATCAAGGACCCGTCGGACCCGAAGTACGCGAGTGATCCGACGGTGCAGCAGTACAAGCAGGTCCTGAAGCAGTACCTGCCGCAGGCGGACCCCAACAACGGTCTCTTCTTCTACGGGTTTGCCCTGGCGGACCAGTTCGTGTACGTGCTGAAGCAGATGGGGAGCAATGTGACGCGGGACAACCTGTGGAAGGTGGCCCGGAACATGGACTACGTGAGTCCTTACATGCTGCCGGGGATCAAGGTCCACACGTCGGATAATCCGCCGGACTACTTCCCGCTCCAGCAGATGCAGTTGGAGAAGTACGACAAGGGGGCGTGGGTGCCGTTCGGCGAGGTGTACAACACGGCGCAGTACGCGGCGAAGTAGTAGCGGCCTCCGCAAGGACCGGCGGCCCGCAACCGGCAAGGGCCGAGACGGGGCTGGGGAACCCCCCGGCCCCGTCAGGTGTGCGTGCTCTGCACTCGCAGGGGCCCGGCCCTGCGAAAGCGGGGGGCAGTGCGCGGCGGCCCGCCGTGGCTGATCGGCGGGACTCACAGCGCCGGGACGACACTGTCCACGCTGGTGGTCGGTGTCGCTCTCGGCGGTGGCCGCCTCGTGTGGGGGCAGCATGCCTGCTATCGTGCAGCCATGAAGCGGCGCCGGACGCCGGGTCCCTGGTGGTTGGAGTTCTTCGCGCGGGACTACTACGACGCCTATCGCCGCATGCCCGGCGGCATCGGCGACCCGCAGCGGGCGGAGCGCGAGGTGGCGTTCCTTCGCCAGCAGCTTGGCATCGCGCGCGGCACGCGGGTGCTGGACGTCGCCTGCGGGCACGGCCGGCACGCGCTGCGTCTGGCGGCCGCGGGCGCGCGCGTCGTTGGGCTGGACGTGTCCGCGTTCCATCTCAGCCTGGCGCGTGGCACTTCGCCAGCGGACGGGCCCCGCTGGGTCCGGGCTGACATGCGGCGCTTGCCGTTCGCCGAGGGTTCCTTTGATGTCTGCTACTCGATGTTCACCAGCTTCGGCTACTTCGCCGACGCAGCCGAGGACGACCAGCAGCTCCGGGAGATGGTTCGCGTCCTGGTGCCCGGCGGACGGGTCCTGATCGACGTGGTCTCTCGCGACCACGTTGTGCGGAGCTTCTCGCCCGCGCACGTGGTGCACCTGGAGGACGGCGGCTTGTTCATCGAAGAGCGACGCCTGGACCTCGTGGAGGGGGTCATCCACACGGAATACACGCACGCCGCGGCGTCGGGGCAGATACGCCGGCACGTCGTGCAGGTGCGGGCGTACACCGCCACTGACCTGGTGCGGCTGCTGCGCGCGGCCGGCTGTGAGCTGGACGCGGCGTTCGGCGGGGTCGACGGCCGAGCGGTGGGTCTGGACGGGAGCCGGGCGATCGTGGTCGGCAGGAAAGTGAAGTAAGTCGGTCGAGATTCTTGACGAGCCCTGCCGTCCCGCGTACCGTACCTGCGGGAGGGCTGCAATGGCTCGTTATCTCGTCAGTCACACGGTGCCGGGCGTCACCCCGGAGCAGATCGACCAGGCGCTGGCCGCCTACCTCATCGTTTGCAACCAGGTGCCCGGCGTCGCACTGCAGCGTGGGGCGTGCAACGCGACCAAGGGCCGCATCTTCTGCGAGGTGGAGGCTCCGGACGAGACGGCCGTGGTCGACTCGTTCCGACGGATCAACTTCCCGATCGACGAGATCGTGCCGCTGGAGCGCGGCTACACCCCGGCTACCGGCATGGTCTCGTACGAAGAGCAGGGAGCGGCGCGAACGTCGTCCTGACCGACGGCCCTGGTCAGGGGATCGGCATCTCCTGGTCCTCGGCTGTCCGGCCGCGGCGCACGCGCAGGCCGAGCGACCGGAGCCAGCGGCGCAGGCGCATCCAGTTGCGCTCCAGGGAGCTCCGGATCGGGTTCGTCGCTTCGCCGACCTGGCGGTAGCGCTCTTGGCGCTCGTCCAGCAAGCGGCGCGTGGGCGTGCCCTGCAGCTCGGTGAGCGCCAGCAGCAGCGCGCCGCGAAGCTGCCGGGCCGCCGCGTCCACATCCTGGTGCGCGCCACCGGGCGGTTCCGACACGATCCGGTCGACCACCCCCAGGCGCCTGCATTCGCTCCCGGTGAGCCGCAGCGACGAGGCCGCCGCGCCGGCCCGGCTTGGGTCGCGATAGAGGAGCGCCGCCGCCTCCTCCGGCGCGATCACGTCCCAGATGGCGTTCTCGAGCATCAGCACGCGGTCGGCCGCGGCAAAGGCGACCGCCGCCTCGCTGCCGCCCTCGCCAATGATGCATGCGATGGTCGGCGTGCGCGCCGCCAGCAGGGTCTCGAGGCAAAGCGCCATCGCCGACCCGAGACCGCTCGCCTCCGGCGCCACGCGCGGGTCCGGGCCGCTCGAGTCGACCAGCGTGACGACGGGTAGCTGCAGGTCCGAGGCGATCCGGATCGCGCGCGCGGCCTTGCGGAAGCCGGACGCCCCGATCGGCGACGGCCGGTGCTGGCCGTCCTCGCCTGCAAGCCGCTGCTGGGCGACGAACATCAGCGGCTGCCCGCCGAGCGAAGCGAGGCCGGCGACCACCGCCGGCTCGTCCCCCGACTGGCGGTCGCCGCGAAACTCGACGAACGCCGTGGTGACGCGCTTGATGTAGTCCACGGCCGTCGGCCGCGTGTGCTCGCGCGCCAGCCGCACTGTGCCCCACGCCTCCTCGGGGACCGCCTGGCGGCGAACCGGCTCCTGGCGCGGGCCGGTTAGCGTGACGCGATACGGGGAGCCCGCCAGCTCGACAAACGTGGCCAGCGCGTCGCGATGGCGCTCGCGGTCGAGCACGGCATCGATCAAGCCGTGGGCGAGATGCCACTCGGCGGTGTGCGCGTTCTCCGGCAGGCTGGCGCCCTCGGCCTGCTCCATGGCGCGCATTGCGGCATAGCCCAGCAGCGCGCCCGGCTCCGCGTAGCAGACGTCGGCCTCGCTGTAGAGGCTCGCGTACAGGCTGCCCGTGCACGGGCTGACCGCCACGGCGACCAGCGGCGCACGCGCCTGCCGCATCCGCTGGCGGGCGGTGGTCAGCTTCGCCATCTGCAGCACGGAGAGCACGCCCTCTTGCAGGCGCGGTCCGCTGGACGCCACGAACGCGATCAGCGGCGCGTGCTGGCGTGCGGCCTCCTCCATCCCGTGCGCCAGCTTCTCACCCACCGCCACGCCCAACGTGCCGGCAAAGAACCGGAAATCGACCACCGCGATGACGACCCTCCGGCCGTACAGCGCCGCACCGCCGGTTATCACCGCCTCTCGCAGGCCGCTGCGGCGCTGTTCCTCGAAGTAGCGCTCGCGATACGGCTGGCCGCGGAAGTCGATCGGGTCGATCGCCGCCACCCGGCGGCTCATCTCGCGGAACGAGCCCGGGTCGACCAGGCGTTCGATGCGCTGGCGGGCCGGGATGCTGTAGTGGTAGCGGCACTGAGGGCAGACGCGCCACGCCGCGTACAGAGGCGCGCCGGTCAGCGTGGCGCCGCAGCGAATACAACGCTCCTCGGCCCGGCCATCGGGCCGACGCTCTTGCTGTGGGGTTACCTGGCTCGCGCTCGGCTGCATGAGCAATCCCGTGCTGTCGCCCAATCCATCATCCTGCTTCACCGTCCGAGCTCACAAGGAGCACCTCCCGAGAGCCGCTTCCCTCGGGTGGTCCCACCGCGCCTTCGGCCTCCAACAGGTCAATGAGCCGTGCGGCGCGTGGGTAACCGATGCGCAGGTAGCGTTGCAACAGCGAGGCCGAGATACGGGTGTGCTCGCGCGCGACCTCCAACGCGCGCTCGTAGAGCGGGTCGCCCATGTCCGGGGCGTCGTCGGCGGCGGCCGCGTCCCGCGCCTCGTCGAGCAGGTGGTCGAAGCGCTCGACCTCCAGCCCGGTGAATCGCTCGCTGGTCCAGAAGCCGACGAGCCGATCGATCTCCGCGTCGGACACGAACACGCCCTGGACGCGCTTCGGCTTCGGTTCGTCCACCGGCTGGAAGAGCATGTCGCCGCGCCCCAGCAGCTTCTCGGCGCCGGTCGCATCGAGGATCGTGCGCGAGTCGACTTGGGACTGCACGGAGAAGGCGATGCGGGTGGGGAAGTTGGCCTTGATCAGCCCCGTGACGACGTCGACCGACGGACGCTGCGTCGCGACGACGAGGTGGATCCCGGTGGCACGCGCGAGCTGCGCGAGCCGACAGATCTGCCGCTCGACCTCGTAGGCGGCGCTCATCATCAGATCGGCCAGCTCGTCGATGATCACGATCCAGTAGGGCATCTTGGCCGGCACGCGCGGGCTGCGGTTGTACACTTCGATGTTGCGCACGCCGATGGCGGCGAAGCGCTTGTAGCGCTGGTCCATCTCGTTGAGCACGGCCTGCAGGGTGCCCGGGACCTCATCGACCTCGGTGATGAGGCGCGAGAGCGCCAGGTGGGGAAGACGCTCGAACGCCTTCAGCTCCACCCGCTTGGGGTCGATCATCACCAGCCGCACCTCCTCCGGCGAGGCGTGCACCAGGAGGCAGGCGATGATGCTGTTGATGCAGACGCTCTTGCCGCTGCCCGTGGCGCCGGCGATGAGCAGGTGCGGCATCTTGGCCAGGTCGGCGACGATCGCCTCACCCGAGACGCTCTTGCCCAGCGCGAGGGCCAGCTTGCCGCGCGCCGATAGCTTCTGGAACTGGGGCGTCTCGATCACCGAGCGCAAGGTGACCACCGAGGCGATGGCGTTGGGCACCTCGATCCCGACGACGGGCTTGCCTGGCACCGGCGCCTCGATCCGGATCGAGGGCGCGGCCAGCGCGAGCGCCAGGTCGTTCTGCAGGCGCACGATGTCGTTGACGCGGACTCGGGTGCGGGAGACCTCCTCGACCCGCGTCTTGGACTGCCCGTCCTTCTCCAGCACGGGCCGCCCGCGGCCGTCGCGCTCGACCACCGTCCGGGTTTTGACCTCCCAGCCCGGCTCGACGCCGAACTGGGTGACGGTCGGGCCCTGGTTGATCTGCACCACGCGCGCGTCGACGCCGAACGAGCCCAGCGTCTGCTCGATCAGGCGCGCTCGCGCCTGGTTGTCACCCTGCAGCACCTCGGCCTCGTTGCCCGGGATGAGCAGGTCCAGTGGCGGCAGTGCCCAGCCAGTCGCCTCATCGTGGTGCATCGCTCGGCTGAGCGGAGCGAGCGGGGCGGGCGGTTCGACCGTCGCCACCTCGGGGATGGGCAGCCGCTCGGGCGCGCCGCGGCGGAACGCGCGCGCCGCGGCCGCGGGCAGGTCGGGCGCCTCCTCGGGCAGCGGCTCGTCGGCGGGCGGCGGGATCTCGATCCAGGGGACGGGGCGCGGCGGCGCCTCGAGCTGTGCCTGGTGCTCCAGCCGGCGGCGCTCACCATAGGCCCGCAGCGGCGGCACGATGGCGCTCCAGGCGACCGCCCACGCATGGGCAAGCCAGCGCGGCGCGCGCCGGACGGCGGTGCGCGTGGCGCGCGGCGCGGCCGCGTAGATGGTCGCCGCGAAGAGGCCCAGCCACAGGAGCGTGCCCGGCCAGCTTGCCAGCCACTGGCCCGCCGAGCCGCCCGCGGTGTGCTCATCGAGCGGAACGCCGCCGAAGCGGACGATCGGCCGCTGCAACCCGAGCACGCCCCACAGGCAGAGTGTGGCCAGGAACAGAACCAGGAGCACCCGGCGGCCACGCCCGCCGGTCGGCCAGCGCCAGCCCGCCGCCACCGCGACCCCGCCGCCGACCAGCCAGCCCGCCGCGATCAGAACCCAGAGTCCCGCGGCGCGCACGAGCCCGTGCTGCGCGGCGCCCAGCACGCCGCCCACCGAGGCCCACGGGACGAAGGCCAGCGCGACGGCGACCGCGAGCACGCCCCCGGCCCGCAGAAAGAGGGTAGGGTCGTTCAGGCGCAAGCGCCTGCTGGCGCGACGGCGCCGGGAACGGCGGCGGGGTGCACTGACGCTGCGGGCCACAGGATGGCGCTCCTGTCGCTCGCCGAGGCAGGCCCCCGCCAGTGCCTGCCTCGGGCGGGCGTGATTCAAACTTCGACGGTCACCGGCAGGATCATGGGTCTCCGGTGGGTCTCCTGGTACAGGAAGCCGCCAAGGGCGTCCTTAACCTTCGTGTTGATAATACTCCATTCGGCCAGATGGTCCGCCCCGTCCAGGGCGCGCACCACCACCTCGCGCGCCCGCTCGAGCAGCGTCTCGGACTCCTCGGGCTCGACGAAGCCCCGCGAGATGACGTCCGGGCGCGCGGTCGCCTTGCCGGTCTGCTTGTCGATGCTCATGATGACGACCACCACGCCATCGCTGGCCAGGTGGCGGCGGTCACGCAGGACAACGCGGCTCACGTCACCCACGCCAAGCCCGTCCACGTACACGTACGGTGCGCTGATGCGCTCGGCCAGCCGCGCGGTGTGCCCGTCCGTCTCCAGCACGTCCCCGTCTTCGAGCACGTAGGCGTTCTCCGCCGGCATCCCCAGCTCGCGGGCGAGCTGAGTGTGGAGGTGGAGGTGGCGGTACTCGCCGTGGATCGGCACGAAGAACCGCGGCTTGACGAGGCTGAGCACGAGCTTCAGCTCCTCCTGAGCGGCGTGGCCGCGGACGTGGACGTTGGCGATGCGGTTGTAGAGCACGCGCGCCCCGAGCTTGAAGAGGTTGTCGACGACTCGGTTGACGAACTGCTCGTTGCCTGGGATGGGCGAGGAAGAGAGCACGACCGTGTCACCAGGTTGGATGTGTACCTGGCGGTGGTCGCGGTTGGCCATCCGCGCGAGGGCCGAGGTCGGCTCGCCCTGGCTGCCCGTGCAGACGACCGCGATGCGGTTCGCGGGGAGCGAGCGAAGCTGCTCGATCGGCACCAGTACGTCCCCCGGGTCGACCAGGTAGCCGAGGTCGAGCGCCATGTGGACGTTATCGATCATGGAGCGGCCGGTGACCATCACGTTGCGCCCATGGCGGGCAGCGGCGTCGATCACTTGCTGGATGCGGGAGATGAGCGAGGCGAAGGTGGCAACGATGACGCGGCCCGGCGCGCCGCTGATGATGTGGTCCAGCGCTTCGCCGACGAGCTGCTCGGACGGGGTGTAGCCGGGGACCTCGGCGTAGGTCGAGTCGGCGAGGAGCAGGGTGACGCCTTCGTTGCCCCAGCGGGCGAGGCGTGACAGGTCGGTGTGCTGGCCCATCACCGGGGTGTGGTCCAGCTTGAAGTCGCCGGTGTGGACGATCCGGCCGGCGGGCGTCTCGAGCATGATGCCGCACGCATCGGGGATGGAGTGCGCCACGCGGAAGAACTCGGCCCGGATCGTGCCGAGCTGGAAGCGCTCGCCCGGATTGACCACGCGCAGGTCGGCGGGCTCCTTGAGTCGCGCCTCCTTCAGTTTCACGGAGATCAGGCCGTGCGTGAGCCGCGTGCAGTAGACGGGCACGTTCACCTGAGACAGCACGAACGGCAGCGCGCCGATGTGGTCCTCGTGCCCGTGGGTGATGAGGATGCCGCGCACCTTGTCGCGGTGCTGCACCAGGTAGGAGACGTCGGGGATCACCAGGTCGACCCCGAGCATCTCCTCCTCAGGGAACATGAGGCCCGCGTCGACAGCGACGATGTCGTCGGCGACTTCGAACAGCATCATGTTCTTGCCGATCTCGCCGAGACCGCCGAGTGGGATCACCCGCAGCGTGTTCCGGTTCACTGTACGGTTCCTCTTTCCTTCACTCGAACAGGGGCATCTGTTGCGCGGGCGGAGGTGCGGGCTCGACGGGTGCGGGGTCGGGCGATGCCGCGGCGGCGGCTGCCCCGGCGCGGACGCGGTCGAGCAGCGCAGGGATGCGCCCGAAGTCCTGCTGGAGGAGCGACCGGTACTGCTCCTTGTGCAGCGCGGCCGCTGGGTGGAACATCGGCAGGACCCACGTCTCGCCGACGCGGCGTGCCTGGCCGTGGACGCGAGAGATGCTCTCGCCCGGGATGTAGCGGGCCATCGAATAGCGGCCGAGCGTGACCACCAGCCGCGGCTGGATCGCGGCGAGCTGGCGGTCAAGGTAGGGCCGGCAGGCCTCGATCTCGGCCGGGTACGGGTCGCGATTGTTGGCGGGGCGGCACTTCACCACGTTGCAGATGAAGACGTCCGACCGCTTGAGCCCGATCGACGCGAGCAGGTCCTCCAGCAGCCGTCCAGCCTGGCCGACGAACGGGCGGCCGGTGCGGTCCTCGTTGTAGCCGGGTGCCTCGCCGATGAAGACGATCTCGGCGCCAGGTGGCCCCTCGCCCGGCACAGACTGCGTCCGCCCGCGGTGCAGCGGGCATCGCGTGCAGCCGCTGACCTCGCGTGCTACCTGCTCAAGCTCCGCCAGGCTCACCCTCGGCTCCTTCCGATGACGACACGCCGTGCCGCCGCGCCGTGCTGATGATGAAGTGCAGCCCGACGCCCAGGACCACGACGCCGAAGCACCTCCGCAGCGTCTCGCCGTCGAGCTGAGTGGCGAGGCTCGCCCCGAGGAACGCGGCCAGCGCGGCCGGCAGCGCGAGCCAGGCCGCGAACCTCAGATCGGCCGTACGTTGCCGCAGGTGCGCTCCCGCGCCGACAGACGCGGTAATCACGATCGCTGCCAGCGACGCCCCCTGCGCGGCGTGCTGGTCCAGGTGATACAAGAGCACCAGGGCGGGAACGAAGATGGATCCGCCACCCACGCCGAACATCCCGCTGAGCATCCCGCCGACGAGACCGAACGCGATGGCTGCCAGGACCTGCCCCATCAAATCAGCTCCACAGCATCCGTATGGCGACGAGCACCAGGAAGCACCCGAACGCCAGGCGCAGCGGCTGGACGGCCAGGCGCCGCATTACCCGCGTCCCGACGAGGACGCCGAACACCGCCGCGACGCCGATCAGGATGCCTGCCTTCCAGTCAACGGCGCCGGACCAGGCGTAGCGCGCCAGCGCTACCGATGCGACGACGAGAACCAGCGCAAGTGACGTGCCGTGCGCACGGTGCTGCGAGAGCTTTCCGAGCCCCGTGAGCAGCGGCACGAACAACGCTCCGCCGCCGACGCCGGCAAGCCCACCGAGCAACCCTCCGGCCACTCCGGTAACGACCGCAACGAGGGCGCGTGACCGAACTGGCCGTGCCTGGTCCATCACCTTGATGCTATCGGGAGGCCGGCCGGGCGATCAATGCGACTCGGCCGCGGGCGCTTGCTGCGCGGCCGGCCGTGGCTTGCGCCCGAATACCTTCGACAGCACGATGCCGAGGAGGTACAGCACGATGATCGGCCCGGCCACGAGCGTCTGGGTCACCGGGTCAATCGTCGGCGTGATGAGGGCGGCGAGCACGAAGGCCATCACGATCGCGTAGCGCCACCAGCGCAGCATCCGCCCGGCCGACACCACCCCGAACCGGCTGAGCGCCAGCATGACCATCGGCGTCTCGAAAGCAAGGCCGATGAAGAGGAGCATGCGCGTCACGAAGCCGAAGTAGCGCCCGACCTGGATGGTCGCCTTGCCCGGTCCGAACTGGATGAGGAACTTGAGCGCGGGCGGCAGCGCCACGAAATAGCCGAAGGCGACACCGGTGAGGAAGAAGAGGAAGATGCCAGCGATCGACGGCAGCACCCAACGCCGCTCGCGCGGCGTCAGTGCCGGGACCACGAACATCAGCGCCTCGTAGATGATGATCGGCATGGCGAGGATGATGCCGGCCGTGAGGGCGACCTTGAAGTAGACCGTGACGCCGTCGAGGACGTCGAGTCGGATGAGGTCGAGCTGGCCGGCTTTCTCGCGCGCCGGGTGCTCCAGCAGCGGGAAAAGATAGCGGTTGGTGATGGCGAGTCCCACGCCCGTGCCGATCGCCACTGCCATGGCGCTGACGACGAGCCGGCGTCGCAGCTCGAGCAAATGCTCGATCAGGGTCATCGGCCGGTCGCCGGTGATTTCCTCCTGGCGGAACCGCTGCTCGAGGTCTGGCGGGATCGGGGGCGCGGCGGCCATTCTGGGTCAATCTGCCCGGTCGGGGTCGAAGTCGCGGGTGGCGCGGGCCAGCACCTCGGGTGGGAGGGTCCGCGCCATGCGCCGAGCGGTCGCGCGGCCGCGGTTCCTGGGGGTGGTGGGCGCGTTGGTGGGGGGAGTCGTCCCCGCTGACGCGCCATCCGCGGTCGCGTCGGGCACGGGAGCGTCCGTCACCGGCGATTCCGAGGCGGGGGCCGGCGAGGCCGGCACGTACTCATGCGAGGTGTCGGTCGGAGGCGAAGCCGCGCTGGGGGCCACCGGCACGAAGTCGCCGGGCAGCCCGGCGCGCACGGTGAAGATGGGCTCGGGTGCCGCTGGCTCGGGCGTGACCGGCGCGGGGGGCGTGTCGGACGCGGCCCGCGCGTCCGCCGGCGTCGACGCGAACGGCACCTCGGGCGGGACGTGGGAATCGGCGGCCTGCCCCGCGCCGAAGAGGGCGTCAAGCGGCGCCCCGGTCGCAGTCGCGGGCGAGCCGGCTGGCGGCGGTTCGGACGACGGGGACTCGAACAGGTCGGCTCGCGGCGTATCCGGCCCCGCGGCATCGGCGGAGGGCTCGCTCGCCGGGGGCGGGGCCGCGAGCGCGGCGGGCGCGTCAGCGGGATGCTCGACCTCGGGGCCCTCGACGGCCGTCGGCGGCGCTGGCGCTTCCGGCGTGAGCGCGGCCCGCAGCTCTTGGCGCGCGTTCTGCATGTCTTCCGCGACCGGACGGACGGCGGAGGCAAGGCTCGAGCGCGTCCGGTCCAGCTCCTGGCTGACCCCCAGCAGCTCGTTACGCAGCCCCTCTATCTCGGGACCGAACTGCTGCGTCACCTCGCCCGCGTAGCCGCGCAGGGTGCGCACGACGCGGCCGATCTGGGCGGCAACCTCCGGGAGCCGCTCCGGGCCCACGAAGATGAGCGCCACCACCAAGATGACGCCCAGCTCGTAGATGCCGATTCCGAAGAGCTCCATCGGGTTGTTCCGGGCCACTCGTGGCCCGCTCCCGACCCTATGGTACCGCTGGCGGCGTCAAGGGGCTGTAAGCGCCAGGCTACTCGTCTTCGGCCCCTTGGTCCTTGATGTAATCGACCGCGTCCTGGACCGTGACGATCTTCTCCGCGTCCTCGTCGCTGATCGTGACCGGATGGTCGGGCGAGGAGAACTCCTCCTCGATGCTCATGATCAGCTCCACAAGATCGAGCGAGTCGGCGTTGAGGTCGTCCACGAAAGATGCGGTAGCGACCACGTCCTCTTCATCGACGCCAAGTTGTTCCACGATGATCTTGCGGACGCGCTCAAACACTGTCGCCACGGGTCACCTCCGATTGGGTGGCTTGGGTTCTCGATGGTTCGCGCGCTTCCGCCAGCCCGGCGGCAGCGCCCAGGACGCCGTTGACGAAGCGCGCGGAGTGGTCGCTGCCGAAGACCTTTGCCAGCTCCACCGCCTCGTTCACCGCCAGCGCGACCGGCGCTTGTCGAGCGAACAGCACTTCGTAGATTGCTAGACGCAGGATGTTCCGGTCAACGGCCGCGACCTGCGGCAACGGCCACGTGGGGGCGCAGCGCTGGAGCACCGCGTCCACCTGCTCCGAGTTGGCCAGCACGCCGGACACGAGCCGCTGGGCGCGCGCACAGGCGCTGTTGCTGGCGCGCAGCTCGTTGCACAGCCGCCCGAGCGCAGCCCGCGCATCGTGGTGGCCCGTGTCGGCCTCGAAGAGCGCCAGCAAGGCGAGGATACGCCCTCTCCGCTGGGCCGAGGAGCAGCGCACCAGCTCGGTGAGCGCGTCGACGTCGCCCTCGTCGAGCTGCGGCTCGATCTCCTCCACCTCGGCGTCGAAGCCGAAGGCCGGCGCTTCCCGCCTGCGTGTCACGCCATCACCATCCCGCCGTCGACGTGAAAGACCTGCCCGGTGATGTACGCCGCTTCGTCGCCACAGAGGAAGGCGACCAGCGGTCCGACCTCCTCGGCCCGGCCGAAGCGTCCCAGCGGTACTTGCCGCAGGACCTCGGCGCGCAGCCCCTCGCCGAGTGTGGCCGTCATGCCCGTCTCGATGAAGCCCGGCGCGACGGCATTCACCGTGATGCCGCGCGAAGCGATCTCGCGTGCCGCCGCGCGTGTCAAGCCGATGAGCCCGGCCTTGGCAGCCGCATAGTTCGCTTGCCCCGGGTTCCCGACCACGCCCACCACGCTCGTAATGCTAACGATCCGCCCCCAGCGGGCGCGCACCATATCGCGCAGTGCGGCGCGGATGCAGAGAAAGGCGCCCCGCAAGTCCACCCGCAGGACCTCGTCCCAGTCCTCGTCACGCATGCGCAGGATGAGCTGGTCGTGGTTGATGCCGGCGTTGTTGACGAGGACGTCCACCGGACCGAGCGAGCGCCGCACGTCGCGGAAGATCGCCTCCACGGCCGCGCTGTCGCCGACATCGCCGCGCACGGTGCAGCACGGCACGTCCCGCAAGCTGAGCTCGGCCGCGAGCGGCTCGAGGGGCGCGGGGTGGGTGTGGGCGTGGAGGGCCAGAGCCATTCCGCGGGCGGCGAGGCTGCGCGCAATGGCGGAGCCAATGCCGCCCGACGCCCCGGTCACCAGCGCCACCCGACGCCCCGACTCAGTCGCCATGGGGTTTGAGGATCGCGTCCGCGTTCGACAGGTTGCGCAGGTTCACGCGGCCAGCGATACGCTTGATCAGCCCGGTGAGCACGCGTCCCGGTCCGATCTCAATGAAGGTCTGCACGCCGCTTCGGGCCATGAACTCGACCATCTGCCGCCAGTGGACGGCCGTGGTGACCTGGAGCGCCAGCTCCTCGCGCAGCTCCGCCGCGGCGTACAGCGGCCGGGCGGTGGTGTTCGCGACGACCGGGACCATCGGATCGCGGAGGTGAACGTTCCGCAGGGCCTGCTGCATCCCGCGCGCGGCCGAGTCCATCAGCGAGGAGTGAAACGCGCCGCTCACGTTCAGCTCGATCGCCTTGACGGCGCCGCGCGCGCGGGAGAGGTCCATGGCGCGCAGCACGGCTTCGCGGTGGCCGCCGATGACGACCTGGCCGGCCCCGTTCAGGTTGCAGATTTCGGCGCCGGTCTCGCGGCAGACCTCGTCGACCGCCGCGTCATCGAGGCCGAGGATGGCCGCCATCGTGCCCGGGTTACGCTCACCGGCCTCCTGCATCAGCCGCCCGCGCTCGCGCACGAGCCAGAGCGCTTCGGCGAACTCCATCGCCCCGGCGGCCACGAGCGCGGTGTACTCGCCCAGGCTGTGACCGGCGACGAAGCGAGGGATGCCCCGGAGCGCGCCGGAGTGTTGCGCAGCGCGCAAGCAGGCCATCGAAGCGGTTAGGATCGCCGGCTGAGCGTTGTACGTCCGGCGGAGCTCCTCTTCCGGTCCGTTGAAGCAGAGCTCGGACAGCGAGCTGCCGAGCACCTCGTCTGCCTGGGTGAAGATGGCGCGGGCGACCTCGGACCGCTCGCAGAGATCGCGCCCCATGCCGACATCCTGGGAGCCCTGGCCGGGAAACACCCACGCGGCCGGCTCTTGGCCGGCGACAGCGCCGGGGACCTCGCGCGCGGGCGCGACGGTCTCCCGGACGGTGGCGGGCTCGTCGACCGCCGGCACGGCGTTACTGATTGAGCTCTCTACCTTTGACAGCAACGGCTTCCCGCCCGCGGTAGTAGCCACACGTCGGGCACGCAGTGTGCGCCAGGCGCGGGCTGTGGCAGCGAGGGCACGCGATCACGTGGCCGAGCGTCGTGTGCAAGTGCTGGCGTCGCTTTCCCTGGCGCGCCTTCGGGTACTTCCGTTTTGGCAGCGGCGGCATTCAGGACCTCCGGACGTGGTGGGGTGTGTCCGTCTCGGGCGAACGACCGCCCCGAGGACGTAGCGCGCTGAGCGCCTCCCACCGCGGGTCCGCGGCGGATGCCTGGCACGCGCATGCAACCATATTACGGTTGACGCCGCACTGGGGACAAAGCCCCCGGCAGTCTGGGCGGCAGCGCGGGGCGATCGGCTCGCTCGCTACCGCGTACTGGCGGACGCACTCCGTCAGGTCCAGGACGTGATGCTGGTCGATCACCAAGGCGCCCGCTTCGTCGGGTGGGGGCAGATGTGCGCCGGTCCAGACGTCCACGGTCGGGAAGAACTCCTCCTCGATCGGGAGGTCGAGCGGCAGGGTCATTGGCGCCAAGCAGCGGTTGCAGGCGCCTTCCCAGGTGGTGGTTACGGTGCCCCGGACCAGGATTCCGCGGTCGGTTCGCAAGAGTTGGACGCGCCCCGCCGCGCCATCGCGGTCAGCGAGCAGCTCGTAGCTGCGGGTCGCTCCCACCAGCTCCTTGAGGAGTTGCGCGACGTTGTACTGCAAAGGTGCACCCCCCGCCTGGGTGGCGGTACTAGCGTACGCGCCGCCGGGAAGGGGGATCAACCGCAAGCGGCGGCGCGCAGGGTCCGCTTCAGGACGGCGGGCAGGCGCGGATCCCTCCGGTCTTTTCACGCGATGGACTGGCATCCGCCGGGCGTCCGCTATTGCGCGCGGCGTTGTCCCTCGGCGCGGGCACCCCTATACTCCGAACGTCACCCTTTCCGCCGCGTGCGTTTGGTTCTCGGAGGCATCATGCCCTTCATCCGCGTGTCCGACCTCGTCGAGCTCCAGGATCTGGAGGACCAGGCGCAGGCGCTGCGCGATGAGGCTGCGACGTTGGAGGCAGAGCTCGCGGACGAATCGTCCGTCGGCCAGGCCGACGAGCAGTTGCACGCGGCGAAAGAAGCGTTGCACCGAGCGGAGCTCAGCCGTCGCGAAGCGGAGCAGGGTGCGGAGGAGTGGCAGGCGAAGACACGCGAGGAGGAGGCGCGCCTCTATTCCGGCAAGGGCATGACCCCGCGGGAGCTGGCGGCGATGGAGCACGAGATCGTGACTCGCAAGGAGAGGCAGCGCGAGCTGGACGAGGACGCGCTGCTGGCCATGGACGCGGTGGAAACCGCCCGTACGGACCGGCAACGGGCGCAGGTGCACGCCGCGGCGGTGAAGGAGGAGCGGGTCGGCCGGGTCGCGGAGATCGAGCGGCAGGCGGAGGAGTTCCGGCAGCGGCTGCTCGCTCTGGAGGAAGCGGCAGCGCGCAAGCGGGCGCTGACATCTCCCAGTGCGCTTCGCGCCTATGACCGTCTGCGAGCAAACGGACGCCGCAAAGCCGTGGCGCGAGTGAGCCGCGGCACCTGCGCGTACTGTCGAATCGCCATCCCGAACAACGTGTTGCAGCGCGCCCGATCGGGCTTGGAGCTGGTGACCTGCCCGAGCTGCGGCTGCATCCTGTACGTCGGCTGAGATTGTGCGCGCCGTGGGCTTCCTGCGGCCGGGGGCCGAGGACGATCCAGAAGGCGCGTTCCGCGGGTTCTGCGAACGTAGCGGCTATGAGCCGGCAGGAGTCGTGGTCGCCCCCGCGGCGGGCGACGACACCGCGGCCTTCGTGGAGCTGGTGGACCTGCTGGCGGCCCAGCCGCGGGCGTTCTTGGCGGTGGCCGTCGAACGGCCGGAGGCGCTCGGGATGACGGCCGCGGCGGCGCTCAACCGGGTCTGGCAGTTGCAATCCCTGGGCGCGCGCGTGCTCAGCATGGACGGGAGCTCGTCACCCGGACAGGCACTGCTGGAACGCTGGCGGGATGAAGAGCGCGGCACCGCGCGCGGCGATCGGATCCGTACTGCGATGCGACGACGGGTGGTCCGTGGTGAAGCGCTGGGCCGACCGCCCTACGGCTATCGCATCGGCGGTCGGCGGCGGCTCGAGCTCGTGCCGGAGGAGGCGCAGGTCGTCCGTTACATCTTTCGCATGTCGTTGCAGGAGGGGCTGGGCGTGCGGCGGATCGCCGGACGGCTCAACCAGGAAGGCTATCGGACGCGCAGCGACGGACCGTGGAGCATGGTGACGGTGCGTAACATCCTGCGCAACCGCGTCTACGCCGGCACGTACGTGCGCTTTGGGGTGCGGGTTGCCGGCAGTCATGCGCCGCTGGTCCAGGCGGCGGCCTTCGACCAGGTTCAGCATCGACTCGACGCTCGTGCCCCACGTTCGGAACAGCGGCGTGGCGAGCCGTTCGCGCTCGTCGGTGTGGCGCGCTGCGCCGGCTGCGGGGAGCCGATGACCGGCGTCACGCGACGCGGGCGGTGGATGCGCCGTGACGGGACGCTGCAGGTGCGTGAGTATCGCTACTACCAGTGCTCGTCGCGCCTGAACCGGACAGTGTGCGAGTACCGGACGTGGCGCGCGGCGGATCTGGAGGAGCGGGTGCGCCTGCTTCTGGCCGACGCACTCGACGGTTTGCCGACGACCGACGTGCATCCGCCGCAGGCAGCGGCGGGGTCAGCCGATGCGCGCCGGATGCGGCAACGGGCCGGGATGGCGCGCCGTCGGCTGTGGGCGCTGTACGACGCCGCGGTGACGGGGCGGGTGCGGGAGCAGGAGTTCGCTGACCGGGCGGTCGAGGCGGCGGGACGGCTGCTGGAGGCCGAGCGCGCGCTGGCCGGCCGCACGGCCTCGACGAGCGCCGCGACCGACCTGCGCGGTACGCTCGCTCGGCTGGTCGACGCGTGGCATACGCTGCCGCACGGGGATCTCCGGCGGATGCTCGAATCGGCCGTCGCGCGAGTCGACGTGGACCGCGACCAGGTCCAGGTGCGGCTGCGTGGCGCCTGACGCTCCGCTGGTCGTGTACACAGACGGCGCTTCGCGCGGGAATCCGGGTCGGGCCGCCATCGGGGCGAGCGTCCAGGACCTTGCCGGGCGGGAGCTGCACGCGGTCTCGCGCGAGATCGGTGTGGCGACGAACAACGAGGCGGAGTACCGCGCTGCCATCGCCGGCTTGGAGGCGGCGCTGGCGCTGGGCGCCGACAGGGTGGAGCTGCGGATGGACAGCGAGCTGTGTGTTCGGCAGCTCAGCGGGCGATACCGGGTGCGCAACCCGCGGCTGCAGGAGCTGCACGCTCGGGTGGAGCTGCTGCGGCGGCAGTTCCGCGCCTTCGGGGTGCACCATGTGCCGCGGGAGCAAAACCGGCGCGCGGACTGGCTGGCGAACGCGGCGCTGGACGGACGGTCCGTCACATAACATAAGACTGCGGTGTTAGGATAGTGGAGCGCCAGGGGACTGGGCGGCCGCGTGGTCCGCTATCGGCGGGCCCCGAGGAAAGTCCGAGCTCCACCGGGCAGGGTGCCGGGTAACTCCCGGGCGGCGTGAGCCGACGGAAAGTGCCACAGAAACATACCGCCCCGGTCGCCTGTGACCGGGGTAAGGGTGAAATGGTGCGGTAAGAGCGCACCGGCGGGCGGGAGACCGCTCGGCCGGGTAAACCCCACCCGGAGCAAGACCGAATAGGGGGGCAAACGGCGCCCGGCCGGCCCCCGGGTTGGTCGCTGGACTCGGCCGGCAACGGCCGGGCGAGAGAGATGGCCGCCACCGCCGCAGCGCGGCGGTACAGAACTCGGCTTACAGGTCCCCTGGCGCGACATCGCAGCCGCCGTTCCATCGCGGCGCAGCAGCCCTGAGAAGGGTCAGACACCACTCGAACAACCAGCATGGAGGATGGGGGCGCCGCGCCTGTCCGCAGCAGGCGGGCTCATTCGCGGTCGTGGCGGAACGCCATGAGCGACTCTTCGTCGAAGAGGCGATCGAGGAGCTCGTCTCGGGACGTCTCGAAGTGCGCGGCGACTTCACTGAAGATGGCCCCGAGCGTGCCGATGCGAAGTGGGTCGTGTCGCGGGACGGTGACGTGACGCTCGCCGCGCTCCACCGTTGTCAGGCGCATGTGCTGCCGGTTGGGCGGGTCACGGCGTAGCCGAGTACTGAGAGCGCCCAGGCGAGCTTCTCGCTTGTGACGTCGCGGGGAAGCCGGGTCATACGGCGATGACGCCGTCGCGCACGAAGTGGAGCCGTACCATCCGAGGAGCCCTGCCCTCGTCGAAGTGGCAGCGGACGCATCCCGAACGCGCTCCCGGAGCGTACCCAGGTCATCGGCCTCCGTGAAGATGGCCTGGCCGAGCGCTCGGGCCGTGAAGCCCCGCTCGGGATCCTCGGTTACCACGAAGATGATCTCGCCCAGCAAGGGCCTCAGCGCCAGCGTGCGCGGAGCCATCATACCTCGCGATGGATGCGAGCGGCGGAGACCGACGTGGGCTTGTCGAGCCAGGGCAAGTTGCCCGCGCGCCCTCCGTCATTCCCGCGAAGAGTCCTGCCCCCGCGAAGGCGGAGGCGGGAATCCAACACCCGCTCCCTTCGTCATTGCAACGGAAGCGGTTCTTCCCAAGAAGGACTGCCGCCAACGGTCTGCGGCAGCAGACCGCGAGCGCGCCACGTTGCCGGGGCGATCTCTCCGTCGGCAGTCCTTGACGCGCCGGCCGCCAGCCCGGAAGATGAGCGACAGGGAAGGAGGTGATGTGCATGGACCATAGTCGTCGTCCGGTCACGCGGCCGGAGGGTCTGTGCCACGCCGCCCTGGGGGTGCGCGTGGGCTAGGCCGCGTGGCCTGGCGATTGAAAAAGTGGGGCCGCTCGCGGAACAGCACCGCGGGCGGCCCTCTCTTTGGGGTTCTCCCCCGCTCCTCGCTCCGCCCGCTACACTCATTCCATGCCGGAATTCGACCGCGAGCACTTCCAGGCGCTGCTGCACGCGCGCTGGTGCGGGCGGAACCTTGAGTACCACCCGACGGTCGGCTCCACCATGGACCGTGCTCGGGAGCTGGCGAACGAGGGCTGCCCCGAGGGCGCCGTGGTGCTGGCGGACGAGCAGACGGCCGGGCGAGGGCGCAAGGGACGCGCCTGGGTGTCGCCCCCGGGAGCGAACCTCTACTTCACCGTCGTGTTGCACCCGGACGCCCGTCTGCTGCCCAGGCTGGCGTTGGCGGTGCCGCTGGCCGTGCGCTGGGGCTGTTGGACTGTCTGCCAGGTGCGGGCGCGCATCAAGTGGCCGAACGACGTCGTGGTCGGCACCCACAAGCTCGCCGGGGTGCTGATCGACGCGGAGCTCAGCGGGGAGACGCCGCGATTCGCGCTCGCGGGCGTTGGGCTGAACGTGAACTTCGACCCGGCCAACCAGCCCGAGGTTGCGTCGGTCGCCACCAGCCTGCTCGCGGAGACCGGCCGCTTGCAGTCGCGCGAGGCCGTGCTCGCGGCCGTCCTCGAGGCGTTGGAGCGGCGCGTGGAGCTGGAGCGCCAGGGCCACTCGATCGTCGACGAGTATCGGGACTCGCTCGCCATGCTCGGCGAGTGGGTGGAGCTGCGCTCCGGCGACACGGTGATCCACGGCAAGGCGGTCGACATCGCGCCCGACGGTGCGCTGGTTCTGCGGCACGAGGACGGCCGCGAGGTCGCCTACCCCGCCGGCGAGCTCAGCCTGCGCCCGTTCCCTCGTCCGTGACCCCGCCCGCGTCCGGCGGCTCTGCCGTGACCTCCACCGGCGCGGGCCGCACCGTGCGCGCGCCGAGCGCCGATACACCGGTCATGAACGGCGCGAGGATATCGACCGGCACGGGAAAGACGATGGTGGAGCTGTTCTCGGTCGCGATCTCGGCCAGCGTTTGCAAGTAGCGCAGTTGCAGCGATGTCGGGGTCTGCGCCAGCAGCTTGCCGGCATCGGTCAGTCTCGCCGCCGCCTGGAACTCGCCGTCGGCCGCGATCACCTTCGCGCGGCGCTCGCGTTCCGCCTCGGCCTGCCGGGCCATCGCGCGCTGCATCGTCTGCGGCAGCTCCACGTCCTTGATCTCGACGATCGTCACCTTCACGCCCCACGGCTCGGTCTGCTCGTCGATGATCTTCTGCAGCCGCTGGTTGATACGCTCGCGTTCCGACAGCACCTCGTCCAGCTCGCTCTGGCCGATGACGTTCCGCAGCGTCGTCTGCGCGATCTGCGACGTGGCACGAATCATGTCGTAGACTTTGACGACTGCATCCTGGGGGTTCACGACGCGGAAGTAGATCACGGCATTGACCTTCACCGTGACGTTGTCGCGCGTGATCACCTCCTGGCTCGGCACGTCCATTGCCACGATCCGGAGGTCCATCTTCCGCATCCGCTCGATCATGGGGATCAGCAGGATCAGCCCGGGCCCGCGCGCACCCACCAAGCGGCCGAGGCGAAAGACGACCCCACGTTCGTACTCCTGCACCACGCGTACCGCCGACGCGAACAGGATGATGAGCACACCGAGGATGATGAGCGGAACGACGACCACAACCGTCATGCTGAGCCTCCTTTCGGGTTTGAACCTTCCGGTGGTTGTTCGCGGCCGGTGACCGCCGGAGGCGGGAACTGCGCGGCCGGCTGGCGGGGGCGCACACGCAGCCGCAGCCCTTCGACCGCAACGACAATCACGGGCGTACCCGCCGAGACCGGCCCGTCCTCGGCGGTCGCACGCCAGCGCTCACCCTGTACGGCGACGTAGCCGTCGGGAGCGAGCTCGGTGCGGGCGACGCCGTTGCGCCCAAGCATCCCTTCCGCGCCTGTCACGGAGGCGCGGCGTCGTGCCCGCAGCAGGGCGGAGAATACGAAGCTGAAGAACGCGGCCACCGCCAGCGCGAGCGGCACCACGGTCCAGGGAGAGACGCCTGGCCCGCGTCCGCTGCCGCCGGTGAGCATCAACCCGCCGACGACCAGCGCGACCGCGCCACCCAGTCCCAGCGCCCCGAACCCGCCGACCATCAGCTCGGCGACGAATAGCACGAACGCCGCGCCGATGAGCACCGCTCCTGCCACGTTGACGCCCAGCACTCCCAGGCTGAAGAACGCCAGGATGAGCAGGATCGCTCCGGCAACGCCGGGGGCGATGGCGCCCGGGTGGAAGAGCTCGAAGAGCAGCAGCACCCCACCGAGAACCAGGAAGGTGAACGCCAGGTTCGGGTCCGAGAGGAGGTTGAGGAAACGGTCCACCGGCGACATGGTGAGCTGGGCCCGCGGCGTGCCTTGGGCGATGCGAACGACCTCGGGCCGGCCGGCCACGAGCGCGGTGCGCCCGTTGGCCCCGTCGATCAGTTGGGAGGGGTCGTTGGCCAAGAAGTCCACCACGTGGAGCTGGACCGCCTGCTGCGCCGTGATCGAGACGGCCTCGCGCACGGCCTGCTCCGCCCAGTCGGCGTTGCGTCCGTGCTGCTCGGCGAGCGAGCGGATCTGGGCGGCCGCGTCGTTGGTGATCTTCTTGCCGAGCGTGCCGCCGATGTTGCCGCCCGTGCTGCTGATGGGCGACGCGGCGCCGATGTTCGTGCCCTGCGCCATCGCCGCGATGCCGGCCGCCATGGTGATGAACGTACCAGCAGAGGCAGCGCGCGCCCCGGACGGCGCGACCCAGACGGCCACCGGCACGGTCGTGCGCTCGATCCGCTGCACGATCTGGCGCATCGACGCCTCGAAGCCTCCGGGGGTGTCCAGCTCGATCACGGCCAGCGACGCATGCGCGCGCTCAGCGTCGCCGAGCGTCCGGTCGAGATAGCGCGCCATGACGTCGTTGATGTCGCCGTGAGCGCGGATGAGCACGACCGCGCCGCGCGGGATGCTGCTGCCGCCGCACGCGGATGCGAGCAGCGCGACGGCAAGGACGAGGGCGGGCACGATGCGTCGCCCGGCGCGGCCCACGCGGAACTTCATGGCGCCGCCAGTGTACGCGGTGGCCGCGCGTTTGCGTTGCCGTCCTGCGCTGCTACACTTCCCTTGTACCCCTGACCGCCCGGAGGCTTGCGTGTCGCCCACCAGTGCCGCCCCGCTGCGTGTCCGCGGCATGCGAGACTTGCTGCCCGACGAGATGGCCGCGTTCCGCAAGCTGGAGGATGCGTTCCGCGACGTCAGCTCCGCCTGGGGCTACCGCGAGGTCCGGACTCCGGCGCTCGAGTACCTGCATCTCTTCACCTCCGCCGGCACGCTCTCGCCACAGCTCCTCGACCGCGTCTACTCGTTTCTCGACTGGGACGGCTGGAGTGGCGAACGCGTCGTGTTGCGACCGGACGGCACGATCCCCGTCGCGCGGCTTTTCGGCGAGTCGGCGCGTGACCTGCTGCCAGCCCGCCTCGCGTACGTGCAGGAGGTGTACCGCTTCGCTACCGGCGACCAGCCGCGCTCCGAGTGGCAGTGTGGTACCGAGCTGATCGGCGCGGGCGGACCGTTGGCCGATCTGGAGCTGATCGCGGTGGGGGTGGAAACGCTGCGCCGCTGCGGGGCGCAGGCCGTGCGGGTGAGGGTGTCGCACGCCGGCATCGCCCGGGCGTTGCTCGCGGCGGCGGGGCTCGGGCGGGCCGAGCAGGTTGCGATGTACGACGCGCTGCTCGCCGGCGACCGCGCCGCGGTCGAGCGGCTGGGCGCGCTCCTGCCGGGGGCGCTCTCCGCGGCCGTCCTACTCGACGTGGCCGAGGCGGGGGTCGGGTACGTGACCAACCTGCAGGCGCTGCTCGGCGACCGCGTGCCGGGGCTGGCCGAGCCGCTGGCCGAGCTGCGCACCGTGGTGGAGACACTCGACCGGCTGCACGTGGACTGCGCGGTCACGCCGCTGCTGGCACGCGACTTCGAGTACTACCGCGGTGTGGTCTTCCGCTTCGACGTCGGTGAGGCGGACGTGGGCGGCGGTGGTCGGTATGACGGTCTGCTCGAGTTCGTGGGGGCCGCGGACGTGCCGGCGAGCGGATTCGCCTTCGACGTGCCCAGCTTGCTCGCCGCGGTCCGCATCGAGCCCGGTGGTCCGCTGACCGTGCCGCTCGTCGTGGAGCGAGATGACCCCGCCACCTACGCCGCGGCCATGGCCGCCGCCAAGCGGTTGCACCGCGCCGGTGTGGCCGCGTCGGTGATGCGGGCGCCGGCGCCGCTCCCGCATCTGGTGGTGGATCTCGAGGACCCGGCGCGTCCGTTCGTGCTGCGCAGCGACGGCGGTGCCGAGCGCGAGGGCGATCTGGGCGCGGCGCTGGCGCGGCTGGAGCGACTCCGCCGGTGATCCGGATCGCGCTGCCCACCGGTGACATGCGCCGGCCGGTAGCGCAGGCGCTGGCCGGCACCCCACTCGATAGCCCGGACTATGCCGCCGGGTCGCGCGTCTACCGGCTGGGGCTGCCGGACCGCGGCGACGTGACCATCCGCGTGTTCCGCGAGCGCGACATCCCGATCCAGGTGGCCTTGGGCAACTACCAGCTCGGGGTCTGCGGCGGCGTGTGGGTGGAGGAGCTGCGCGCGCGCTATCCGGCCGAGGATCTGTCGCCGCTCTTTCCGCTGGCGGTCGGGCGTGGGCGGCTGGCGGCGCTGGCAGCGCCTGAGCAGGCGGCGCAACTCGGGCCGCTCGAGGAGTGGCAGCGCTTCAGCGGGCTGCGGGTCGTGTCGGAGTTCGGCAACCTGGCCGAGAAGATCGTTGCTCATCTGCGGCTGCGCCGCCCGCGCGTATACGCCGTGTACGGCGGGGCGCACGCGTATCCGCCGGAGGACGCCGACATCGCCCTCGTTCACCTGGGCGAGGACCAGCAGTCGCCCGATGGGCTCGTGGAGATGGCTTCGTTCCACGAGAGCGGCCTGTGGGTGGTGGCGAATCGTCGCGCGCTGGCCGGTCTGGACCTGGGCGAGGCGCTCGCGTCCCTGAGGCCGGCTGCGGCCGCTGTGGAGGGCGGGCTGCGCCTTCCGACCGTGGCGCAGTCGCTCGGCGGCCCGCCCCTGGCGCTCGAGCGGCCGGAGCGGCCCGCAGGCGTCAGGTTGGCGCTACCGGACGGCCACCAGCAACCGCACGCCCTCGCCAGCGTGCGCGATGCGGGCATCGAGCTCGACGGCTATGGCGACGCCGACGTACAACTCCGGCCCCGCATCGCGGTTGACGGCGTGACCGTGAAGGTCGTCCGGCCGCAGGATATGCCGCAGCTCGTCGCCCTCGGTCAGTTCGACATGGCGATCACCGGCCGCGACTGGCTGGCCGATTTCCTGGCCTGCTTCCCGGACGCGCCCGTCGAGATGGCGGTAGACCTCGGGCGGTCCCGCTACCACATCGCCGCGGTCGTGGACGAGGATCTGCCGGCGACGACGGTGGACGAGGCGCTGGCGTGCTGGCATGCTCGCGGCCGCCGGATGATCCGGGTTGCCTCGGAGTACCCGAACCTCGCCGACCGCTACGCGCGCCAGCGGCGGCTGGGACGCTACCAGGTCGTGCCCATCGCCGGCGCGTCCGAGGGCTTCGTTCCGGAGGACGCGGAGATCCTGATCGAGGGCTCGGAGACCGGGAAGACGATCGTCGCCAACCGGCTGCGCGTGCTCGAGCGTGTGTTCGAGTCGACCAACTGCGTCGTCATCCACCGCGGGCGGCGGGACGACCCGGTGTTGCAGGGGCTGCTGGAACGCTTTCGCCGCGGCGTGCCGGCGACCACGGCGGTCACGTAGAATCGAAGCGTGCCACCGATCTTCTTGCACATGGCGCTCGCCCGGGACCTGTCCGGCGTGCTCGGAGGTGAGGACATCCTCGCCAACGAGGGCGCGTTCCTGCTGGGCGCGGCCACGCCCGACATCCGCGTCCTGTTGCGGTGCCCGCGCGAGCAGACCCATTTCTTCAGCCTGGCGACCGACGACCCGCAGGACTCGCTCGCCCGGCTGTGCGCGGAGCACCCGCGGTTGGCCGACCCGGCCAGGCTCTCGCCCCAGGGGCGCGCCTTCATGGCGGGTTACCTGTCGCACCTCGCCGCCGATGAGACCTGGATCGAGGACTACTTCCGCCCTTGCTTCCGCGAGGAGAGCGACGCGCCGGAGGAGCTGCGGGGCGACGTACTCGATCGCGTCCTGCAGTTCGAGCTCGACCGGCGGCGCCGTGAGGACGAGGACCTGCGCGCGCACGTGCGCGAGGCGCTGGCGCGGGTCGCCGTGCCGGAGGAGATCTGCTTCCTTGAACGGCCGGTGCTCGAACGCTGGGTGGCTGTCTCGTCCGATCAGGCGCTGCACGCACCGGACTGGAATCGTTTCGTCTACCAGGGGGGGCGGCATTTGCAACGGCCCGAGCTACAGACCGAGGAGGGGATGGCGGCCTTTCTGGAGCAGGTGCCGCGCTTCCTCGGCGCGGCTGTCGAGCGCGTCACTCCGGAGCGGGTTGACGCGTACGAGCAGACGGCGCGCGAGCGCTCCGTGCGCGTCATCGAGCGGTATCTGACGTGCGCATAGTCATCGGGGCCGACGAGGCCCGCCGCACCATTTTGCGGCGCGTGCCGCTGGACGAGTGGGACGTGCCGGATGCCCTCCGCGAGCGCGACACTGCTCTCTTTGGCGAACGCCTGCCCCTGGACGCGCTCATCGGCCGCATCATCGCGGAGGTGCGGGCAGGTGGCGACGCGGCCGTGCGCCGGTTCAACCAGGCGCTCGACGGCTCGGCCGATATGCCGGTGGAGGTGCCGCGCGAGGAGATCGGGCGGGCGTACGCGGAGGTCCCGGCGGACGTGGTCGAGGCGCTCCGCCTCGCGGCCAGCCGGGTGCGCGCGTACCACGAGCGGCAGCTCGCCCACAACTGGCGCTCGTTCCACGAGGACGGGCTTGGCCAGGTGGTGCGGCCGCTGCGCAGGGTGGGCGTGTACATGCCCGGCACGGCGGTCGTCTATCCGTCCTCCGTGCTGCACACCGTCGTGCCGGCGCGGGTGGCGGGGGTGAAAGAGGTGGTGCTGGCCGGGCCCGCCGGGGCGTCCGGCGCCGTCCACCCGCTCAAGCTCGTCGCGGCCGACATTGCCGGTGTGGACCGCGTGTTCCGTGCGAGCGGCGCGCAGGGGATCGCGGCGCTGGCCTACGGGACGGAGTCGGTATCGCCCGTGGACAAGATCTGTGGGCCCGGCAGTCTGTTCGTCACGCTCGCCAAACGACGCGTGTACGGCGTGGTCGGCGTCGACGCGCTCTACGGGCCCACGGAGACGGTGGTCGTGGCGGATGAGAGCGCCGACCCGCGGCTATGCGCGGCTGATCTGTTGGCGCAGGCCGAGCATGATGTGCTTGCCAGCCCGGTGCTGCTGACCGACTCCCTCCGCCTCGCGCGCGCCGTGCAGGCGGAGGTCGACCGGCAGATCGGGCCGCTGGAGCGCGGCCACGTCGCCCGCCAGGCGTTCGACAACCGCGGCGGCGCGGTGGTGACCGCGAGCATCGACGAGGCGGTCGAGCTGGCGAACGAGTTCGCGCCCGAGCACCTGTGCCTGCTGCTACGGGACCCGTGGCGCTACGCGGACCTGGTGCGCAACGCTGGCGGCCTGTTCGTGGGCGAGTCGTCGCCCGAGGCGCTCGGCGACTACATCGCTGGCCCCAGCCACGCGATGCCTACCGGCGGCTGCGCGCGCTTCCAGTCGCCGCTGTCGGTGAACGACTTCTTGCGGATCATCTCCGTCGTGGCGGTGGACGAGTCGACGTTCGAGCGGCTGGCGCCGGCCGCGGCGCGTATCGCTCGTGCGGAGGGGCTGACGGCGCACGCACGGGCGCTCGAGATGCGACTGGAAGGGCGATGAACCCGCCCGACCTGCTCGGCCGGCTCGTGCGGCCGGAAATCCAGTCTTTGCCGGGTTACGAGCCGGTGGAGCCGCTCGAGGAGTGGGTCCGCCGCACGGGCATCGCGCGCGAGCGCGTCGCCAAGCTCGACGGGAACGAGAACCTGCATGGCCTGCACCCGGTCGTGCGCGCCGCGCTCGCCGAAGACGAGGATCACCTCTACCCGGACCCGGACCAGCGGACGCTGCGGGAGGCGATCGCCGGCTACGCCGGCTGCGCGCCCGAGCAGGTGGTGGCCGGCGCGGGGAGCGATGACCTGCTCGATCTCGTCATTCGCGCGGTCGTGCGGCCCGGGGACCGGGTGATCGATTGCACGCCGACGTTCGGCATGTATCCGTTCCTGGCGCGCATCGCCGGCGCCGAGGTGGTGGAGGCGCCGCGCCACCCGGAGACGTGGGAGATCGACCCGGCGGCCGTTGCCGAGCAGGTGGACATGCGCGCGCGCGTGGTGTTCGTGGCGACGCCCAACAACCCGACGGGGAACCTCACGTCGCCGCGGGCGATCGAGGACCTTCTGCGGCTGCCGGTGCTGGTCGTCCTCGACGAGGCGTACGGGGAGTTCGCCGGGGTCTCGAACGTGGCGCGAGTTGCCGAGCATCCGAATCTGGTGGTCACGCGGACGTTCAGCAAGTGGGCCGGGCTGGCCGGCTTGCGTGCCGGCTACGCGGTCATGCACCCGTGGCTCGCCGAGCGGCTGATGACGATCAAGCAGCCGTACAACGTCAACACGGCCGCGTACCGCGCCGCGCTGGCCGCGCTCCGCGTGCGCCACGAGCTGACCGAGACGGTGCGCGCGATCGTGGCCGAGCGCGACCGGCTGGCGCCGCTGCTGCGCGCTACCGGCTTCCTCGACCCGTACCCGTCACAGGCGAACTTCGTCCTGTGTCGCGTGAAGGGCGACGCGCGGGCGCTGCAGGGGGCGCTGCGCGAGCGGGGCGTGCTGGTACGCTACTTCCGGCATCCGGCCGTGGCCGACTGCGTCCGCATCAGCGTGGCGCGGCGGAGGGAGACCGATCTTCTGATGCGGGCGCTGGAGGAGGCGGGACGTGAGCTCGGGTACGCCACGTAAGGCACGGGTCGAACGGGAGACGCGAGAAACGCGCGTGGCCGTCGAGGTGTGCCTCGACGGCGGAGGGGGCTGCGCCGTCGATACCGGCATCGGCATGCTTGACCATATGCTCGAGCAGATCGCTCGCCACGGGCTCTTCGATCTCGAGGTTTCCGCCAGCGGCGACCTGGACCGGGACGAGCATCACCTGGTGGAGGACGTCGGTCTGTGCCTGGGCGCGGCCTTCGACGAGGCCCTCGGGGACCGCGCCGGGCTCGTGCGCATGGGACACGCCGTGGTCCCTATGGACGAGACGCTCGTGCTGGCGGCGCTCGATCTCAGCGGGCGTGGTTACGCCACCGCGGATCTGAAGTTCGAGCGCGACCGTGTGGGCCAGCTTCCGACGGAGCTGGTGTCGCACTTCCTCGAATCGTTCGCTCGCACGGCGCGGATGACGCTGCATGTCCGCGAGCTGGCGGGCGGGAACGACCACCACCGTATGGAGGCGGCGTTCAAGGCGTTGGCGCGGGCGCTGGGGACGGCCGTGCGCCGCGACGCGCGCGCGGGCCAGGACGTGCCGAGCACGAAGGGCTCGCTGTAGTCGCCGGGCTACGTGCCGGGCGCCTCGCGCAGCTCGACGCTGAAGGTCTCGATCACCGGGTTGGCGAGCAGCTTGCGCGACATCTCGTCCACGCGGCGCTGAGCCGCCGCCAGGTCGGGCGCGTCCAGCTCGATCTCGATGTGCTTGCCAACACGGACATTCGCCACCTCGGCAAAGCCGAGCTGGTGCAGGGCGCCGCGGACGGTCAGGCCCTGCGGGTCGTTCACGACGGGACGCAGCATCACGCGCACTTCGGCCACGTAGCGCATCAGTCTTCTTCCAACTGCTGACCGGTGAGGCGGCGGTACGCCTCTCGGTACTTCTCGGCGGTGCGCCGCACCACGTCCGGCGGCAGCGGTGGCGCGGGCGGATTGCGGTCCCAGCCGCCCTGGGTGAGCCAGTCGCGCACGTACTGTTTGTCGAAGGAGGGTTGCGGTCGACCGGGCTGGTACTGGTCGGCTGGCCAGAAGCGGCTCGAGTCAGGTGTCAGCAACTCATCGATGACGATGATCTCGTCTCCGAGGCGGCCGAACTCGAACTTGGTATCGGCGATGATGATGCCGCGCTGCCGGGCGTATTGCGCCGCGTAGCCGTAGAGCGCCAGGCTGCGCAGCCGCATGGCGCTGGCCGCCACCGGGCCGACACTGGCGACGAGCTGCTCGTACGTGAGCGGCTGGTCGTGGCCCGTTTCCTCCTTGGTCGTCGGCGTGAAGATCGGCTCGGGAAGCTGGTCGCTCTCGACCAGCCCCGGGGGCAAGCGGAGACCCGACACGCGGCCGCCGGTCTCCTGATACTCCTGCCACGCGCTGCCCGCCAGGTAGCCGCGCACCACGCACTCGACCTCGATGCGCTCGGCCTTGCGGACCATCATCGAGCGGCCGACGAGCTCGGGCGGCAACAGGAACGGCAGGTCGTCGGCCGCAGTGCCATCCGCCAGGCGAAGGAAGTGGTTGGGCACCACGGGCGCGGTCGTCCCGAACCAGTAGGCGGAGAGCCGAGTCAACACCTCGCCTTTCCCGGGGATACCGGTGGGCAGGACGACATCGAAAGCGGAGATGCGGTCGGTGGCGACCATCAGCAGGCGCTCGCCGAGGTCGTAGGTATCGCGCACCTTACCGCGGCGGAAGAGCCGCGGCAGATTCGTCTCCAGCACTACTTCTGCGGCCATCGTGCTCCTCAGTTCGTCGCGGACCCGGCAGGCGCCCGGGAGCGCGCTCGCAGGTCATCGTACAAGATGACCACCGCGAGCGCGGCAAACGGGACGGTCAGGTAGCCCAGGACCGCATCGATCGCCACGGTGGCGCCGGTGGCGAGGTGTGCTGCGCTGGCGATCGGATCGAGCACCAGCGAGGGGACGGCCGACAGCAGCGCGACCGCCAGCAGGGTGACGGCGGTTCGCCACCAGTGGCCGCGGGTGGCCGCGAGGCTCTCGCCAAGCGCGCGAGACGTCGGCAGTCGTTGTTCGACCACCGTGAGCTCTCCGAAGGTGAACCGCACCACCAGGTAGACGCCGATCGGGATGAGGAACACGGTCAGCGTCAGCAGCGTGCAAAGGACCTGGGCCGCGCCGACGCCGTACAGGGCGGGCAGCGACCGGCGCACGGCGGACCAGCTCTCCTGTCGGCGAGGCGGGCTGTCTGCCGGGTCCAGCAGCGCCAGACCGTAGTGGAAGACGGCGCTGTATGCCGGCACGGTGAACGCGAACCACGCGACCACCAGCAGACCGGAGACCAGCAGAGTGGAGGCACGCGTCCCGTACAGGGTCGAGTCCCGGGCCAGCACCGGCGCGTAGGCCCCGAACAACGCCGCACGGCCCGCGAGCGCCGGTAGGGCGAGCAGCAAGGTGTTGGTGGCGTTGCCGATGAAGCGCGTCCACGCCCAGGCGATGACGTCCGCGAGCTGCATCGAGCCGGGCCGGGCGTCGTCGAAGCGGTTCACGGGGCCGCGTCGGCCAGCAGCCCGAGCCTGCGGTACGCGGCGTCGGTGTAGCGCAGGTACCACTCGGGGTCGAAGATCGTGTTCAGGTCGGCCGGAGCGAGGACCTGGACGGCCTCGGCATCTTGCTCGAGCAGGGTGCGCAACGGCGTGCCGGTGTCCCAGGCGCGCATGGCGTTGCGCTGCACGATGCCATAGGCATGCTGCCGGTCGAGCCCACGCTCCACCAGCGTCAGCAGCACCCGCTGCGAGAACACCAGGCCGTACGAGCTGTCCAGGTTCGCGCGCATCCGGTGCGGGAAAACGCGCATGCCGCGCACGATGCCGGTGAACAGGTCGAGCGCGTAGTCGAGCAGGCCGCAGGCGTCGGGCAGGATGATGCGCTCCGCCGAGCTGTGGCTGATGTCGCGCTCGTGCCAGAGCGCCACGTTCTCCAGCGCGGTCACTGCGTAGCCGCGGACGGTGCGCGCGATCCCGCAGACGCGCTCGCACTTCTCCGGGTTGCGCTTGTGAGGCATCGCGCTGGAGCCGGTCTGGCCTTCGCTGAAGGGCTCCTCCACCTCGCGCACCTCGGTGCGCTGCAGGTGGCGGATCTCGGTGGCGAACTTCTCGAGCGAGGCGGCGATGAGCGCGAGCGTCGTGACGTAACGCGCATGTCGGTCGCGCTGCAGGATCTGGTTGGTCACGGGGGCAGGGCGCAGGCCGAGCACGGCGCAGGTGCGCTCCTCCACCTGCGGGGGCACGGTGGCGTGCGTGCCGACGGCGCCGGAGATCTTGCCGTAGGCGACTTCCTCCCGCGCTTGCAACAGGCGGGCCCGTGCGCGCCGGATCTCGTCGACCCAGAGCGCTAGCTTCAGGCCGAAGGACATCGGCTCCGCGTGGATGCCGTGAGTGCGGCCGACGCAGAGGGTCGCGCGGTGCTCGAGCGCGCGGGCCGTGACGGCCCGCTCGAGCGCGTCCAGGTCGCGCAGGAGGATGTCGGTGGCTTGCAGGAGCTGGAGGCTCGTGGCCGTATCCCAGACGTCGGACGAGGTGAGGCCGAGGTGCACCCAGCGCCCCTCGGGGCCGAGATGGTCGGCCACGGAGCGTAGGAAAGCAGTCACGTCGTGATGGGTGATGCGCAGATACTCGGCGACCTTCTGCTCGTCGAAGGTGGCGCCAGCGCGGATACGTTGCGCGTCCTCGCGCGGCACGACCCCGGCCTCGGCCCACGCGTCGACGGCGGCGAGCTCGACCTCGAGCCAGCGGGCGAGCTTGTTGTGCTCGCTCCAGACCTGGGCCATCTCCGGGCGGGAGTAGCGTTCGATCACTGGTCGCGATACTCCTCGCGCGGCGGGGAGAAGATGTCGATGGCGACCACCCGATCGAGGGCCCGCACGCGATGCGGCACGTTGCTGGGGACGAGCCACGAGTCGCCCGGCTGCAGCAGCCGGTGCTCGTCACCCAGCCAGAACTCCATCCGGCCGGAGACCAGGTAGCCGATCTGCTCGTGCGGGTGGGTGTGGTCCGGCACCTCGGCGCCCTCGGCGATGGTGATCTCGCAGAGCATGGTGCGGTCGCCCGCGTTCAGCGTGCGGCGCCAGACGCCCGGGAGCATCTCGGTCTGGTGGGCCTCGTGGTTGGCGCGGAGTGGCATGTCGGCCCTCCTCTAGGGGCTGGGAGTCGAGTCGCGGGCCGGCGAGGAGCCGAGCGTCCGCTCGGTCTGCTCGCGACGGAAGCGAACATACGCGTCAGAAACAGTCGGGTCCTGTAGCGCCAGCACCTCCACGGCGAGCAGGGCCGCGTTGCGCGCGCCCCAGTCTCCCACGGCCACGGCCGCCACCGGCATTCCGGGCGGCATCTGCGCGATGCTCAGCAGCGCGTCCCAGCCGCCGAGGGCGCTGCTCGCCAGTGGGACCCCGACCACGGGCAGCGGACTGTACGCCTTGATGGCACCCGGCAGGGCCGCCGCGCCGCTTGCCGCGGCGATGATCACGCGCACGCCGCGCGCCGCGGCGCCTGAGGCGAGCTCCCGCACCCGGTCGGGCGTCCGGTGGGCCGAGGCGACATGGAGCTCATAGTCAATGCCGAGCGTCTCGAGCTGGGTCGTGCAAGCCGTCATGGCCTCGATGTCGGACGCGCTGCCGAGGACGACCATCACGCGCGCCATCGGTCACACCGCCTCCAGGCCGATATCGATGCGGAACTGACGGCCCGGAAACCGCACGCGGCGCACGTTGGCGTAGACGCGCCGCCGCGCCTCGGCCACCGTGCTCCCCGTGGCAACGACGGTCAAGACCCGTCCGCCGGAGGTGACGAGCCGCCGACCGTCGCGGCGCGTGCCGGCATGGAAGATCAACACGTCCGGGTCGACCTCGTCGAGCCCGACGATTTCGCCACCCGTGCGCGGATCGGTCGGGTAACCGGGCGCCGCCAGCACGACGCCAACCGCCGCCTCGGGCCGCACCTCGAGGTCAGAGGGGAGCGTCCCTCGCGCCGCGCCATGCAGCGCGTTCAGTAGGTCGCCGGTGAGCCGCGGCACCAAGACCTGGGTCTCAGGGTCGCCGAACCGGCAGTTGAACTCCAGCACGTGCGGCCCGGCGTCCGTCAGCATCAGGCCGGGGTAGAGCGTGCCCACGTAGGGCGCGCCGCGCGCGGCCAGCTCGGCCAGCGTGGGACGGACGACGCGCTCGAGCACGAATGTCGCCAGCTCGGGCGTGGCGAACGGCGGCGGGCTGTATACGCCCATGCCGCCGGTGTTCGGGCCGCGATCGCCGGCGCGCAGCCGTTTGTAGTCCCGCGCGAACGGCAGCAGGACGGCGTTCGTGGCGGAGCAGAGCGCGTGGGCGCTCACCTCCTGGCCGACGAGTCGTCGCTCCAGCACCACGGTGCGGCCCGCATCTCCGAACTCACGGCGGACCATCGCGGCCCGGACCGCGCGCACCGCCGCGGCGCGTGTCCGCGGCACACGCACGCCCTTGCCGGCGGCGAGGCCGTCCGCCTTTACGACGGGCGGCTCGGGCGCGGTGCGCAGGTACGCCTCGGCGACGGCCGGATCGTCGAAGGCCGCTCCGGGCGCGTGGGGCACTCCCGCGCGCTCCATTACCGAACGAGCGAACGCTTTGCTGCCCTCGATGCGGGCCGCGGCCGCCGATGGGCCGTAGCAGGGCACGCCGGCGGAACGCAGGGCGTCCGCCACCCCGGCGACCAGCGGCGCCTCGGGGCCGATGACAACCAGGTCGATGGCGTTCCCGCGCGCGAACCGGACCACCGCCGAGGCGTCCGCGGGGTCGAGGCCGACGTTGTCGGCCAGGCCGGCGGTGCCACCGTTGCCCGGGGCGACGCAGAGGGCGCCGCAGCGCGGGCTGCGTGCGATCGCCCAGGCGAGGGCGTGCTCGCGCGCACCCGAGCCGAGGACGAGGACGCGCAGGCTCATGTCGCGTTCATTCCCATTCGATGGTCGACGGTGGCTTCGACGTGATGTCGTACACCACCCGGTTCACTCCGGGCACCTCGTTGACGATCCGCTGCGCGATGCGTGCGAGCGTCTCGTGCGGCAGCCGCGCCCAGTCCGCCGTCATCGCGTCCTCGGCGGTCACGGCGCGGACCGCGATCACGTGACCGTAGGTGCGATAGTCGCCCATCACCCCCACGGAACGAGCATTCGTCAGCACCGCGAACGTCTGCCAGAGCGCGCCGTAGAGGCCGGCCGCACGGACCTCTTCCATCACGATCGCATCGGCCTCACGAGCAACCTCCACCCGCTCGGGCGAGGCCTCGCCGAGCACGCGGACGGCCAGCCCGGGGCCGGGGAACGGGTGACGGAAGACCATGTCCTCGGGCAGACCCAGTGCGAGCCCCACGCGCCGGACCTCGTCCTTGAAGAGGGTGCGCAGCGGCTCGACGAGCTTCAGGTGCATCCGCTCCGGCAGCCCGCCCACGTTGTGGTGCGATTTGATGACGGCGGTCGCGTTGCCGTGCACGCCCGCGCTCTCGACGACGTCCGGATAGGTGGTCCCCTGCGCGAGGAACTCGACGCCGCGCATCGGCGCCACGGTCTCCTCGAAAACGCGGATGAACGTTTCGCCGATCACCTTACGTTTCCGCTCCGGGTCGGTGATGCCGCGCAGCCCGTCGAGAAAGCGCGCGGCCGCGTCGACCGCAACCAGGGGGATGCCCATGTGGCGGCGGAAGGCCTGCTCCACCTCCTCGCGCTCGCCGCGCCGCAGCAGCCCGTTGTCCACGAAGACGCAGACCAGCCGGTCAGCGACGGCGCGATGGATCAGCGCGGCGGTGACGGCCGAGTCGACACCGCCCGAGAGCGCGCAGACGACCCCCGCTTCGCCGACTCGCGCGCGTACCGCGGACACGGTCTCGTCGATGAAGCTGCCCGGGGTCCAATCGCCCCGCAGCCCACAGACCTCGTAGAGGAAGTTCCGCAACAGCTCGCGGCCGAGCGGCGTGTGCGCGACCTCCGGGTGGAACTGCAGGCCGTAGCGCCCGCCAGGGCCCTCCATGGCGGCGACGGGCGAGCCCTCGCTCTGGGCTACCGGCCGGAAGCCGGGCGGCAGGCCGCTCACCTTGTCACCGTGGCTCATCCACACTTCGAGACGGCGGGGCAGACCGTGGAAGAGGGGAGACGTCCCGTCATGCTCCACCGTCGCGGGACCGTACTCGCGCACGGCCGACAGCGCGACGGCCCCGCCGAGCTGGCGGGCCAGCGCCTGCATCCCGTAGCAGATGCCCAGCACGGGGACCTCGAGCTCCCACACCCAGTCGGGAATGTGGGGAGCACCGGGCTCGTACACGGACGCGGGGCCACCGGAGAGGATGACGCCGCGAGGCGTGAGCGCGCGGGCGCGTTGCGGGTCGACATCCCAGGGCAGCAGCTCGCAGTAGACGTTCGCCTCGCGCACCCGGCGTGCGATCAGCATCGCGTACTGAGCGCCGAAGTCCAGGACGACGATGGTCTCGTGCGAGGTCGGATGCACGTCGTCCCGCGGGGCTGCAGGGGCGGATTCAGGGGTGGGCATGCACGGACCTCCGGGACGTCCGCAGCGTATCATCGCAAAGCCCGCCGGGTCAATTAAACTGTTCGAGGAGGTGAGCGATTTGGCGGTAGACGAGGTCGGTCTGCGCGCGACGGTCGCCGTGCTCCGCGGGGGCGGCGTCGCGATATTCCCGACCGACACGGTCTACGGCGTCGGCGCCTGCCCGGAGGCGGAGGAGGCGTTGCGCCGGATCTTCGAGGCCAAGGGACGCCCGGTGGACAAGCCGCTGCAACTGCTCTGTGCGAGCCGCGCGGCCGCTCGCCGGCGCGCCGCCGCCTGGCCGCGGACGGTCGAAGCACTGGCTCGGCGATACTGGCCGGGCGCCCTGACGATCGTGTTGCCGGCGGGCGCGGACGTCCCCGCACAGGCGCAGCGCGAGGGAACGGTGGCGCTGCGCGTACCCGGCGACGCGGTGACGCGGCGGCTGGCGCGGGCGTGCGGCGGCTGCATCGCGGCCACCTCGGCGAACCGCAGCGGCGGACCCGACCCGCGTACCGCCGATGAGGCGCGCGCGCAGATCGGCGACCAGGTCGACGTGGTGCTCGATGGCGGTCCCGCGGCGGTGGGCACGCCGTCGACGGTCATACAATGGAGTGCTGTCGCAGGTCTGGCGGTGGTGCGCGAGGGCGCGGTGCCAGCGCGTGAGGTGCTGGCTCTGGCCGGAGCGCTGGAAGGACGGTGAGCGGTGCGGTTCGCGGTCGGGAGTGATCACGCCGGATTCGAGCTGAAGCGGCTGGTCGTGGGCTGGCTCGAGGCGTGGGGGCATGCTGCCGATGACCTCGGCGCCTACTCGAGCGAGAGCTGCGACTACCCGGACATCGCGCTCACCGTGGCGCGCCGCGTGGCGTGCGGCGACGCGGACCTGGGTGTCTTGATCTGCTCGAATGGGGTGGGCCCGAGCATCGTCGCCAACAAGGTGCGCGGCGTACGGGCGGCCCTGTGCGACAACCCGTTCGCCTCGCGGCGGGCGCGCGAGCACACGGACGCGAACGTCCTGTGCCTGGGAGCCTGGAGCATCGGGCGCGGCCTGGCCGAGGAGGTGGTGCGCGCTTTCGCCAGCGCGGTGTTCGAGGGCGGGCGGCACACGCGCCGCGTGAGCCGGATCGCCGCTATCGAGGAGGAGCTGGCGAGCGAGGGGGCCGTTCCGGCGACGGAATAGCGCGCGGAACGAGCCGCGCGGCGGCGAACTTTGCCGAGGAAATTCTTGTGAATTCGCTCACGATGCCTGTGTCTCCGTGAGAGTCGGTGCTAGCCTGATGCGCGGTACGCGGGTGGGGCGGGCCCGCGCGAGCGCAGTCAGGAGGCAGGTGGGTGAAGAGCTCTCGCAAGCTGGGATTGACGACCCTGATGGTGTCCGTGGCCGGGCTTGCGCTGCTCGCGGCCGCGTGTAGCGGCAAGACTCCGGGCTCCAATTCCGGCAACAGCACCGCCACCAACGTCCCGCAGACGCCGGTACCGACCGCGACCGCGGCGGCGTCACCCACGACGCCGCCAGCCGCCACGGCAACCCCGGCGTCCACGGCGACGACGATGGCGACGCCGTCGGGCAGTGGCAGCACCAGCATCGTCGAGGAGATGGGCGACAACTTCTTCAAGCTGAAGACGGTCACCATCCCGGCGAACAAACCGATCACGCTCACGGTCAAGAACGACGGGCAGGCAGTTCACACGTGGACGCTCATCGACAAGCAGGGCTTCACCGGGACCACGGACACGGGCGTGATGAACCCCGGCGAGTCGAAGACGATCACCTTCACGGCCACCAAGCCGGGGACCTATAAGTTCCACTGCGCCGTGCATCCCACGGAGATGACGGGGACGATCGTCGTCCAGTAGGCGGGCCATGGGAGACAGTTCTGCGACCGGGGGGCGCCTCGCAGGCGCAAGACGATCGAGATGCCCTATTCCACCCGCGCCTTGATGAGCACCGCCGCCGCGCTCATATCTGTCGCGGCGCTCGCCGGCTGCTCTGGCAGCGGCGGCCTCGCCAGCAGCCCAGTCCAGAGGCAGACGCCGACCGCCGCGCGCGCCGCCGTGCAGCTTCCGCTGACGGCGCAGGTCGTCACGCAGGACCTGGCGATCGGCCCATCGCGCCTGTCGCTCGGGCTGCTCGACGGGGCGAACCACCCGGTGCCGGACGCGCGCGTGCATCTCGAGCTCTACCGGCTCGTAGGCAGCCAGGGCACGTTGAGCCAGGAGATGGACGCCACGTTCATTGCGCCGGGCCGCGAGGCCGGCCTGCCGGAGGCGATCACGGCCACTGACGAGCACGGGCGGGCGCACGTTCAGGCGAACATCCCGCGGGATGTGGGGGTGTACGTGGTTCGCCCGAACTTCGACACCGCGGGTCCGTGGGGTGTCCAGGCCAAAGTGACGCTCCCGGACGGCAGGACGACGGCGGCGCAGACGACCTTCGAGGTACAGGAGCGCTCAGCGATGCCGGCGGTGGGCGCGCCCGCGCCGGCATCGGCGAACCCGACGTGGCGGGATGTGCCGGACCTGAGGATGATCGACTCCTCCGCCCAGCCGAGCAAGGACCTGCACGAGCGCTCGGTCAAGGACGCGCTTGCCGAGCACAAGCCGGTCGTGGTCCTGGTCGCCACGCCGGGCTACTGCCAGAGCCGCTTCTGTGGTCCCGAGCTGGAGATCGAGCGGCGGCTCGAGCAGCAGTACCGCGGGCAGGCGAGCTTCGTGCACATCGAGATCTGGCGCGACCCGGTGAAGCAGATCCCGTGGGACACGGTGACAGAGTGGCATGTCACGACGGAGCCGTACTTCTTCGTGGTGGACCGCGGGGGTATCATTGCGGCGAAGTTCGAGGGACCGACGTCAATCGCGGAGCTCGACTCGGCGATGCAGCGAGTGCTCAACCAATAGATTGCCGGGTCGGGGCTGGGGAGGGCAGGCGGTGATGGACTACCCAATCGACAAGGTCATCCCGACGCCCGCGCTGGACCGCGTGCAGGGGCCGCAGGACTTGCACAAGATGTCGCTCGCCGAGCTGGAGCAGCTCGCGAGCGACATTCGCGCGGAGCTCGTGCGCACCGTGCACCAGACGGGGGGCCATCTCTCGTCCAACCTGGGAACGGTGGAGCTGACGATCGCGCTCCACTCGATGCTGGATAGCCCGCGGGACAAGATCATCTTCGATGTCGGCCACCAGGGGTATCCGCACAAGCTGCTCACCGGGCGGCGGGCGCGCTTCTCGACGCTGCGGCAGTACGGTGGGCTGGGCGGCTTCTTGGACCGGGACGAGAGCGAGCATGACGTCTGGGGCGCGGGGCACGCGTCTACGTCGCTGTCGGCGGCCACCGGCATGGCGGTGGCGCGCGATGTGGCGGGTGAGGACCACCAGATCGTGGCCGTCATCGGTGACGGAGCGCTGACTGGCGGCATGGCGCTGGAGGCGCTCAACAACATCGGGCATCTGGGCCGGCGCCTGGTGGTCGTGCTCAACGACAACGGCATGTCGATCGCGCCGAACGTGGGCGCCATCAACCGCACCTGCAACCGCTTCCGACTCGACCTGCGCTACCAGCGTGCGAAGAGCGAGATCGGGCATGTGGTGCAGCACCTGCCGATGGGGCGCGAGGTGTGGGACGCCGGCCGTCGCATCAAGCGCAGCATGAAGGCCGTGCTGATGCCGTCGCGTTTCTTCGAGGAGCTGGGCTTCCGGTACGTCGGGCCGGTCGATGGACACAACATCGCCGAGCTGCGTCGGGCGCTCTCCGTCGCCCTGGATGTGCGCGACCGCCCGGTGTTCGTGCACGCGTTCACGGAGAAGGGCCACGGTTGGGCGCCATCCGAGGTCGACAACGTGAAGTACCACGGGGTCGCGCCGCCGAGCAGCGGCTCGCCGGGCGCGGCGAGCTACTCGAAGGTCTTTGGCGACACGGTGGCCGAGATCATGCGGGACGACCCGAAAGTCACGGTCGTGACGGCCGCGATGCCGGACGGCACGGGCTTGAAGGGCGTGCTGGCCGAGTTCCCAGACCGCGCCTTCGACGTGGGCATCTGTGAGCAACACGCCGTAACGTTCTGCGCCGGCATGGCGACGCAGGGCCTCAAGCCGATCGCCGCCATCTATTCCACCTTCTTGCAGCGGGCCTACGACCAGATCATCCACGACGTGTGCGTGCAGAACGTGCATGTGGTGCTCTGCATGGACCGCGCGGGGGTGGTTGACGCCGACGGCAAGACGCACCAGGGGGCGTTCGACCTCTCGTACCTGTCGTGCCTGCCGAACATCGTCGTTGCCGCGCCCAAGGACGAGGACGAGCTGCGTCATCTGCTTTACACCGGCCTGCAGCACGATGGCCCGTTCGCGCTGCGCTACTCGCGGGGCTCGGGACTGGGCGTGCCGCTGACGCCGCTGCGCGCGATCCCGATCGGGTCGTGGGAGCTGCTGCGCGAGGGTGACGGCATCGCCCTGGTGGCGGTCGGCGCGAAAGTGCAGAGTGCGCTGGAGGCGGCTGACCTGCTCGAGCGGCGCGGCATCGCGGCGTGCGTCGTGAACGCGCGCTTCGTGAAGCCGCTCGACCGCACGCTGCTGGAGCGGGTGGCCGGACGCTGCGGTGCGGTGCTGGTGGCGGAGGAGAACGCGCCCACCGGCGGGCTGAGCACGCAGGTGCTTCACGTCCTGCACGAGCTGGGCCTGGGTCATCTGCCGTTCGCCGCCGTCACGCTGCCGGACCGGTTTCTCGAGCATGGAGCGCAGTCCATCCTGCGGCGGAAGTATGGGCTGGACGGTGAGGGCATCGCGGAGCGCGCCGTGCGCCTGCTGGCGCTGCGGGCGGGTACCAGCGTCGGCTCAACCGGCTGATCGTCCCGCCGCGGGCGCGGCAACGCATCCCGCACGATCCACCTCGGGCGGACGGACGGAGGAATGTGCTACCCATGCTGCGCAAGATGACGGTGCGGGACTACCCGGTCGACGGGAAGCGGGCGCTGATCCGCGTCGACTTCAACGTTCCGCTCGATCGCCAGACAGGGGCGGCAGCCGACGACACGCGGCTGCGCGCGAGCCTGCCGACCTTGCGCTATCTGTTGCGGCGTGGCTGCGCGCTGGTATTGTGCTCTCATCTGGGCCGGCCGAACGGCAGCGTCGTCGAGGCGCTGCGCATGGCGCCGGTTGCCACGCGGCTCGAGCGGCTCTTGCGGCGACCCGTCCTGGTGGCGCGGGATTGCGTGGGCGCGGCCGTCGAGCGACAGAGCGCGGCGCTGCAGCCCGGCCAGGTGCTGCTGCTGGAGAACCTGCGCTTCCATCCGGAGGAAGAGGAGAACGACCCGCGCTTCTCCCGAATGCTAGCGCGGCACGGCGAGGTGTTCGTGAACGACGCCTTCGGCACGGCGCACCGAGCGCACGCCAGCACCGTCGGTGTGGCAGCGTACCTCCCGGCGGTGGCCGGGCTGCTAATGGCGCGTGAGGTGCGGTTTCTCGACATGGTAGTGTCGCACCCGCGCAGGCCGGTCGCTCTGATGCTGGGTGGAGCAAAGATCAGCGACAAGATCGGGGTGCTGCGGCACTTGTTGCCGAAGCTCACGGTCGCCTGTCTCGGTGGCGGCATGGCGAACACCTTCTGGAAGGCGCGCGGGATCGAGGTCGGTGCCAGCCTGACCGAGGACGACCAGATCGGCGTGGCGCGCGCCATCGACGCGGAAGCGCCGCGCTACGGCGCGCGCGTGGAGCTGCCGGTGGACGCCGTCGTGGCGCGCGAGGCTGTCGCGGGCGCCGAGCACCGCATCGTGACGGTCGCGGAGGGTGTGCCGCCGGGCTGGAAGGCGCTCGACATCGGGCCGGCGTCCGTGGAGCGCTTTCAGCGGGCGCTGGCAGGAGCGAGAACGGTGGTTTGGAACGGACCGCTCGGCGTCTTCGAAGTGCCACCCTTTGACGCTGGGACGCTCGCCATGGCGCGGGTGGTGGCGGGGCTCGACGCGCTCACTTTCGCCGGCGGGGGTGACACGGTGGCCGCGCTGGAGCGCACCGGGCTGGTGGGCAGGATCACGCATGTATCGACGGGCGGCGGCGCCTCGCTGGAGTGCCTCGAGGGGAAGACCCTGCCCGGGGTGGCCGCGCTCCTGGACAAGCCGGGAAGGAGGACCGCGCGTGGAGCGTGACCTGCTGCGAAAGCTGGCGGTGCAGAACGACACGAAGCTCGTGCTGCTGGTGTTGGACGGGCTCGGCGGACTGCCCCACCCCGACACGCGGCGGACGGAGTTGGAGCAGGCGGACATCCCCCACCTGGACCGGCTGGCCGCCGAGGGCAGTTGCGGCCTCACCATTCCGGTTGCGTGGGGCGTCACGCCGGGCAGCGGCCCCGGCCATCTCGCGCTGTTCGGGTACGACCCGCTCGTCCATGACGTCGGACGCGGGGTGCTCGAGGCGGTGGGCATCGACTTCCCCGTCGGTCCCAACGACGTCTGCGCGCGCGGCAACTTCTGCACCGTGGACGACCAGGGGCTGATCAGCGACCGCCGTGCTGGCCGCATTCCGACCGAGGAGTCGAGCGTGCTGGTCGAGCGACTACGCACCGTTCGGCTGCCGGGCGTGGAGATCTTCGTGGAGCCGGTGCGCGAGCACCGCTTCGTGCTGGTGCTGCGCGGCGAGGGTCTGCACGACGAGCTCGATGGGACTGACCCGAACCGGGAGGGCGCTGCGCCGCTGCCGGTGCGCGCGCTGACGCCGAAGGCCCGCGCGACGGCGGACCTGCTCAACCGCTTCATCGAGGAGGCGCGCGGGCTGCTCGCTGGCGAAAAACGGGCCAACATGGTGCTGTTGCGGGGCTTCTCTCGCTATCCGCACCTGCCGAGCTTCCGCGACGACTTCAAGCTGCGGGCCGCGGCCATCGCCGTGTACCCGATGTACCGCGGGCTGGCGCGTCTCTGCGGATTCACCTCACTGCCCGGAGGGGGGGCGTTCGCCGACGAGCTGCAGACGCTGCGTGACCATTGGGGTGAGTTCGACTTCTTCTTCGTGCACTACAAGAAGACCGACGCGGCGGGTGAGGACGGCGATTTCGAGCGGAAGGTGCACGCCATTGAAGAGCTCGATGCGCAGCTCCCACAGTTGCTGGACCTCAAGCCGGACGTGCTGGTGGTGGCCGGCGACCATGCCACCCCGTCGGTGATGGCGGCCCACTCGTGGCACCCGGTCCCGTACCTCCTCCACAGCCGGACGGCGCGCGCCGACGAGACGGAGGCGTTCAACGAGGCCCAGTGTCGCAAAGGTTGCCTCGGCATCATCCCCGCGGTCGAGTCGATGTCGCTCATGCTGGCGCACGCCGGCCGGCTGACGAAGTACGGCGCATGAGGGGCGACGGCCGCCGGCCGCTGATCGCCGGCAACTGGAAGATGCATACCACGGTCGCGCAGGGCCTGGCGCTGTTGGGCGAGATGCAGCCCGCGCTTGAGCGTGTGAGCGAGGCAGACGTCGTGATCTGCCCACCGTTCACCCACCTGGCGCCCTTCCGCACCGCGCTGGGCGGTTCCCCGCTGCGGCTGGGCGCGCAGGACCTCTACTGGGAGCGCGAGGGCGCCTTCACCGGCGAGGTCAGCGCGGCGATGGTGCGCGAGCTGGCGGACGCGGTGATCATCGGGCACTCCGAGCGCCGCCGGCTCTTCTGCGAGTCGGACGAGGGCGTGCGGCGCAAGCTGGAGGCGGCGCTCGCGGTCGGGCTCCAGCCGGTGCTCTGCGTGGGCGAGACGGCGGAAGAGCGGGACGGCGGGGCCACCGCCGGCGTGCTCGCCCGTCAGGTGCGCGCGGCGCTCGACGATCTGGCGCCGCAGGCATCGCTGGCGATCGCGTACGAGCCGGTGTGGGCGATCGGGACCGGCCGGGCGGCGAGCGGGGAGCTCGCGCAGGAAGCGGCGGCGCTGGTGCGGCAGACGGTGCGTGAGGTGTGGGGCGAGGCGGCGCGCGCGCTGCGGGTGCTGTACGGTGGAAGCGTGGGCGATCGTAACATAACGGCGTTCCTGACGCAGCCGGACATCGACGGCGCGCTGGTGGGCGGCGCAAGCCTGCAGCCAGCCGCGTTCGTTGGCATTGCGCGCGCGGCGGAGTCGGCCGCCCGCTAGGTCTCGGCATGCGTCCGGTCGTCTGGTTTGTCGTCGGAGCAACTGCAAGCGGCAAGAGCGCCGTGGCGGCCCGTCTTGCCCGTCGGCTCGCCGGGACGGTCGTCAACGCCGACTCCCGCCAGGTCTACCGGGGGATGGTCGTTGGTGCCGCCGCGCCCGGGCTCGAGGAGCAGGAGTTGGCACCGCACGTCGGCTACCACTGGCACGACCCGTGCGCCGTCGTCTCGCTGGGCGAGTGGCTGGCTCACACGGCGGGGCTCCTGCGGGA
>JAJYLG010000021.1 GCA_021787985.1 Chloroflexota bacterium
GGTGGCCGTGGCGTACCCGCTCACGACGGCACAGGTCATCGGCCAGGTCAACGTCGCGCTGGCGACCCTCGACCGAGGCACGATCCTTGCTCTGGCGTCGACCCTCGACGGCTACAACAACCTGCCCTGCCCGCTCGGCAAGTAACGACAGCCCGACCGGAAGAGATGCGGAGGCAGGAAGGAAAGCAGAGAACCAGCTCATAGAAACCAGCGGCGGGCGGCCTTTCGAGGCCGCCCGCTCCTCGTCTCGGACCAACGGCGGCGCGGGCGCGGCCTGCCCCCGCGGAGGCGGGGTCCCGAGACGCGCGGTCGCCAGTGCCCCGTCCTGAGGGATGCGGCTCGATGCTCCGGAACGGGCGGCACGACCGGTGACAGACTTATCACCAAGGTGACAGTTTCGTCACCGCTCCCTTGTTCGCTCTTCGCGGGATTCTAACCGGAACATCCCCTTGCCGCCATTGAAGTGTCACCGGCCGACGGCCCAGCATGGCGCTACGGAGGCGGGGAGCGCGCGCCCCGCGGAGAGACTTGATGGCCGCATCGGCCAGGGAGGCGCGAACGTGACCGGTCGCCGCTGGCGGCACGCACTGACGGCGGCCGCGCTCGTGCTCACGGCGGCGTGGCTCGGCGCGGCGGTCCTCAGCGCGCGCGCGCCTTCTGTGTCCGCGGACCCTTCCGGCGCCGTGCTGGATATCACCAAGCGGGCGAGCCCCGTCTACATCAGCAACGGTGACTCGGTGACGTTCACCATCGTCGTGTCCAACACGGGCGATGCGGACGCCGGCGGCCTGACCGTTTCCGATGTTCTCCCCGATCCCCCGTTCGCGGTCACGAGCTCGGATGACAACGGGAGCGCGCCGGGCGGCAGCTCCTGGTGCGGGCCGTCGGGCAGCGGCCTGTGGTTCTGCGTCAGGACCTTCGACCTGCCCGCCGGTCAGTCCCGCGAGTTGACCGTGACAGTGACGGTCACGGAGAGCCCGGGCACGCCGGGATGCAGCGACCCGTTCAACACGGCGTCCCTGGGCGGGCCGCCGGACAACACGTACAACTTCCTGCACAGCTACGCGACGGCCAACCTGTGGGTGGACTGTGCGACCCCGACCCCAACGCCGACCCCAACGCCGACCCCGACCCCCACGGAGACGCCCACCGCAACGCCGACCGCCACGCCGACGGAGACGCCGACCGCCACGCCCACGGGCACGCCCACGCTCACGCCGACGCCCACGGAGACTCCGACCGCAACGCCGACCTCCACGCCGACGGGCGGCCAGGGCTGCACGCCGGGCTACTGGAAGAACCACACGGACCACTGGCCATCGGCTTCCGCGCCCGCCACGCCGCTCGGCAACGTCTTCACCATCTCATCGCAACTCTCGACGCTGGGCAGCTTCACGCTGCTGCAGGCGCTGAGCTTCAAGGGCGGGAACACGCTGCAAGGCGCTGCCCAGACCCTGCTGCGGGCTGCCGCGGCCGCCGTGCTGAACTCAGAGGCCCTGGCGTACCCGCTCGCGACGTGGCAGGTCATCGACCAGGTCAACGCCGCGCTGGGGAGCCTCGACCGAGGCACGATCCTTGCCCTGGCGTCGACCCTCAACGGCTACAACAACCTGCCATGCCCGTTCGGCAGGTGACGGCAGCCTATCCGGAGGAGACCGGTAGAGGCAGGAAGCGGAGCCGAGAACAACGTATCGACACCACAAGCGGGCGGCCCTGCGGGGTCGCCCGCTTCTCGTCTCGGACCAGCGGCGAATCGCGGCAGCCAGGCGCGCGGGAAGCCTCCGCTACCGCAGCCACGCCGCCGCTTCGAGCGCGCAGTACGTGATGATCACGTCCGCGCCCGCGCGTCGGATGGAGGTCAGCGTTTCGAGGGTGGCCCGGCGCTCGTCCAGCCATCCGTTGGCGACGGCGGCCTTGAGCATCGCGTACTCGCCGCTCACGTGGTAGGCCGCCAGCGGATGGCGGAACTCCTCGCGCGCGCGGGCGAGCACGTCGAGGTAAGGCAGCGCCGGCTTCACCATCACGATGTCGGCGCCCTCCTCGATATCGGCGGCGATCTCGCGCAGCGCCTCGCGCCCGTTGCCCGGATCCATCTGGTAGCCACGCCGGTCGCCGAACTGTGGCGTCGAGCCGGCCGCCTCGCGGAACGGGCCGTAGAAGGCGCTCGCGAACTTGGCCGCGTAGGCCATGACCGGCACGTGCTGATAGCCCGCCAGGTCCAACGCCTGGCGGATCGCCTGGACGCGTCCGTCCATCATGTCGCTCGGCGCCACCAGGTCGGCGCCCGCCTCGACGTGCGAGACCGCCGTGCGCGCGAGCAGGTCGAGCGTCGGGTCGTTCTCGACCTGGTCGCCGGCGAGGACGCCGCAATGCCCGTGCGAGGTGTACTCGCAGAGGCAGATGTCCGTCACCACCAGCAGGTCGGGCACGGCCCGCTTCAGCTCCCGAACGGCCTGCTGCACGATGCCGTGTTCCGCCCAGGCCTCGCTGCCGAGCTCGTCCTTGTGCTCCGGGATGCCGAAGAGGAGGACGGCCGGCACGCCGGCGGCGGCGACGCGTTCGGCGAGCGCCGGCAGCCGGTCGACCGAGTACTGGCACTGGCCGGGCATGGCCGAGATCGGCGTCTCCTGCCCGCGGCCGGGCTGGACGAAGATCGGGTAGATGAAGTCGCCCGGGTCGAGCGTCGTCTCGCGCACCAGCGCGCGCAACGGCTCCTTGCGCCGCAGCCGGCGGAACCGCGTGAACCCCGTCCGTGTCGCCGTCGCGATCATCGCCGCACCTCCTCCGTGAAATGTCCTCGTAGCGCCGCCACCAGGCCGGGCACGGTGTGCTCCCGTGCCACCACGTGCACGGGTAGGCCCAGCTCGCGCGCCGTGTCAGCCGTTACCGGACCGATGCATGCGACCACGGCGTCACCCAGCTCGCGCAGCCCGTCGCCCGCCATCCGCGCGAAGTTGCGCACCGTGCTCGAGCTGGTGAACGTGAGCACGTCCAGTCCCCCGCGTCGCAGCAGCTCGCTCACCGAGCCGCCATCCTGCGGCAGCGCGGCCTCATACAGCACCACCTCGTCGACGCGCGCGCCCGCGCCGCGCAGGCCCTCGACCAGCACGTCGCGCCCGCCCGCCGCCCGCGGCACCAAGACCCAGCGGTCACGCACACCCTGGAACAGCAGGTCCTCGACGACCGCCTCCGCCACGTAGCGCTCCGGCACGAGGTCGGCGATGATGCCGCGCTCGCGCAGCCGGCCAGCCGTCCCCGGGCCGATTGCGCAGATGCGTGTCCGCCCGAAGAGCCGCGCATCGTAATAGCGCTCCTGCATGTGGCGGAACCAACAGTCGACGCCGTTCTCGCTGGTGAAGACGGCCCACGCGTACGTGCCCTCGTGCAGCCGCTTCATCGCCTCCTCGAGCACGGTGCGGTCCACGCACTCGACGATCTCGATCGTCGGCAGCTCGACCGGCTCGGCGCCCTCGGCGCGCAGCAGCTCGGCCAGCGCGCTCGCCTGCTGGCGGGTCCGCGTGACCAGCACGCGCTTGCCGAATAGCGGCCGGTTGTCGAACCAGCGCAGCCGCTCGCGGAGCCCCACCACCTCACCAACAACGGTCACGGCGGGCGACTCCAGCCCGGCCTCGCGCGCGCGGGCGGCGATATCGCCCAGCGTCCCGCTGACAGTCCGCTGTCGCGGCGTCGTGCCCCACTGGACCACCGCCGCCGGCGTCCCCGCGGCGCGGCCGTTCTCCATCAGCTTGCGCGCCGTCTCCTCCAACGTCGCCACGCCCATCAGGAGCACGAGCGTGTCGGTTGCGCGAGCGAGCGCCGCCCAGTCGATGCGCGACGTCGCGCGCCCCGGCTCCTCGTGGCCCGTGACCACGGCGAACGACGACGCGACCTCGCGATGCGTCAACGGGATGCCGGCGTAGGCCGGGACGGCGACGGCCGACGTCACGCCGGGCACGACGGCGAACGGGATGCCTACCGCCGCGAGCGCCTCGGCCTCCTCGCCGCCGCGACCGAACACGAACGGGTCGCCGCCCTTCAACCGGACCACCCGCTTGCCCTCGCGTCCCAGGCGCACGAGCAGCTCGTTAATCTCGTCCTGCGATGCGGCGTGCCGTCCGGGCCCCTTGCCCACGTCGTGCCGCTCGGCCACGTCGGGAACGAAGGTCAGCAGCTCTGGCGGCGCCAGCCGGTCATAGACGACGGCGTCCGCCTCGGCCAGCACCGCGCGCGCCGCCGCGGTCGCCAGCGCCGGATCGCCCGGGCCGGCGCCTACCAGCCAGACCATCCCGGTCACGTGTGGGCCTCCGCGAGCAGGGCATCTGCGCCGTCGAGCAGCATCCGCCGCGCCAGCGCGAGGCCGAGGTCGGCTGGGTCCTCGCCGGCGGAGCCGACGAGGGAGGCACGCATGGTCCGGCCCGCCGGATCGCCCACCAGCCCCGTCACGACCAGCAGGTCGTCCTCGAACCGCGCCAGGCAGCCCACCGGCGCGTGACATCCGGCGCCCAGCGTTGCCAGGAACGTGCGCTCCGCCGTCACCGCGGCCCACGTTCGGCCGTCGCCGGCGGCGCCGCACCACGCGCGCGTCGCCTCGTCATCCGCACGCACCTCGAGCGCGATCGCCGCCTGGCCGGGCGCGGGCAGCACCTCGTCCTCGGTGAATACCTGAGCGGCTTCCGACCGGCGCCCCAGCCGGTCCAGGCCCGCCCATGCGAGCACCACGGCGCCATATGCTCCCTCGCGCACCTTGCGGATGCGCGTGTCCACGTTGCCGCGGATCTCGGCGTACTCCAGGTCGGGGCGCAGCGCGCGGAGCTGCACGGAGCGGCGCAGCGAGGCCGTTCCGACCCGGGAGCCAGCGGGCAGCAGGGCCAGCGGGACGCCGTCGCGCGAGACGAGCGCATCGCGGACGTCGCCCCGCGGCAAGGTCGCGGCAAGCGCGCAGCCTTCGAGCAGCGCGGTCGGCACATCCTTCAGGGAGTGCACGGCAACGTCCACCCGGCCGTCGAGCAGGGCGCCCTCCAGCTCGCGGACGAAGACGCCGCGGCCGCCCAGCAACGACAGTGGAGTGTGGGCGTCGCGGTCGCCCTGGGCGTGCACGACCACGACCTCCGTCTCGACGTCCCCGTCGTGGGGCGGAAGGACCGCGCGCAGAGCGGCGACAGCGAGCCGTGCCTGCGCCAGCGCCAGCGCGCTGCCACGGGTCCCCACCCGCAGGCGACGGGACGCCACGTCAGGCTCCTTCCACCGGCGGCAGGTCGAACAGCGTGTGAACGGAAGAGACGAGCTGGCGGCCGCGCTCCTGGTCCTTGAGCCGCACGATCGGCAGGTGGAGCATCTTCTTGACGATGGCCGTGGTCAGGGCCTCGATCCGCTGGCGGTCCTCCTCGGACAGCCCCGAGATGCGGGCCAGCGTCTGCTCCAACTCGGCGCGCCGGATCGCCTCGGCGCGCTGCCGCAAGGCGGCGATCGTCGGCACCACCTCGCGCGCGTGCAGCCAGCCGGCGTAGCGCGCCGCCTCACGCTCGACGATCGCCTCGACCCGGGCGACCTCGCGCTCGCGCAACTGCACGTTGGCTTCGCTGACGCGGTTCAGGTCGTCGATATCGAAGAGCCGCACGCCCGGCAGCCGATGGACGCCCACTTCGACGTCACGCGGCACGGCGATATCGACCAGGACGAGCCGCCGGCCCCCCCGTCCAGCGAGCGCGGCGCGCACCAGCGGCGCGGTGAGCGGCGGGTCGGCCGCTCCGGTGGCGCAGACCGCGCCGTCCGCTGCCGTCAGCGCTGCCGGCAGCTCCTCCCACGGAACGACAACGCCACCGACGGAACCCGCGAGCGCCTCCGCCCGGTCCATCGTGCGGCTCACGATCGTCAGCCGCGCGCCCGTAGCCCGCAACGCACGGGCCGCCAGCTTCCCCGCCTGACCCGCGCTGACGATCAGCACCGAGCGGCCCTCGAGGCCTCCCAGCTCCTTGCGCAGCAGGTCGACGGCCGCCGTACTGATGCTGACCGCGTAGCGGCCGATGCTCGTCTGCGCGCGCGCGCGGCGGCCGGTGGTGATCGCGGCATGAAAGAGCCGGCTGATGACGGGGTCGATCGCCTGCACCTCGGTGGCGACGGTGAAGGCCTCGCGCACCTGGCCGAGGATCTGGGCCTCGCCCAGGATCATCGAGTCGACGCCGCAGGCCACGCGCAGCAGGTGACGGACTGCCTCGCCCTCCACCAGCGCGAACATCGGATGCTCGCCGCCGGCGAGCTGGAAGCCCTTGCGTGCGACGAAGTGGTGCGCTATCGCGCCGGGGCCGTCATCCGACCGCTGGCAGTGGACATAGATCTCGGTCCGGTTGCAGGTGGAAAGGACGACTGCCGCGCCGAAGCGGTCCGCCAGGTCACGGTCGGTGGCTTCCAGCTCGTCGGCAGTGACAGCGAGCTGCTCGCGAACCGCCACGGGCGCCGTGCGGTGCGAGACCCCGACGACGACGATCACCTGCCGCCTCGCCCGTCCCCTGCCGCCTCGGCTGCGAGGCCGAGGCCGCGCAGCAGGTGCTCGCGCGCTTCCTCGAGGCGGCGCTGCGCTACCAGCGCGCGAAACCGCGCATCGATGGCATGCTGCCAGGTCTCCTGGTCCACCTGCACGCCACGGGCGCGCAGCAACAGACGCACCTCGCTCAGCAGCTCGGCCAGCGGGCCGTAGTCCTCGGCGAAGAACGCGTTCAGATCCTCGCGGATGCGCCGTGCCAGCGCTGGGCTGGCGCCCCCGGTCGACGCGGCGACGACGACCTCCCCCTTGCGAATGACGGATGGGAGGATGAAGTCGCAATTCGGCGGGTCGTCGGACGCGTTCACCCAGATGCCCGCACGGCGAGCGTCTTGGGCCACCAGCGCGTTCACGGCGCCGTCGTCGGTCGCGACCATGACCAGGCTGAACCCCGTGACATCGCCCGTTCGATACTCGCGCGCCACATGGCGGATCTCACGCTGGGCGAGCCGCTGCTGGAGCCGCGGGGCGAGCTCGGGGCTCACGACGGTCACATCCGCGTCAGCGGCGAGCAGGCCGCGCACCTTCTGCTCGGCGACACTGCCGCCGCCCACCACCAGGCAGCGCCGCCCGCGCAACTCGAGGAAGATCGGGTAGTAGCCCAACGCCTACAAGCCCCCTCCCCTCGTCTGCTTGCGCATACGCTCGTAGGACTCAGTCGCCCCCACCAGCACCGCATCGGCGAAATAGGCGATGTGGGAGAGCAGCTCGGCTGCCCGTGCATCGTCGCCGGCCACGCGCTGCGCCGCTTCATCGAGCTGCCGCCGGAAGAAGGTGAAGGCGTGCACGCCATCCGCGAGCAGGAGCGAGCCCTGCGCGAGGCTGCGGCCGTACTCCTGGCCGATCTCGCGCGCCTCTTCCACGGCCCGCGCCCGCCGGGAGCGCCCCGATGCAACGTCAGCGACGAGCTGGACCAGCCGCCGCCCCAGCGGCCGCATGCGCATGCGGTATTCCTCGGAGAGGGAGCGGTACCAGTCGCGCTCCTGGCCCTCGCGCTGGAGCCCGCGCCGGATACGGCTCAGCGCCACGTCCTCGAGGCGGTCGAGCGGGTCGAGGGCGCTCGGCTGACCCCGGACCATCGCGTCGAGGTCGGCGCGGCGGAAGCGTCGATGGCCGCCAGGGGTGCGGAAGGAGCGGACCCGGCCGCTATCCGCCCAGCGTCGCAGCGTGGATTCGTTGACGCCGAGGATCCGACAGGCGACGCGAAGCGGGACCCAGTCCGCCGAACTTGCGGCGACGTTGGTCATGCCTTAACCTCACCAAAGCTTGCTAAACTCCTGCTCCCGCTGCGGCAATCCTAGAACGGAGCGCCGGTTGCGTCAAGATTCACAAGCGGCCAGTTGTTTCAGTCCTCGCCCGCTCCGCAGACCCAACGCGACAGACTCCCCCGGGTCTCGGGGCGCCGATCGTCGCCGGCACCGCTTCCCGCCGCGGGCTGCCACGCGCCTTCATATTCCTTCCAGATCCGGCCGCGATCAAGCGTACCGGCGGCGGCTCGCGGCCGCACCCCAGCCTCAATCTCCACGCAGGCGACGGCGCAGCGTCGCCAGCTCGATCGCGGCCGCGGCGGCCTGCGCACCCTTGTTCCCATCCTTGCCGCCCGCGCGCTGCAGCGCCTGGTCGAGCGTCTCGACGGTCAGCACGCCGAAGGTGACCGGCAGCCCGGTGTCCACCGCCACCCGCTCGATGCCGGCCGCGGCCTGTCCGGCGACGTACTCGAAGTGCGGCGTCTCGCCGCGGATCACGCACCCCACGCACACCAGCGCGTCATACCGCCCGGCCTCGGCCAGCCAGCGCGCCACCTGTGGCAGCTCGAACGCGCCCGGCACCCAGATCACGTCCACCGCGTCGCGCGAGACGCCGTTCTCTTCCAGCGCCCGCTCTGCGCCGGCCACCAGCCGCTCGACGATCAGCTCATTGAAACGCGCCGCCGCCACCGCGATGCGCAGTCCCCGGCCGTCCAGGCTGCCTTCGATCACCGCCGCCATCAGGCGCCGACCTTGCGGCGCCGAGCGCCGTCCGCCAGCATGTGGCCGAGCTTGGCGCGCTTCGTCTCCAGGTAGCGCTCGTTGTACTTGTTCGGCTCGACGACCAGCGGCACCCGCTCCACCACGGACAGGCCGTAGCCCTCCAGGCCCGCGCGCTTTGCCGGGTTGTTCGTCATCAGCCGCATCTCGCGCACGCCCAAGTCCACCAGGATCTGCATGCCGATGCCGTAGTCCCGCCGGTCGGCGGGGAAGCCGAGCGCCTCGTTCGCCTCGACAGTGTCCAGCCCCTGGTCCTGCAGGTTGTAGGCGCGGATCTTGTTGTGCAGCCCGATGCCACGGCCTTCCTGTCGCATGTACAGCACCACGCCTCGTCCCTCGCGCGCGATCCGTTGCATCGCCGCCGCGAGCTGCTCGCCGCAGTCGCAGCGCAGCGAGCCGAAGACGTCGCCGGTGACGCACTGCGAATGGACCCGCACCAGCGCCGGACCCCCCTTGGAGAGATCGCCCATGACGAGCGCCATGTGCTCGTCCGGGTCGGTCATCGCGCGGTACGCGATCATGCGCCACTCGCCCTCAGGCGTGGGCAGCTTCGCCTCGGCCACGCGCTCCACCAGCCGCTCGCGTTGCATACGGTATGCGATCAGGTCTTTGACAGAGACGATCTTGAGGCCGTGCCGGCCCGCGAAGCGCTTGAGCTGCGGCACCCGGGCCATCGTGCCGTCGGCGTTCATGATCTCGCAGAGAACGGCCGCCGGCCTCAGACCGGCCAGCCGGGCCAGGTCGACCGACGCCTCGGTCTGCCCCGCGCGCACGAGCACGCCGCCATCGCGCGCCCGCAGGGGAAACATGTGGCCGGGCATCACCAGGTCGCCAGGCCGCGTCGCCGGGTCGGTGATCACCTCGACCGTGCGGGCGCGGTCCGCCGCCGAGATGCCGGTGGTGACGCCGTGGCGCGCCTCGACGCTGATGGTGAACGGCGTGCCGAAGTGGCTGGTGTTGACGCGCGGGTCGACCATCATCGGGAGCTGCAGCTCGTCGCAGCGCTGACCCGGCAGTGAGATGCAGACGAGCCCCCGGCCGTGGCGCGCCATGAAGTTGATCGCCTCGGGCGAGCAGAACTGCGCCGGCAGCGTCAGGTCGCCCTCGTTCTCACGGTCCTCATCGTCGACGATGATGACGAAGCGGCCCTTGCGGTACTCCTCGATGGCCTCTTCGATCGTCGCCAGGGTGCGGTGCGTGCGCGACACGGTCGTCATCTCCGCTGGTCCGCGGCCGTCGGCGGGACATCGTCCCGACCGAACAACCGCTCGACATATTTCGCCAGGACGTCCGTTTCCAAGTTTACCCGATCACCGCGGTGCTTCGACCCCAGCACGGTGTGGGCGGCGCTGAACGGGATCAACGTGAACGTGAACCAGTCCGGCCCGCGGTCGACCACGGTCAGGCTCGTCCCATCCACGGCCACGAAGCCCTTCTTCACGATGTAGCGCGCCAGGTCCGCGGACGCCCGCACGCGAACCACCGTCGCTTCGCCGTCGGGCTCGACCAAGTCAATCGTGCCCACTCCCTCGACGTGCCCCTGCACGATGTGCCCTCCGAAGCGGCCGTCGGCCCGCAGCGCCCGCTCCAGGTTCACCTGCGATTCGGGCCGCAGCTCGCCCAGGTTGCTACGACGCAGCGTCTCCGGCACCGTGTCCACCTCGAACGCGTCGCCCTCCACCGCGACGGCCGTCAGGCAGACGCCGTTGACCGAGACCGAGTCGCCGATCCGCAGGTCGGCGCACACGAGCGGCGCCGCGATACGCAGCCCGCCCTCGCGGACCGCCGCGACCGCCCCGACCTCCTCCACGATGCCCGTGAACACCCGCGCACCCCCTGTCCGGCGGCCGTCCGCTCTACTCGCCGCCCGCACCCTCAGGGTAGCGGGGCCGGCCGCGCACGAGCAGGTCCCGCCCCAGCCGCCGCACGCGCACGTCGCGCAGCCGCACGACGTCGGCCATGCGCCACGCGCCGCGGCCCCGCACGGCCGTCTGCGCCGCGCCGCCGATGATGATCGGCGCGACGATGACCGTCACCTCGTCCACCAGCCGCGCATCGAAGAACGACCCCAGCACCTCCCCGCCGCCTTCGACCAGCAGTCGCAGCACTCCCCGCTCCCCCAGCAGCTTCAGAGCGGCGGGAAGGCTCACGTGTCCGTCCGTGTCCGCCGGCAGGTCGACGATCTCCGCGCCCCGCGCCTGTAGCGCATCGCGCCAGCCTGCCGGCGCGCAGGCCGTCGTCAGCACGAGGGTCGACGCGCCCGGCGCCAGCACCCGGGCCGCCGCCGGGACGCGCCCGCGCGCGTCGAGCACCACGCGCAGCGGCTGGCGCTCGGCAGGTACGCCTCCGGGGCGCGCCGTCAGCTCGGGGTCGTCCACCACCACCGTCTCCGAGCCGACGAGGATGGCGTCGATGCGCGTGCGCTCGTGGTGCGCCCAGACCAGCGTCTCCGGTCCGGAGACCCAGCGGGAGTCGCCCGAGACGGCGGCGATGCGACCGTCGAGCGAGGCGGCGAACTTGGCGATGACCCAGGGCGTGCCCGTGCGGCGGTGTTTCAAGAACCCGGCCAGCACGCGGCGAGCCGCGACCGCGCCGTCGCCGCGCTCGACCGCGATGCCGGAGGCACGCAGCCGGCCAGCTCCGCCACGGGCGATCGGGTCGGGGTCGGCCACGGCGTAAACGACGCGGGCGATTCCGGTGGCGAGCACGGCCTCGGCGCACGGCGGCGTGCGCCCCCAGTGGTTGCATGGCTCGAGCGTTACGTAGAGCGTGCCGCCGCGGGCGCGGTCGCCCGCCTGTTGCAACGCCATCGCCTCGGCGTGCGAGCCGCCCGGCGGCTGCGTCGCGCCTTCACCTCGCACCGTGCCGTCGGGCGCGACCACCACCGCCCCGACCGGGGGGTTCGGCGACGTTGCACCCACGACCGACTCCGCCAGCTCAAGGGCACGGCGCATGTGAGGAGACGGCATGATCAGCCCGGCGCTACCGTTCTTCGAAGGCCGGCACCTGGTAGTCCTGCCAGCTCCGGCTGGCGGTCGGCTCCGCCTGGTCCTGGTAGCGGCTACCCAGCCCGGGCGAGCCGTACGGCCGCTCGGCCGGCGTGCTGAGCTGCTCGAACGAAAGCTGGGCGATGCGCATGAGGTAGTAGAGCGTCACCGGCAGGTTGGCGGCGTTGGACAGCTCGAGCGTGAGGTGGCCACGGAAGCCCGGGTCCACATAGCCGGCCGTTGCGTGCACCAGCAAACCCAGCCGGCCGAGCGACGACTTCCCCTCCACGCGCGCCACCAGGTCGTCGGGCAGCGACACGCGCTCCAGCGTGCTGCCCAGCACGAACTCGCCCGGATGAAGGATGAAACGCTCGTCGTCACCGATCTCGACCAGCTCGGTCAGATCGTCCATCGGCTGCCGGACGTCGATATACGGGCGGCGCGAGTTGCGGAACACTCGGAACACCCGGTCGAGCCGCAAGTCGACGCTGGCCGGCTGCAGCGCCGCCGGGTCCCATGGCTCGACCAGCAACCGACCACGGTCGATCTGCTCGCGGATCGAGCGGTCTGACAGGACCACGGCGGCGCCTCCCCGGGGTTTCTGCCCGCAGGGTAGCCGGAGCACGGCTCGCCGCGCCAGCGGCGCGCCTAGCCGACCGAGTAGGTCACCGTCACGTCGATCTTCACCTCGAGCTCACCCGGTGGCGTGCTGATGGTGGCCGCGGGAGCCGCCTTCTCGGCGTTGAGGTACGGGATGGGAGTCGTTCCGCCCGACTCGACCACGTTCACCGGCTTGCCCAGCGTGATGCCACCCGCCCGGGCCAGCGTCTGCGCGCGCTGCAGCGCGTCCTGCATCGCCAGCTCGCGCGCCTGCGAGCGAAGCTGCTCGATCTTCGATGAGGTGAACGATATCCCCTGCAGCGTGGCGTCATCGCCGACCGCCTTGACCGCCGCGTCGATCACCGGGCCGGCGTCCGTGGTGTTCCGCACCGTCACCTGCAAGAGCTCCGTCAGCCGGTAGCCGTCCGGCGCGCCGCCGTTCGGGCCGCGCGTGTACTCGGGGTTGAGGTACAGGCTCACCGTCTTCACGTCCTTCTCCGTGTCGACGCCCTTCGCCTTCAACGCTTGCAAGAGCTGCTGCATGTCCTGCGCCGCGCGCGACCGCGCCGCCTCGACGGTGGTCGCCCGCACGTTCACCCCCAGCGTCACCACCGTCGTATCGGGGACGACCTTCACCGTGCCCTCGCCTTGCACCGTCACGCCGGATGTCGCCGTGCCGCTGTTGACCACCGCCGTGGTGTGCACCTCCCGGTTGGCCCGCGTCGCCAGCATCGTCAGCATCGTCAGCAGCGCGAGCGCCGCCACCAGCCCCGCTCCCAGCACCCACCGTTCCCATCGCTTCATGTCCGGTTGCGCCTCCGCTTTCGCCAGCGTGACGACGCGACTACCCCCCCGCCCCCCACGACCGCCAGCGCAGCGGCGGCGGCCAGCGCCACCGCCCGCCAGCCCGGTCCGCCACGCCCCGCCGTCTCGGCCACGTACAGCGCGGACGGCGTCTGAGCGCTCAGATCGCCCGGCGTGGCAACGGCTGCCGGCGAAGCGGACTCCGGCATGACGAAGTGCGCCTCGGGCGTACCGGTTGCCTCCGGCGCGCGCTTCTGCGCGCTGGCGCCGGCCGGGCTGGTCTCCACGGCGGCACTCCGATCCGCCTGGCGCGCCAGTCCCGCCGCCGGAGCGGCCCGCTTGGCGGCCCCGCCACCTGGCAGCCCGCCCGTGAGCAGCACTGCCGCGACCAGCACGGCCGCGGCGGCGAGCGCCCCGGCGCCGCCACCCTGCGCCCACCGCACCCATGCCGGCGCACGATCCGTTGCCGGTGTCCGGTGCGCCTGCTCGGCGGTCAGCGCGAAGGAGCGCGGGGCCCGCCGCGCCGGCAGGTCGTGCAGCGCAGCCCGCAGCGCCCGCTCTTCGCTGACCGCGCGGCTGCAGGCCGCGCAGCCCGCGACATGCGCTTCCACTCGCCGCGTCTCGGCCGAGGGGAGCTCGCCGCGAACGTACAGCGCCAGTGTGCGCGGGTGTCGGGGTCCGAAGGGGGTTCGCATCGTCCTGCTCCCGAAACGTCAGGCGCCCCGCAGGGGTTCCAGGTGGACCGAGCGCCGCAGGCGCTCGTGCGCCCGGTGCAGGCGCGATTTCAGGGTGCCCTCAGGGACGCCGAGCGCGCCGGCGGCTTCGGCCAGCGGCCAGCCCTGCAGGTCGCAGAGCAGCACCGCCGCCCGGTGCTCGGCTGTCAGCTCGGCCAGCGCGCGTTCGAGGGCGGCGCGCAACTGTGCCTGCTCGGCGCGCGACTCGGGTCCCGGCGCCGAGTCGGGCAGCTCGGCGATCGGCGCGTCTCCGTCGCCCGCGATGCGCAACGATGCCGGTCGCCGCCGCTCGCGGCGCAGCAGGTCGAGGCAGACGTTGCTCGCGATCCGGTAGAGCCAGGCGCGTGGGAACCCCGGGCGGTACCGTCCGACGGCTCGCCACGCGCGCACGAACGCCTCCTGCGTGGCGTCCTCACAGCGGTCGGGCCCGACCATGCGGGCGCAGAAGCCATAGAGCGCGTCCTGGTGCCGCAGCACGAACGCGTTGAACGCGTCCAGTGACCCCGCGGCCGCGGCGGCGAGCAGGGCATCATCAGACCTCGGCTCATTCATTGACGGTGGCGTCGCTCCCATCGAGGATCGCGGAGGACATCTCCGCTGGAGTGTAGCCATGCCGCTGGCGCCACTGCGACCCCTGCTCGGCCGTGCGCGGGCCGAGGGCTGGGCACTGCCCGCCTTCAACGTCGCAAACCTCGAGGTCTGCGCCGCCGTGCTCGACGCGGCCGAGCCCGGCGGGGGCAGCCGGGCGCCGATCGTGCTGCAGGCGAACCCCGGCGCCATCCGCCACGCCGGCTTCGCGCGGCTGGCGGCCCTGCTGGTCGCCGCCGCCCGCGACGCCGCCGTTCCCGTCGTGGTGATGCTGGACCACTGCGCCGACCCGGCGCTTCACGAGGCGGCGATCGCCGCGGGCTTCTCCGCGCTGATGGCCGACGGCAGCCGACTTCCGTTCGACGAGAACGTGACCTTCACGCGGCGAATCGCCGAGCGCGGCCACCGCGCCGGGCTGGCGGTCGAGGGAGAGCTGACGGCCATCGGCGGCCGCGAGGAGGGCGTCGCCGCATCCGACGAGCGCACCGACCCGGACACCGCCGCCCGCTTCGTGGAGGCCACCGGCGTGGACGCCCTTGCCGTGGCGGTCGGCAACGCCCACGGCGACGCGCCGTCAGGCGGCAGGCTCGACCTCGAGCTGCTCGCCCGGATCGCCGCCGCGGTCCCGGTGCCCCTGGTGCTGCATGGGACCAGCGGCGTGCCGGAGAACCAGCTCCGTGCCGCCATCGCCGCGGGTGTGGCCAAGTGCAACGTCTCGTCCGTGCTTTACCGCGCCTTCGCCTCCGCGATCGCCGCCGGCGATGCGGGAACCGACCCGCGGCCGCTCCTGCGCGGGGGGCGCGCGGCGGTCGCGGACGTTGCCGCGGAGGTCATCGGCTGGTGCGGCGCCCGCGGCCGGGGATGAGCCCACAGCGGGTTGCTATCCTGGGATCGATGTGCCCTCCGGAAGACCCGGGATACGCGGAGCCGCCGATCGACTCCGTCGAGGCGGAACCGCTTCCCAGCGGCGGCAACGCGGCCGCGCCGCGCCCGGCCCAGCGGGCCTTCGCGACGCTCCTCGAGGTTGCCGAGGTCCTGCTCCTCATGGCAGTGATCTTCCTCTCGATCCGCACGGCCGCGCAGAACTTCCGCGTCGAGGGGCTCTCGATGGAGCCGTCATTCTACAACGGCGACTACGTGCTGGTTGACAAGGTCGCCTACGCGCGCATCGATCTGCGCACGGTGCACCGCGTCCTGCCGTTCGTCTCGCCCGGCAGCGACCCGACGCGCTACATCTTCGGCGGGCCGCAACGCGGCGACGTCATCGTCTTCCATCCGCCCACGGCCGACTCAGCCAAGGACTACATCAAGCGCGTGATCGGGCTGCCGGGAGACACCGTGGCGGTGCGCAACGGCGCGGTCTACGTCAATGGCGTGGCGTTGCAAGAGCGCTACATCCGCGAGCGGCCGCTGTACACCGCGCCGCCGACGGTCGTGCCGCCGGGGACGGTCTACGTGCTGGGCGACAACCGCAACGAGAGCCAGGACTCGCACGATTTCGGGCCGGTGCCGCTGCAGAACATCGTGGGGAGGGCCGAGCTGGTCTTCCTGCCGTTCAGCCATATCGGGCTTGCGCCGAACCACCACCTCGCGGCGCCCGCGCCCGCCACGGCGGCGGCCCGTTGACCGAACACCTGCCCGCAGCGAGCAGGCCGCCAGCGCACCAGGGGAGCCGCCGCTACCGGCCACCTATACTGAGACCGGCCCGGTAGCTCAGCGGTAGAGCAGCGGACTTTTAATCCGTCGGCCGTGGGTTCGAATCCCACCCGGGCTACCATGACCGCCCACCGAAGCTGACACGCACAACGGACCGGGAGCGTGCCGCATGACCCGTCGCCGTCCGTCACATCTTGGACATCGGATCCCCGACGCTTCGGCGGACGCAAACACCGCCTGGCTCTACGCCCTCGCCAGCTTCGAGGCCGACTTGCGCACGCGTCGCTCCTCGCCGCGGCAGCGCCGCGAGCGCGGGACCGTGTAGCCTTCGAGGTCGCCAGGTGAGCCGCCGAGCAGGGACGACCGCAGCGTGAACGATGGAGCACCGCCCAGCGCGCGTCGGGAGCAGGCCCCCGGCATGGTATCGGCTGCCGAGCGGGAGCCTTTCCTCGTGATGGCGAAGCCGGTCGGCCCGATCTGTAACCTCGCCTGCACCTACTGCTACTACCTGGACACGGCCCGGCTCTACGAGCGACCGCACCGGTTCCGGATGAGCGACGAGCTCCTCGATGCCTACGTTCGGCAGTACATCGAGGCCAGTCCCGGGCCGCTTGTCCACTTCGTCTGGCACGGCGGGGAGCCCACGCTCGCCGGCCTTGGTTTCTTCCGCCGCGCCGTCGGGCTGCAGCGCCGCTACCTCCCCCAGGGGTGGTCGTGCTGGAACAACCTGCAGACCAACGGCACGCTGCTCGACGAGCAGTGGTGCGCGTTCCTGGCCGAGGAGCGTTTCGAGGTGGGCCTGAGCGTCGATGGCACGGAGCTGCTCCACGACGCCTATCGCCGAGACCGGAACGGCCGGGGCACCTACCAGCGGGTCGCCGCGGCCACGCAGCGGCTGCAGCGGCACGGCGTTCGGCCCGACCTGCTCTGCACGGTGACGCCCGCGGTGGCTCAGGACCCGCTCGGCGTCTATCGGGCGCTGCGGGCGCTCGGTGGCACGTTCCTCCAGTTCCTGCCCATCGTGCGGCGCGGCCCGGACGGCCAGCCAACCCCCGAGTCCGTCTCTCCCGACGACTACGGGCGCTTTCTCTGCGCTGTGTTCGACGAGTGGGTGCGGCACGACCTCGGGAAGCTGCAGGTGCAGCTCTTCTTCGAGAGCCTGCGCGCCTGGGGCGGGGAGACCCCGACGCTCTGCGTCATGGCCCCGACCTGCGGACGCGCGCTCGTGGTCGAGCACGATGGCGCTGTCTACACCTGTGACCATTACGTGAACCCTGAGCACCGCCTTGGCGACATCCAGAGCACCCACTTGGGCGCGCTCGCCGATGCGCCCGCCCTGCTTCGGTTCGGAGCGGACAAGCGCGACCGTTTGCCCGCTCAGTGCCGGGAGTGTCCTTGGCTGGCCGCGTGTAACGGCGGCTGTCCGAAGGACCGCTTCGCACGAGCGGCGGATGGAGAGCCGGGGCTGCATTACCTGTGCGCGGGTCTGCGGCGCTTCTTCGCCCACGCGGACGCCCCCTTGCGCCGCCTCGTGGAGCTGGGTCGTCAGAACGCGAGCCCGGCCGCGGCCATGGCCGCCCTGCGGGAGGAGTCGGCCGCCCCCTGGCGCGCCGTGGGGCGCAATGACCTCTGCCCGTGCGGCAGCGGCCGCAAGGCCAAGCGCTGCTGCTGGCCCCAGCGGCCGTGACCACGTGTCACCGCCCTACCGAAGAAGCGGCGACGCGCACGACACGCCGGCGGCTTCCGATGGGGCCGGTACGGGAAGCGTCCTTGTCTCTCCCCTCTCGTGCCGCTCCGCAAGGCGTCGCAGGTCGCGCTCCGCCACGGTGCGCTCGGCGGGCGACGGCGGAGCGCAAGGCCTGCTGCCCGGCGCTCCGCCGATAGGTGTGCCCGTTCTACTGACCCGGAGGCGCGGAACCTCCGCTGCTCGGCGTGGGGTTGCCGCCAACCGGTGTGGTGACGTTGCTACCGCCGACGGTATAGATGAACCACCCCGCCGTGTTCTTCAGCCAGACCCCGTACGTCTCGTTGCTTATCCGGTTGAGCAACACCGCGGTGCCGGTCACAGGCTCGACCTCGCCCATGACCAGGACCCCGGCCGTGCCGTCCGATGGACCTACCGCCTTGCCCCAGCCCGTGTTGCTAATCGTGTTCTCGAGGACTGACGTTCCAGAGACGACATCGCCCGGCGTGTTGCTATGGACGATGACCCCGGACAAGAAGGTGCCGTTGATCGTGTTGAAGGCCACGATGTTGTCCGTGGCGGACGTGTGGGGTGAGTCGGCTGCCACCACGATGCCACCCACCGCCGGCGGGAAGACCCCAACCTGCCCGGTGACGGTATTGTGCTCGATCACATTCTGCGAGACCCCGCCGCCCGGATTGTAGGCAGCCACGACGATGCCGCAACCATTGAGGTTGCCGAACACCGTGTTATCCACGACCTGGTTGCCAACGCTCGCCACGGGGGTCGAGCTGGTCGGCTGCAGCGCGCCAACCGGGATCGGACCGTCGTCGAAGACGCCGATGCCGCCGTCAGCGGTATTCTGGGTGACCCAGTTGTGCTTCACCACCACGTTGCTGGTCCCCACGAGCTGCAATGCCTTGTCCTCGTTGATGCAGTCCGTCATGACCTTCGGCGGCTCACAGCCGGTGTGGTGATTCGCTCCGTTCGCGGTGACGATGCTGTCCTCGACCGTGATGCCGGACGTGTCCTGGATCATGATGCCGTGGTCGTGGGCGCCGCTGACGATCGCACCCGCGATGCTCACATCTGTCACTCCCGGGCCCACGTAGACACCGATGTCGCAGCCGGTGGCGTCCACCATGCCGGTGACGGACTGCCCATTCGTGGCGACCACGCGGGCTGTCAGCCCGGTGCTGCCGGCCGGCAGACACGAAGCGGCCGAGACCATCGCCGCTCTTCCAAGCATGGCTGACCCGACCGCGAAGGCCATCGCCGCGACTGCCAGCGCGGCGAGCCCGAACCTCCCCGATATCATTGGATCTTCCTCTCCTCAGCGTGCTCTGTTGCAGCTTGGGGCGAGAACCCGGCACCAGGACCAAGGACCGCACGCCGGTTACCTCCCATCGCCTGACACGCGAACACCCCCGAGGCGAACCGTGCTGGTCTGCCACCAGCCGCCCAGGCCGCCGCCCGCTGTGCGTCACCTCCTCTCAGCAAGAGAACCGTGGGCTGGCCCGGCGTCGTGCGCCCCGGTCAGAAGTCTCCGGCGGCTCGCCGCTCCTGACAATGAGAAACGCCCGAATGGTACGACAACTTGACAGTTGTTAACCGGGGAGGCACGAGACCACCGGCACAAAGAGGGTCCTGCTCGGGTCGCGTCTACCTCGCTACGCCCGGCCCCGTCCCGGCCATCGGTCGCCGCTCTGCACCTTGCGCCGCACTGCCACACATGCGCCCGGCCTGCCTCGGAGTGCGCCGGCGGCGATCCCGTGAAGGAGCACGCACCCGGACGGGGACGCGCCTACCAGATGAACTCACCACCGTCCACGAAGAGCTCGGCTCCCGTGAGGTATCCGCACTCATCAGAGGCCAGGAATATGGCCGCGCCGACCAGGTCTCCGGGTTCGCCCAACCGCCCCAGCGGTATGCGGTTCAAGCGTTTCTGTCGGTATTCCGCGTCAGACAGGGCGTCGCGGTTCATGTCGGTCTGGATCACGCCCGGGCAAATGGAGTTCACACGGATCCCGTCGCGTCCGAGCTCGAGGGCCATCTGCTTGGTGAGCATTGCGACGGCCCCTTTTGAGACACAGTACGCGGTCTGCCCCGGGGCGGCCACACGCTGATACGCCGAAGAGACGTTGATGATGCTGCCATTCCGCCCTGAGGCCAACATGCGCCGGACCACGGCCTGACTCGTCAGGAGGTAACCTACCACGTTGACCTTGAAGACCCGCTCCAGGTCCTCCGGGCGCAGTTCGAGAAGCGGTGCGCGCAGAATGATGCTCGCGTTGTTCACGAGGCAATCGATGCGCCCAAACGCGGTCCATGCGCTGTCGACCAGCCGCTCCACCGCATGCCGGTCTGCCGCGTCGGCCTGCACAGCGATCGCTCTTCTGCCCAGCCGCCTGGCCTCGTCCACAACCTGCGCGGCAGCCGCGGCGGATGCGGTGTAGCTGATGGCGACATCCGCTCCCGCGCCGGCCAGGCCGACGGCAATCGCCCGTCCGATCCCGCGGCTGCCGCCCGTAACCAGCGCGGTCTTGCCCTCGAGTCTCATCGTCTCTCCTCCGGTCAGAGAAGTGAGAAGTGGTGCGTCCGGTCTCCGGGACTCCGGATCCCGATAACATGTTTGGCACGAACGAGTCATGCGCCGCATCTGCCGCCAGCGTAGCCCCCGGAGCATCCCCCAAGTAATGGACACCCCTGGAAGGGCGGCACACCCCGCCCGCGCCGGCCCTCGCGATGCTCCGCGAGGCACCCATGAGGGTATTGCCAGGAAGCCGGTCAGCTTCCTCGGCGGAATCTACGGCGCCCCCAGGTAACGAAGCGCGCGCGAGCCGATGTCGGCACACACGCCGGCCGGCTACGCCAGGCGGCGGTTCACGGCTTCAGCGACGAACTCGGTCGTTTCCAGGTATCGCGGTCCGCAGTAGGCGAAGATGAAGCCAGTAGCGCCCGCTTCCAGGTACTCGTCGAGGCGTCGCTCGATCGTTTCCTTCGGTCCGAAAGCTGAGTAAGGCGCGAGCCGAGAGGCGGGTATGCGGTACTGGCGCCTAACGTATCCGTCGGCGGTGCTTACCGCCGTCTGTTCGTCCGGTCCGCGCTCGACGTAGACGATGACCAGTACCTCAAGCTCGCCGGAGTCGCGCCCCGCCCGTTGACACTCCTCCCTCAGGATGACGAGCTGCTCTCGCAGCCGAGAAGGTGGTGTGAATGCCGCGATCCAGCCCTGACCGGAGTTGGCAACCCTTCGCAAGGCGGCCACGGAGTGGCCCCCGAAGAGCAGGGGGATCGCTTCCTGCACCGGGCTGGGGGACAGCACGGTCTGGGACAGCTTCCAGGCCGCGCTTTCATGGTCCACAACCTCGCCCCGCAGCAGCGGCTGCAGCACCCGCAGAGAATCGTCCATACGCTTGCCGCGGGTCCTCGGCTCGATCCCGGTGGCCGAGTAGTCTCCCCCAGCGTCGGTGCCCAGGCCCAGCCCGAGAACAAGCCTGCCGCCGCACAAGTGATCAATGGTCGCTGCCGCTTTGGCTACAAGCACTGGATGGCGCAGTGGAAGCAACAGGACAGAAGTACCCAGTCTCGCGGTACGAGTGGCGACTGCCAGCGCTGAGAGCACACAAAGGGAGTCCAGCGTCGCCTGATGCCACTGTATATGGTCCCCGACCCACAGACTGTCGAAGCCCAGGTCTTCGGCTCGCGTGGCAAGCTCCAACACGGCTGCCGTGGAGAGCGCATCCGGCGCCTCCATAGTAGGTAGTAGGATCCCGAAACTTCGCTTCATTCTACGTTGATGTCTCCGGCATTGCCGAAGGCGCGGCCGTCAACCTTTTCGTATTTGATATCTCGGGCCTTCAAACCGTCCTCCTGCTAGTAGTGGCGCTCGTAGCCGGGCCGGCGGTCGAGCAGACGCCGCACTTTCCCCTCACGGCCGTAGTTTGTCAGGTCGGCAAGGGTGCCGGGCGGCACAGGTTCGACTGTTACCCGTGCTCCGAGGTCTACCTTGAGTCGCTCTTCCAGGTCTCTCCGCATTGCCGCCGCATCCACGGACTCTTCGCGGTACTCGACGCGGACCGTCATCTCGTCGCGGACGTCTCCACCCTCGCCCACACGGTCGACCACGCATAGCCACTGACCCGTGCTGCGCTGATCCGACTGGACGGCGTTGAGGCAGGCCATAGGGTATATGTTGATGCCTCTCAGCTTCACCATGTCATCACTGCGGCCCATGAAGTGGTCCATACGTAGGAAGTAGCTCCCGCAGGCGCACCGCTCCCGAGGGAAGAACCGCACCAGGTCCATGAGATTGTAGCGGATGAGCGGCGGATGCTGACGGTACAACGACGTGGCGACGAGGTTGCCGGTCTGACCGTGGGGCAGAATCTCGCCAGTGTCTATGTCAGCCACTTCCAAGAAGAGCGTGTCCTCGTTGACGTGCAGGCCGGCCTGGGCCGGGCACTCGAAGGAAGCGACGCCAATCTCGTGGGTGCCGTAGTTGTCGAAGACGTCACAGCCCCAAGCCGCTTCCAGCTCCCGCCTCAGCGATCCCTCCGTGTCCGGTCCGAGGTAGGTGCTCAGGAGCTTGGTCTTCATGCTCCTTGGGTCGATGCCCATCTCTGTGGCGGTCTGGGCCAGGTGAAGCAGGTACTCCGGAAAGGCGCCCCAGATGTTCGTCCCCCAGGCGACGGCTTCCTCAACTTGTCGACGGCTGGCCGTCACCACGCCGCTGCCTGTGGTGATGGGCACGATGCCCAGGTAGTAGTGGCAGGCTTGGTAGTACACCCAGCCCAGGTTGGCGGTAGACAGCGTCGCCGGGATCTGCATCACATCGCCCGGCCGCGCTCCCTGGATGAAGAGGGCCCTGGCCGTCTGGATCGCCTGCACCTCCCACTCCAAAGGCCCGAAGAAGGTAGGCCGAGGCCGGCCGGTGGTGCCGCCGCTGCTCTGCAGCTTCAGCGGCTTCGTGGCCGCGTCCCTGGCGGTCACGCCCTGGTGGAGTCCAAAGGGAGGGTCCTTCTCGATGGCGTCCTTGAAGTCATAGACAGTGACAACCGGAAGCTTCGGGAGGTCGTCCAGGCTCTTGATGTCCTCCGGCTTGACGCCAGCTCCCTGCCACTTCTGCCTGTAGAAAGGGTTCCGCCAGGCCGTCTCCATGACCTCCGAGAATAGCTTGTTCTGGTAGTCGCGGATCCGTTCCGGCGGCCACAGGTACATCTGCTCGACAAACGCATCGGGGGGCGGGTGCCGCCGATAAATGGCCTCGAAATCGGTGGTCCGGTAGTAGTTCGGAAGGGTGACACGCGGTGCTCGCGTCGTCATGGCGCGCCTCCTGGATCGTCTGTTATGCCCAGATACGCCGCTGTGATTGACTCTCGTTGGAGAAGCTCGTCCCGGCTCCCTCTGTCCACGATCTCTCCGGCCTCGATGACGTAAGCTCGCGACGCAAGATCCAGTGCCATGGGCACGTTCTGCTCCACCAGGAGGACGGACGTGCCGTCCTGGCTGATCTCCTGGATGATCTCCGCAACCTCCTCGACGATCTTCGGCGCCAGGCCCAGCGAGGGCTCATCAAGGATCAGGACCTCAGGACGGGCCATCAGGGTGCGGGCGATGGTAAGCATTTGCTGCTCGCCACCGCTGAGCTGCCCGGCACGCTGACGCAGCCGCTCGCGCAGTCTGGGGAAGCGGTCCAGCATTTTCTGCAACATCGAGTCGCGGCCGGGGCGAGCGCGTCTGCTGTAGCCGCCGAGGAGCAGGTTGTCGGCCACGGAGAGGTCGGGGAAGAGCTGGCGTCCCTGAGGGATGAGGCCCAGCCCCAGCTCCAGCACCCGGTACGCCGGCATCCCCGTGATGTCTCTGCCGCGGAATCGTATCGTGCCGGAGATGGGCCTGAGCAGGCCCGCGATGGCCGAGACCAGTGTGGTCTTGCCGGCCCCGTTGGGGCCGATCAGGGCCACTACCTCTCCCTGGCGGATCGCAAGGGAGGCATCCCTTACCGCCGTGAGCCGCCCGTATCCTACCGTTACCGCGTCCAGCTCGAGAACGGACGTCATGGCGAAGCCGCCTTCTCCCTCTTGGTGCCGAGGTAGACTTCGCGTACGCGCTGGTCACTTGCGACCTGCGCCGGGGACCCTTCTGCGATCGTCCTGCCCTGGTTCAAGACTACGATACGGCCGCACGCGGACATCACGGCTCTCATGTTGTGCTCAACCAGGAGAACACCGAGTCCCTTGCCAACGAGGCCACGGATGACATTGAGCACTTCTTCCTGGTCGCCGCGGGCGAGACCTGCCAACGGTTCGTCCAGGAGCAGCATCTTGGGCTCCGCCGCCAAAGCGATGGCGAGGCTCAACAGCCTTTGATGCCCCAGAGAAAGAGCTTGCGCCTCCGCTGGGGCTTGTTCCCGAAGGCCACACTCTTCGAGGATGGCAAGGGCACGGTCCCGAATCTCTCGCTCCTGCCGCCGGTTTGAGTTCAGCGGTAAGAGCGAGCGGAGAAACCCGGCCCTGAACCTCAGGTGGCTGCCCAGCATCACGTTGTCGAGGGCGGACAGCCGTCCAAATAAGTTGACAGCCTGGAAAGTGCGGACCAGGCCCGCGGCCGCGACCACGTGCGGTGGCTTGCCGGTAAGATCGGTGTCGCCAAGCTTCACGCGGCCGTGGGTGGGCTTCATGACACCGGCCACCACGTTGAGAAGGGTCGACTTGCCGGCGCCGTTTGGTCCGATGAGTCCCACGATCTCGCCTGGATTCAACCGAAGGCTTACCTGCTGAAGCGCCACGAGGCCCCCGAAGCGCCGCGTAACACTCTCGGCCACGAGGGGAGAGCTCACTCCTCCCTTCTCCTCCGCCAAGCTGCGCTCGACATCGCCTGCAGCCGGACCTTCCAAGCCGTGCGAGCGACTGACCGGGGCAGGCGCCCGGATCCCTTGGTGATCCGTCCAGGAACCGACACCAGACCTCCCTGGACGAAGAGCATCACCACGACCAGCACCAGGCCGTAAGCCAACTGCTCCAGGGTCCCGAAGCGCCGGAGCCACTCACCCAGCACGGTTATGACACTCGCCCCCAGCATCGGTCCCAGTATGTGTCCGACTCCGCCGACGACCGTGTACACCACGACCAGCACCGCGCGTGTGAGCCCGAAGTCGGTGGGGAAGACCACGAGGTTCATGTACGCGTAGATGCTCCCGGCCAGCCCCGCTAGACCCGTGCTGGTGAGAAAAATCAGCATCCGGTATCGGAAGGAACTGATCCCCACTGATTCCGCCAGGGAATCGGACTGGCTCAGGGCCCGCAGGACGAGACCGTTGCGGGAGGACACAATCCGCCAGATCAGGGTCACCGTCAGGAGCATGAGGCCGAGGGTCAGGTAGTAGTAGCCGCTCGGGGAAGCCAGGTTCACGGAGGCGCCGAGCACCGGCAGCACGGGGGGGCGAGGAACGCCGGTGAGGCCGTTCGTACCGCCGAACTGATCCTTGAAGAAGCTGGTGAAAAACAGCCTCGTCACTTCCAGGAAGGCGAACGATACCAGGAAGAAGTAGCTGCCCCGCAGCCGCAGGGTGGCGTAGCCGATGACAACGCCGACCACCAGCGCCGCCACGACGGACGCCGGGACGGCAGCCCACATGCTCCAATGCCCGTGGATCGCCAGGGCCGCCGTCGTGTACGCGCCGATCCCGACAAAAGCGATCTGCGTCATGTTCAGCAAGCCGGTAAGGTACACAGCCCAGAAGCCTACCGCCAGGGCGACGTTGAAGAACAGCGTGGAAGCCACCCGTAGCTGGTAGTTGTTGCCGCCAAGGGACGGGAACGACAGCAAGGCAACGCAGATGACAGCCGCGACGGTTATCCCAAGCGCCGATAGCGGCAAGGATCCAGCCGTGAGCTTCCCGGGCGGTGTCGCTTCGACACCCTCACACATGGCGGGTTTCCACGGACTACGCCTCCGCCGACCCCATGATCCCCTTGGGACGCAGTATCAGGAACAGTATGATCACCAGAAACTCCAGCACGGCCAACTGGGCATTGTCCACGTATATTCCTCCCACCCCCTCAAAGAGGCCGAGGAGGATCCCTGCCAGGACCGCGCCGGGAATGCTTCCCATTCCACCAATGATAACGATGACGAAAGCCTTGATTGTGAGGCCCACTCCCATCTGGGGATCGACACTGAAGATCGGACTCACCAGCGCGCCAGCGAGAGTGGCCAATGCCGTCCCCAGGACAAACCCGATCGTGCCGACGAACACCGGGTTGATCCCCAGCAGTGCAGCGGCATCCTTATTCTGCGCGACCGCGCGCATGGCTCGGCCTACCTGGCTCTTCGTGACATAGAGAGAGATAGCGGCGACAATCAACGAGCCCACCACGATCACCATGATGCGATCGTTGGAGATGGCGACCTGGCCGAACCTCGATACCCCAGCGACCACCGGCGGCAACCCCTTCGGATAGGCGCCGAACTTGCCGACGACCGCCATCTCGAGCACCCACGCCAACCCGAGCGAGAGGACGAACGCGCCCAAGAGGTCCTCGTGGAACCGGCGGAACAGCGTCCGCTCCGCGAGGAAACCGAGAATGACGCCGCCCACCGCGGCAACTACCACCACCAAGGGGAAGGGCAGGGCAACCTCGGCAAACAAGTAGTAGGCCGCCACAGCCCCAAGCATGTAGAAGTCACCGTGGGCGAAATTGATGATCCTCAGAAGGCTGAACTCGATGGTCAGTCCCAGGGCGACGAGGACGTACAACGATGCCAGCAACGCGCCGCTGGCCCCTCCCTGGACTAGACTCGTGAGATCCACGACCTCTCCGCTCCCTCTCCCTGCGAGCTCGAACGCCGCCTGGTGACGGCACGCTCAGTCGAGCACACGCGATTACCCGGGCACTTGGATCACTGAGGCTCCACCCGCGCCAGCGGCACCGACTTGCCGTTCTGGATCTCGGACACCACCATCGGGTAGATGAACTGGCGATCGATCCCGTACGTGTCCTTGCCGCCGATCGTCACCTGACCGAGCACCGTCTTGAACGTCCCGATCTTTGCGATGGCGTTGGCGACCGCGGTTGGGTCGGTCGACCCAGTCTGCGCCATGGCCTGGGTAATCACCTCGTACGCGGCATACTCTGCCGCGGCCGCTATTGTTGCCGGCTCGCCGAAACGCTGCTCGTACCGCGTTGCGAAATCGCGCAGCGGTTGCGGCGAAAGGTCACTCTTCGGATCCCATCCCTGGATACCGATCAGGCCCTGCGTCGCGTCGGTGCCAGCCGTCTTTACAACAGGCACCGGGTCAAGCATCGAAAGCCAAGCCAACTTGCCCTTGTAGCCTAGTTGGTGAAGCTGCTTCAGGATAAGGGCCCCGTCCCCGGTGGCCGAACCGGAGAGGTCAATCATGTCCGGCTTCTTCTCCAGAATGCGCGTCAGCAAGGAGGTGTACTCCTGCGTTCCGCGCTGATATCCCTCATCGGCAACCACCCTCAGGCCGAACTGGGGAGCGGCCTTCTTGATAGCTGCACTGGTGTCCACGCCGCTCTGATCATTGGGAGACACAAGGGCGACGGTCTTAACGTTAGGATATTGCTGGGAGACCCACTTGTAGAACATGGGTGCCGCTTCGTCGGGGCCGATGAGACTGCGGAACGAATGAGGCTTCTTGGGACCCAGGTTGGTCTTGCCCCAGCAAATGAATGTGAAGAGGACGTTGTTCGGCTCGGTTATCGCCTCCGCCGCGTCGCACGTGGCCCCGATGGCGTTTCCGATGATGTACTTCACGCCGTCCTGGAATACCAGCCGGTTCGTTACAGTCGCCGTCTCCCCGACATCGCCCTTCGTGTCATAGAAGACGTGTTTGAAGAGGTACTTCTTGTCGCCGATGGCGACCCCTCCCGCCTTCTGGGTGTCCTCTTCAAACAAGGTCGCCGCCCGGTTGATGGCGATCCCCCAGGGAGCAGCACCTCCGGATGCCGGCCCTATGGCTCCCACGGTCATGGTCTGCGTCCCGGCGCCCGCGGTCTGCGTTCCCCCGCCGACGGTGCCTGTGCCGCCCGGTGTGGCGGCGCCGCCTTTCTGTCCACCACCGCCGCACGCCGCCGCCAAGACCAGCAGGAACGCCAGCGCAAGAGGGAATCGAAGTCTCTTCACAGTCCGCCTCCCCAGACGTTTCATGCGGAGTTTCCCAACGAGCCGCCGTGAGCAGGGTCGCATGGGTCACTACGTACGTCAAACACGAACGACAAACCCGTGATCACCTGCCCGCCGGTCTCATCCGCACGAGGCAACCAGATGGGAGCGGTGGCATGCCGAGCGCCTCGGTCCGGCGACCCAAGCGTAATGCGCTCAGGTCACGCCAAAGAAGGTAACGGGGATCATCGTTGGCCGCTGCGCGAGGCGCTGAACGGCCCCGCGCCGGCCGACCAGCCGCGCGTCGCGCGCCCGCGCCGGCGGTAGCATGCGCACGTGAGGTGAAGCGATGACGGTGCGGTTCGGCCTTGTCTACGACTTCCGTAACCCGGAGCGCTGGCGGCAGCCGTGGCCCGAGGTCTTCCGCGCGCTCCTCGAGCAGATCGAGTACGCCGACCAACTCGGCTTCGACTCGATCTGGATCACCGAGCACCACTTCGCCGCGGACGGCTACACCCCCTCCCCCATCCCGCTGCTCGCCGCCGTCGCAGCGCGTACCCGCCGCGTGAAGCTCGGCACGGACATCCTCCTTGCCCCCCTCTACCACGCCCTGCGGCTCGCCGAGGACGCCGCCACCGTCGACATCCTGTCCAACGGCCGGCTGATGCTCGGCCTCGGGATGGGCTACCGGGACGAGGAGTTCGAGGCGTTTGGGCAGTCGCGGCGCGAGCGGGCGCGCCGCACCGAGGAGACCATCGATGTCCTGCGCGGCGCCTGGGGCGACGAGCCTTTCACCTACGAAGGACGATACTACCGCGTGCGCGATTTGGTCGTCACGCCGAAACCGGTGCAGCGGCCCGGGCCGCCGCTCTGGCTTGCCGCCGCGTCCGAGCCGTCGGCGCGTCGCGCGGCTCGCCACGGGCTGCACCTCCTGCCGCAGGGCGACCGCACCAACACCTACGATGCCTGGCTCGATGAACTGGCGCGCCTCGGCCGCCACCCCGCCGAGTACCGTATCGGCTTGATCAAGCCGTGGTTCGCCGCCGACAGCCGCGACGACCCGGTCTGGAAGGAGGTGGCCGAGCACGAACGCTACCGCTGGAGTGTCTACCAGCCGTGGATCGCCGCCGGAGCGTACGCGGGAACGGTGGCCGGCGAGTCGCGGCCGATCGACCAGACCTACCTCATCGGCCCGCCCGCCCGACTGGTCGAGGAGTTCCACCGCTTCCGCGAGTTCCTCCCCGTGACGGACTTCATCGGCTGGGGTACGCCCGCCGGAATGGAACCAGCCAAGGTGACGCCCTACCTGGAGCGGTTCGCCGCCGAGGTGATGCCGCACTTCCGCTGACGTGCCCAGGGCCGCCAACGATCGGGCACCTACGCTCGCGCCGACTCGGCAGCTCCGACGCGGGCGAGACGATTTGCTGCCCGCTCACGCCGTGAGCAACGCCCGGCTGGCGCCCTCGATCGCCGCTGTTATGCTGTCCGCAGCATATCGCCCACGGGCGATTCTTGGGACGGCAGATGAAAGACTCCGCACTGCGCCTGATCCTGGCGTTCGCCTTCGGCGGCGCCCTCCTCGCCTCCGGCTGCGGGAGCTCCGGCAAGTCCGGCTCCACTCCAACGACGGGCACGGCGGCCCCGAAGGTCACGCTGACCATCTTCGGCGCCGGCACCCTGGCCAACCCGTTCAACCAGATCGACAAGGCCTTCATGGCGAAGTACCCGAATGTGACGATCCACGCCCAATTCGGGGGAAGCGTCAAGGAAGTGAAGCAGGTCACAGAGCTGGGCCAGCAGGCCGACGTGGTGGCGGTCGCCGACTACTCGGTGATCCCGCACTACATGTTCGGCGCGGGTGGCAAACAGGCGTTCGCCAAGTGGTACGTGGGGTTCGTCTCGAACGCGATCACGTTCGTCTATACGCCGCAGAGCAAGTACGCCAACGAGATCACGCCTCAGAATTGGTACACGATTCTTTCCCGGCCCGGAGTGCAGATCGGTCGCTCCAACCCGGACACGGACCCCTCGGGCTACCAGACGTTGCAGATGCTGCGGCTCGCACAAACGTACTACCACCAGCCGGGCCTGTACGACGCGATCCTCAAGAACGCGCCGCAGACGAACATGCGCGATACCGAGACGGAGCTGCTCGGCGCGCTGCAGTCCGGGCAGATCGACTACCTGGCCATCTACAAGTCGGACGCGCTCCAGCACAAGCTCAAGTACCTGGACCTCCCGTCCGACATCAACCTGTCTGACGCGAGCAAGGCGAATGAGTACAGCCAGGCGAAGGTGCAAACCAAGAACGGCGAGCTGACCGCGAGGCCGATTATCTACGCGCTCACTATCCCCACGAACGCGCCGCACTCGGACTGGGCAGAGAAGCTCGCGCAGTTCATTCTCGGACCCGACGGCCAGAAGGCCATGGCCAACGCCGGGTTCACCGTGCTGTCGCCCGACCTGGCGAGCGACCCCGGCCTCCTGCCGCGGGCGCTGCAGGCGTCGGTGAAGCCGTGGCCGAGCCCATAGACGCTACCATGGCGAGCGCGCCATCCCTCGGCGGCGCGCTGCCCCCCGCGGCGGCGGCGCCCCGCCTCGGCCGCGCGGCTTTCTATGCCGGCGCGTGGCTGCTCGGCGGGCTGCTCATACTCTTCATCGTCTTGCCGCTCGTCCGGCTCTTCGTGGCGACCTCGCCCGCCACGCTCTCCTCCGCGCTCCACGACCCCGGCATCGTCGACTCGATCCGTCTCAGCCTGCAGGACGCGGCGATCACCGCCGTGGTGGCGGCCATCCTGGGGGTGCCGCTCGCCTACGTACTGGCGCGCCAGCGCGTGCCGGGCGGCAGTCTCATCCAGGGAATCGTGGACCTGCCGCTGGCCGTGCCACACTCGGTGGTCGGCATCGCCCTGCTGTTCGTGTTCGGCCGGCGTGGCTGGGTTGGCGGGCCCGCATCACATGTCGGCGTCTCGTTCTTCGGCACGCAGTGGGGCATCGTCGCCGGGATGCTCTTCGTGAGCGTACCGTTCATGGTCGACAGCGTGCGCATCGCCATCGAAGGGATCGACCCGCGGATCGAGCAGGTGGCCCGCAGCCTGGGTGCGAGCCCCTGGCACGCGTTCCGCCGCGTCACCTTGCCGCTGGCGGCGCGCGGCGTGCTGACCGGGCTGGTGCTCACCTACGCGCGCTCGATCAGCGAATTCGGCGCGGTCGCCATCCTCGCCTACTTCCCGATGACGGCGCCCGTGAAGGTCTACGACATCTACCTGCAGTCCGGCCTCCACAGCTCCGCCGCGGCAGCCGTTCTGCTGCTCATCGTCACGCTTTCCACCTTCGTTGTCTTCCGTGCCGTTGCCTCCGGCCGCCTGGCGCGGCGGCCGGGCGGAGCGCTGTGATGCACGACACCGCTCTGCGTGTCTGCGGCCTGACCGTCGCCGCGGGCGCCTTCCGGCTGCGCGACATCGACCTCGACGTGCGCGGCGGCCGCATTCTCGTCGTACTCGGGCCGTCGGGCGCGGGCAAGACGCTGCTGATCGAGACGATCGCTGGCTTCCGCGCCGCACAGCGCGGGCGGATCGTCTTGGCCGGCCAGGACGTGACTCGCCTCGCGCCGGAGGAGCGGCGAGTGGGGCTGATGTTCCAGGACTACGCGCTCTTCCCCCACCTGAGCGTGTTGGAGAACGTGCGCTTCGGCCTGCGGGCTCGCGGACAGCGTGACCCGGCTCCCGCGCATGCGATCCTGGAACGGCTCGGCGTGGCTCACCTGGCGGAGCGGCGCCCGAGAACACTTTCCGGCGGCGAGCGCCAGCGGGTGGCGCTGGCGCGGGCGCTCGTGGTGGAACCGCGCCTGATGATGCTCGACGAGCCGCTCTCGGCGCTGGACGCGCCGACCCGAGAGGAGGTGCGCCAAGTCGTCCGGCGGGTCCTGCGGGAAGCAGGGGGGCCGGCGATCTACGTGACGCACGACCAATCGGAGGCGATGGGCCTCGCGGACGACATCGCGGTGTTGATGGACGGGCGGGTGCGGCAGGTCGGGCCGACAGCGGCCGTGTTCAGCCGGCCGGCAGACGCGGCCGTGGCCCGGTTCCTGGGGCTGCAGGTCCTCGCCGCGGCGACGGTCGCAGGGCCGGGGGCGGTCGTGGTCGCTGGCCAGCGACTGCAGGTGGACGGGCGAACCGAGGACACGGACGAGTTGCTGGCCATGTACCGCCCCGAGGACGTGCAAGTCTTCGCCGGCGACCGGCACGGCCACGAGAACTGGTTTCCCGCCCACGTGGCGGCCGTTGACCCGGCCGGTCCGCTGGTGCGCCTACGGTTGGATGGGCGGTTCCCGCTTTGCGCGCTCGTGCTGCGGCGCACGGTGCTGGAGCACGGCCTCGCTGTCGGCTCGCGGGTCGAGGCCGGTCTCGCGCCAGCGGACGTGCGACTCGTGCCGACGGATGCCGCGTCGCGCCGGACAGCTCTCCTGGCGACCCGGGACGACGCGCGCGCGCCACAGCCGTCCGCCGACGTCACCGTGACGTCATTGGGACGCGGCTAGGCCGGCGGCCGCGCTCGGTCGAGCGCCGCTCAGAACCACACCTCTCTTGGACACCACCAGGGGGCCGCACGGCGCTCGTCCGCCGGGCTGTCGGCCCAGGCGCACGCAAAGCGTTCAAGCTACGCCGGCGTGGCAGCCAGGAAGCGATCCCACCAGCGACGATACGCCCAGTCGTGGAGCTTGCACGCGTACCGCCGGCCGCATTTCGGGCAGCACGTGTCATCGCTGAACCACCGCGGCCGATGTCCCCATGGTGCGCGTCGGCCCATCTTGGCAGACCCTCCGTGCCCGGCGCCGATAGGCGCTTCCTCCAGCACGTGACGGTTGACGAGCATGCGGACGTAGGTGGTGTAGCCGACGCCCAGGCGAGCGGAGCGTCGCTTCACCGTCCAGATTCTTGAACTCGGGCACCTCCGTTGCGGGAAGCAACGCACCCGTCGGCTCCCGCTTGGTCTCAGTCACGGTATCGTTTCCTCTCCGTCGCGCTGGCATCGCGTGCCGTCACGAGGCCGGCCACCCGGGCTCCTTCATCCTCAGGCACCAGTACCAGCCGGCGACCCGCCCGGCTGCGGTGGAGCTGGGCGCGCTCATCGTGCAATGCCTCGTCTGCCTCCTCCGGCATCACTCCGTGCCGCGCGATGTGTCGTACTCGGTCCGGCGTCCAGCGGATCAGATCGAACTTCCACTGCACGCGCGTACCTCCTCGGTGCGGCCAGCGCAGCACCGTGCGTATGACAATTGCAACTCGCGGTCGGGGAGGGAGGCCCGTGTGAGGGGCGAAGCGGAGCGAGAAACATCCGCGGGAGGCCACTCTCCCTCGTGCCAAGCCAGATCTCCCGCCCGTCCGCATGCGGCCGCTGACGAGAGATGGAGCTTCCCGCCGAATCGCTGCTCCCCCGCGGAGTGCTGACCCGCGCTAGATGCGGGCGGGGCGCCGTGTCTCCGCGATGCCCGCCTCCTCCCTCGCCAGCTCCTTCGCCGCCTCCAGGTCGTACTCCCGCAGCACCACGATCCGCTGCGCCGCCAGCCCGCCCCCGGCCTGCACCGTTGTCACCAGCTCCCAGCCGCCGTACGTGTCCGCGCTGAAGTCGCGGATCAGGTTGTAGAGCTTCATGCGGTCCTCCACCTTGACCTCGGGTCGCGTGTGCAGGTACTTCTCCAGGTACGCGGTCAGCTCCGGGTTGCGGAAGTCCGCCTCGGTCGGCAACGTCACCACCAGCCCTCCCGAGATGTCATGCAGATGCCGCACCATCAGGTGGAAGTTGGCCGCCCCGAAGTACTTCCCCACGTTCACCGCCATCGGGTCCGGGTACACCATCCCCGTCGCCGTCGTCTTGTACGACCGCACCGCCGTCTCCAGCGCCATCCGCAGCCCCTCGGCGTAGAAGATCAGCTCCCCGATCTTCTCCTGGATGTGTCCGGCCTTGGCGATCCCGTTGTACTCGGCCAGCAGCTCCGCGACCCCCACCATCATCCGCGAGCGCCGCACCATCCCGATCAGACCCCCGATCCGCTCCCACAGCCCCAGCGAGTGCGCCAGCACCCCCGCGAGCTGGTGCTCCCCCGCCAGGAACACCCGCTCCCACGGCACGAAGACGTCGTCGAAGATCACGAACCCCTCCGGCGCGTTGTGCCGCGCGCTCAGCGGGTAGTCCATCCGGCTCCGCCCCGGTCTCGCGTACCCCCGGTTGATGATCTTTACCCCGGGCGTCGCCACCGGCACCGAGAACGACACGCTGTACTGCTCTTCCCCCGCACCCATCGCCTTCGTCGGCATCACCGTCAGCTCGTGCACCAGGCTCGCCGCCGTGATGTGCAGCTTCGCCCCGCGCACCACGATCCCGTCCTTGCTCCGCTCCACGATCCGCATGTACAGGTCCGGGTCGTCCTGCTCCACCGGACGCCGCGACCGGTCGCCCTTGGCGTCCGTGATCACCTGCGCCGCCCGCAAATCGTTGTCGCGGCAATGCCGGTACACCCGCTCGATGTTCTCCGCGTACTGCCCGTTGACCTGCGCCACCTGGTCCTTGATGTTGTACAGCGCCATCAGCACCGCGCTGACCGCGGTGGTGATGCTGGTCACCTCGGTAAGCTTGACGCGCTTCTCCAGGTCCTCCGGCGTCCGCGGCACCTGGAAGACGCGGTGCGCCGCAGCGCCACTCTCCGTCTCGTAGGTGCGGACCGCCCGCACCTCCGGGTCTTCGTACTCGTAGTCCTCCATCGCGTTCGCGATCGCCGTCTCGAACCACGGGTGGCGCGTGACGTCCGCCACTCGCTCCCCCACGATGTACGTCACCCGCCCATCCCGCAGGCTCTCCCGGTACTCCTCCGGCGTCTTCAGTCCCATCGCTGCTTCAGACCTCCTTCCAGGCCCCGCGCGGCCGCGCCGTGCGAGCGTCTTACCCCCGCCCCACCCGCGGCTGACGCATGCGTCAGCCTCAGTCAAGGCGCCCGCGCGCCCGGCGTCAAGCCGCTGCGGCGTCAACTCGTCCGCGGCCGCTCCGCGGACGTCATGAGCTGTCGTGTGCCTATGTCACATGGATCTTGTAGCGAACGTTGGTAACGGTGAGCACCGGACGCCACGCACGGATGGTCCGCCGCCGCGAAGACGCCCGCGCATCACGCCGGAGGGTCACGCATGTTCCGTCACGTCCACGCCGTCCTCCACTACACCCGACCGGCCCTCATGGGGGCGGGCCTGGGGCTGATCGTCGTCGCCGCCATGGCCGGGGGGTTCGCGCTCACGCGCGGCGCTGGCCACCAACCCGCCGCCGCTTCCTCGCCGCGACTGACCGCGGCAGCCTCCCCGGCCGCTGCCGCCGCGAACGTCGCCACCTGGCGAGGACACGGCACCGCCCCGAACCAGACGTCGGACCCGGACCTCCGCTCACCATCGCCCAGCCCGTTCGCCGGCGTCCAGGTCGTGGCCACGCCCACGCCGACGGCCACTCCGACCGATGGCGCATGGGTGCCGTCCTGCAGCCCGGTCGGCGGCTCCGTCACGCTGGGTAGCGTCGTCACCTGCACCGGGCCAAGCGCGGGCGTAACGTGGGGGCCGGTCTGGTCGTCCGACGACGGCTTCCTCAACCAGGGCGCCATGGCTGGCACATGGACCTTCCTGGCGCAGTGGCCGACCTTCGCCTCAGCAGACGCACGCATCTCCGTGACCTGGATCGACGGCGCCGGCTATCACGAGCAGACCTTCCTCTACGGCATCGTCGGCACGCTCGCCTTCGCGGACTGTCGGCCCTACGCCGTCGAGCTGTCGCCAGGCACGCAGGTGCGGTGCACCTTCACCCCCGGCACCGCGAGCACCTTCGGCGGCTGGACGGCGACCGGGCTCGACACGACCTCCGCTGCCGCGAACAGCGCGACTTTCGTGGCGGCGAAGCCGGGCTTCGTTACGATCACCGCGCGCTGGCGCGAGCCGGGCAGGCCGCAATCGCTCAGCTTCTCGTACGTGGTTCGCCCGGCGGACGGCCAATGGTACACGACCGACCGCGCCGGCTACGTGCTCGATGGCCGCTCGTCCGGTGGTCAGTTCACCCAGATCGGGGCGACGTGGACCGTCCCGTCGGTGCGGATGCCGCCCGGTGCTGACCAGCGGTACGGGGCGGTGGCGCAGCAGTCGATCGGCATCGACGGCCACGCCGGCCAGGCGGGGATCCGGCTCGCCACCATCGAGACGGTGGACGATTACGGCACGCACCTCTCCGCCTGGTACACGCTGCTGCCCTCCGAAGCGGTCGCGGTGCCCCTCGTGATCTCGGCGGGAGACACCATCACCGCCTCGCTCCGGGCAACCAAGCTCGGGGTGCCGACGCAAACGTGGCTGCTCGAGATGGTTGACGGGACGACCGGCCAGCGCTGGAGCGCGACCGTCCAGTACGGCGCCTCGCTCGACCTCGCCTCTTGGCTCGTGAAGGCTTCCGGCACCCCGTTCTGGATATCGTCGCTCGCAGACTTCGGCCAGACGACGTTCCGCGGCCTCACGGCCAACGGCGCGCCGCCGTCCCTCGCGCGGGACAGTGCCGCCGTGATGATGGACCCGAACGGTCAGGTTGCCGCGCCGTCCGTGCCCGGCCCAGCCGGCAGCGCGTTCAACGTCTGCTTCGGGACGGAGCTGCCGCCCTCCTCGTGCGCACCGCCATCGAGCTTGACGCCGCGGCCCACGCCGACGCCGACAGCCACCCCCACGGCAGCCGGAGCGGGGCGGCCGTGAGCGCGACTCTGCACGCGGCCTCCTTCCTGCTCCGTGCGCCGTGGTGGGCGCCGGTGGCCGGCCTGCTCGGGCTGGGCGCTCTGGCGCTCCTGGCCGCCCTACGGGCGACGAGAGTCGACGGCCAGAGAGACCCTTCTTCGTTGGCGCCGGCCTCGGCGGCCGAGACGCTGCCGGCGGAGGCCCAGCCGACCGGCTCCGGCTCGTTCGCGCGCCCCATGTTCCGTTTCGACCCGCGGACTACCTGGCTGATGGCCTGGTCCGCCGCCGTGCTGCTGTCCGTCCTGGCGGTGATCGACGCCGGCGCCCTCACGCTCTCGCTCGCCTCGGCGCTCTTCGCTGGATTCGGCGCCGGCGTGGAGCTGACGCTGACGGTGGAACGCCACCAGCGTCATCCGGCGACCGGGACGCCGGCCTCGCCAGCGATGGTCGGAGCGCCGCTGGAGCCGGCGGCCCTGCAGCGTTGCCCCGCGGAACGACTCGTCCCACCGCCCGAGACCGCGACCCGGCGGGTCGGGCGGCCCGCTCACCCACGGCTCCGCTGAGGGCGCGGCACCCGCGGCCGGCTCCGCATCGCCTTGCAGCGCCCGCGGCACTAACCTGCAGGAGCGAGATTCGCGGGCGGAGGGGCAGGAGTGGCAGGCACGGCAGGGGGAGAGACGCGGCCGGGACTCTTCTATGGCTGGGTGGTCGTCGGCGCCACCTTCGCCGTGCTCTTCATCAGCTTCGGCGCCGCCTACACGTTCGGCTCGTTCTTCAGCTCGCTGCGCGACCAGTTCGGCGCGACGCGCGAGGAGGTCGCGCTCGTCTTCTCGCTGACCGGGTTCATCTACTTCGGGCTCGGCGCGATCAGCGGGCGGCTGGCCGATCGTTTCGGTCCGAGACGGTTGATCGCGGCCGGCGGGCTGCTGCTCGGCACCGGCCTCCTCCTGGCGGCGGTAACGCGGTCGCTGTGGCAGGTGTACCTCACGTACAGCCTGGGCGTAGGGCTGGGGATCGGGCTCGCCTACGTGCCGGCGGTGGGCGCAGTCCAGCGCTGGTTCATCCGCCGGCGCGGGATGGCGTCCGGGCTGGCGGTGACGGGCATCGGCCTGGGGAACCTGGCGCTACCGCCGGCCGCCGCGGTCCTCATCGCGGCCGTCGGCTGGCGTTGGACGTATGCGTTGATCGGCATCGCGGGGCTGGTCATCGTCGTCGGCGCGGCGCTGCTGGTCGAGCGGTCGCCCGAGACCCGCGGCCTGCGCCCGGACGGCGACCCACAACCCACGAGCAGCGTCGCACCGGCGGCGGGCATGTCGCCGAGCGAGGCGTTGCGCTCCAGCCGCTTCTGGTTGCTCTACACGGCCTGCGCGGCGACCTCGCTCGGTTTGTTCGTCCCCTTTGTGCACCTGGTCCCGTACGCCACCGATCACGGCATCTCCAACGTCGCGGCGTCCGTCATCCTGGGCGGCATCGGCGCCGGCAGCGCGGCCGGCCGGCTCGCCGTCGGAGGCTCCGCCGACCGGCTCGGGCGGCGCCAGGCGCTGGCCGCGTCGTTCGCGCTCATGGCCCTCACGCAGATCTGGTGGCTGTTCGCCGTGCAGGTCTGGTCACTGCTGCTCTTCGCGTTCCTCTTTGGCGCGGGCTACGGCGGGTTCGTCGCCCTCATTCCCGCGCTGGCCGCCGACTACTTCGGCGTCCGGCAGGCGGGTGCGATCATCGGCCTGCTCTACACCTCGGCCAGCATCGGCAGCCTCGTAGGGCCGACGCTGGCGGGTGTGGCCTTCGACGTGCGCCACGCCTACACCCTGCCGATCCTCATCAGCGCGCTCGCCAACGTTGTGGCGGTCGGCTGCATGCTGGTGCTCGGTCGCATCGCCACGCGCGGGCAATCGGGGTCGCCGGCCAGCGCGTCATCGTAGGTACGCGGGGTGCTACGATCTTGGGAGCCGGGCCGGGGATGGCGGTGGCCGGTTCCGGCCGTGCCTGGCGAACCGAAGGCCGGGCGGCCACCAAGGGCGCTGCCCGGCAAGGGGGTACGAACCGCCACCCATGGCCGATGAGCCACAGCAGCAAGGCGCTCGCAAACCGGAGGACCGCGACCTCGAGGCGTCCGCCGGGCTCGAGCGGCGCGAGATGGTTCGGGGCACGAGACCCGGAACGCGCTACATCCGCCGCCAGCTCGGCACCGAGCAGTTCACCCGCGAGAGCGAGGGGATGCTGCGCGCCCGGCCGCGCGCCACTGAGCCGCGCGGTCGCTGGGGACGCTTCGTCCGCGGCTTCAAGCGCGTCCTCATCGGTCGGCCGTTGCGCACCGAGGACTTGCCCCACGAGCGACTGAACAAGTTCAGAGCGCTGGCCGTCTTCTCCTCGGACGCGATCTCATCCGTCGCGTACGCGTCCGAGGAGATCCTCATCGTCCTGGTGCTCGCGGGTGTGGCCGCCGTCCACCTCGTGATCCCGATCAGCATCGCGATCGTGATCCTGCTGTCCGTGGTCGCGCTCTCCTACCGCCAGACCATCCGCGCGTATCCCAACGGCGGCGGGTCGTACATCGTCGCGCACGAAAACCTGGGCAAGCTTCCCGGCCTCACCGCGGCCTCCGCCCTGATGACGGATTATGTCCTGACCGTTGCGGTGAGCATCTCGGCCGGCGTCGCCGCCATCACCTCGGCGTTCGCGCCGCTCCATCCGTACCGGGTCGAGCTCGCGCTGGCGGCGGCCGCGTTCATGGTCGTGGCGAACCTGCGCGGCGTTCGCGAGAGCGGGACCATCTTCTCGCTGCCAACCTACGCCTTCATCGTGGGGATGGCCGCGCTGATCGCCACCGGGATCGTCAAGACCCTGCTCCATGGCGAGATCCCCTTCCAGGGGGGCCAGCCCGAGCTGCCGCTCAAAGCGACGACCTCGCTCTCGCTCTTCTTCATCCTGCGCGCGTTCGCCGGCGGGTCGTCGGCGCTGACCGGCGTCGAGGCGATCTCCAACGGCGTGCCGGCGTTCAAGTCGCCCGAGTCGCGCAACGCCCGGACCACCCTGACCTGGATGGCGATCATCCTCGGCACCTCGCTGCTGGGCGTCAGCACGCTGGCATACCACTATGGCGTGGTCCCCAACGAGAGCCAGACCGTGGTCTCGCAGATCGCCCAGCATGTCTTCGGTCGGGGCTTCTTCTTCTACTACATCCAGTTCACCACCTTCATGATCCTCGTGCTGGCCGCCAACACCTCGTTCGCCGACTTCCCGCGGCTCTCATCGATCCTCGCGCACGACCGCTTCATGCCGCACCAGTTCGCGTTCCGCGGCGACCGGCTGGCGTTCTCGAACGGGATTCTGATGTTGGGCGGGCTGGCCATGGGGCTGATCTTCGCCTTCCAGGCCTCTGTCACCCGCCTGATCCCGCTCTACGCCATCGGTGTGTTCGTCGCCTTTACGCTCTCCCAGGCCGGCATGGTGATCCACTGGACGCGCAACAAGACCGAGCGCGGGTCACGGCACAGCCGCGTCATCAACGGGTTCGGCGCCTGCCTCACGGCGATCGTCGCCGCTGTGTTCGTGGTCACGAAGTTTCAGCACGGCGCCTGGTTCATCCTCATCCTCATCCCCGTCATCGTGGTCTTCTTCTGGTCGGTCGAGCGCCACTACCGCCACATCGAGTCCGAGCTGCACGTGAGCGAGGCCGAGCTCGAGGCGCTCTCGCGCGCCCCGGTGCCGCTGCAGCGGATCGTCGTGCCGGTGCCCGGCGTCAACCGCGCCGTGCTCAAGACGCTGCGCTACGCGCGCTCTCTCGTGAGCGACGAGACCAAGCGCATCACGGCCGTGCACGTGACCGACGACATCGAGGCTGGCGTGACGCTGCGCAAGGACTGGGTGAGGTTCCAGCCAGACATTCGGCTGGTGATCCTCCACTCGCCTTTCCGAGCCTTCACCCAGCCGCTGCTCGCCTACCTGGACGACCTCGAGCGGCTCGAACCGGGGACCACCGTTACCGTCATGCTGCCCGAGTTCGTCCCTGAGCACTGGTACGGGCACATCCTCCACAACCAGACCGCCCTGCGCCTGAAGGGCTCGCTGCTCTTCCGGCCGAACACCGTGGTCATCGACGTCCCGTACCACATCGGGCGCGACACATGGGCGCAGCGCCGATCGCCGTTCTCTGCCGAGTCCACGGCCGACTTCGTTGCCGGACAAGGGACGGCGTCGGATGCCGAGCCCGGCACGCCGCCGGCCCGACCGGCGGAGGAACCCTCGGGCGGGGGCTGAGGTGCCGCTCGAATTCGACGACCTCGACGAGCTGGCCCGCGCCTATCTGGCGGTGCTCGCCATCGGGCTCGCCCCCGCCGATGCGGCCGCCGACCCACGCCTGCGGCCCGACCACGCCACCGCCGTGACCTACGCGCTCTGGCGTGGCGAGCCACCCACCCGCTACCTCGCCCAGGACGAGCCGACGGCCGATCTCGCGCGCAGGCTCGAGCAGGCCGCGACGAGCCTGGAGCAGGCTGGCGTGCTCGACCTCGGCGGACCGTCGCCTTCGCTGCTTACCGGACTCGGCATCCCCGTTGGGCTCGGCCCGGCAGCGCCGCCGTTTGACGTGCGCCGGCCGCCCCTCGTCCTCGACAAGTGGCTCGCTCAGCGCTGCCTCGACCGCGCGCTCTCCGCCCGACCTGTCTACTCCTACCTGATGGAGCGCTACGCCGACAGCAGCGAGGTCTGGCAGCAGCTCGACCGCGAGGGCCACCTCGGCTGACGCCCGCTTCGGCTATGCGCCATCGAGCCTGTCGTCCGGGTCGACCGGCGGCGACCAGGCGAGCGGATCCTCGCGCACCATCTCCGCGTCCCGCTCGAACCGCCCGCGCAGATCCTCGATCGTGGCCCGCCGCTCGACGGCCCAGCGAAGGACGCCCGCGCGCGCCGAGTTGCAGGTGATCGCCGCGTCCACCCGCCCGCCCGCAAGATGCACACGCTCGTAGCCGGCCGCGGGCGCGTCTTCCAGCACGAGCCAGCCGTCGGCGCGCGTCGCGTCCGCCAGCCCGACGAACAGCAGCGACAGGTCGAACAGCCGGAACCCGTACTGCGGAGGCCGCGCCGCACGGGTCCCGAGGCCGAGCGCCGCCTGCGCGGCGATACGCCCTTGCTCCTCGGCCGTGCGCAGGTTGTACGCCCGCGGGCGCGCGGCGCCGTTCGTGCTGCGCGGCTCGGTCAGGTCGCCGGCCGCGTAGACACCGGGCAGCGAGGTGCGCATCGCCTCGTCGACGAGCACGCCGTGGTGCACCGCGAGGCCAGCGCCGGCGAGCCACTCAACCTCGGGATCGACACCCACCGCGCTCACCACAAAGTCGGCCGGGTGTCGGTCGCCCGCCGTCACCGCCGCCACGCCCGGGCCGTGAGGCTCGACCCGCAGGACCTCCTGGCCGGCGAGGAAACGAACACCGTATCGGGCGAAGGCGCGCTCGGCGCGGCCCGCGAGGACGGCGTCAACGAACGGCCAGCCCCAGCGCGACTCCCGTCCGCACAGCGTCACGTCCAGCCCGCGGACGCGCAACGCTTCCGCCAGCTCGGCACCGATGAACCCGCCCCCGACCACGACCGCGCGGCGCGCCCCCGGCAGTCGCTCGATGATGCGGCGCGCGTCCTCGAGCGTGCGCAAGGTGAGCACGCGGTCGGCAATCTGCGGCGGGTGCGGCACGGTGCGCGGCCGCGCGCCGCCGGCGAGCACGAGCGAGCCGTACGCCAGCTCGCGAGCGTCCTCGAGCGCCAGCCGCCGGCGGTCGCCGTCGAGCCGCACAGCGCGTACGCCCAGGAAAGGCTCGACGCGCGCACGCCGCAGCCAGCCGCCAGCCGGGTCCGTCAGCGCGCTCGACTCATCGAGCTCGCCGGCGACCAGGCCGATGAGGCGCGGTCGGAAGTACGTGGGCCAGCGCTCCGCTCCCACGACGGCGACCGAGGCCGTGCGCGTGTAGCGGCGGATCGTCTCCACCGCCGCCTTGCCGGCCACGCCGAGGCCAACGACCACGTAGTCGAACGACCGGACACCCCACGAAGCGGACACGCACTCCCACCGTCCATCAGTGTAGGACTGCCCGCGGCGGGCGGACGGCGCCGGCGATCAGGGCAGGACGACGAGCCCGCTGGGACCTCTCCCCGCCGGGTAGCGCGGACCGAGCCGCAGGTCGCTTGGACGGAACGCGCGCACCGCGTCGTCGCCATTGAGCGCCACGAAGCACCAGTCGCCCGCGGGCCGGCAGTCGATGCCGTCCGGGCCGTCACCGACCTTCGCCGCGCCGACGACCCTGCGCGAGGTAACGTCGATGGCCACCACCATCCCGGCGCGCTGCAGCGAGACCAATAACCGGCGGCCGCCAGGCGTGAAGCGCACGCGCACCGGCCACCCACCAACCGCCACCCGCGCGACCGCCCGCATCGTGGCGGCATCGACCAACGTCACGGTCCCGCCCTCGGCGTCCGCCGTCGCGACCCAGGACCCGTCGGGACTCACCGCCACGGACTCGGGCACCGCGCCGACCGGGGTCGTCCGCCGCACGCTGGCCGATCCCACATCGACCTCGATCAGCCGCGAGCCGGCCGCGTCCGCCACGTAGGCCGTCTCGCCGTCCGGCGATACCGCCAGCATGTGCGGTTCGCCGCCCACCTGCACCTCGGCGGCAAGCGTGCCCCCTGCGGTGAAGATCATCGCCAGCCGGCCGGTCGCTTCCTCCGTCACCAACAGCACGCCGTACTTGCGGCTGTAGGCCAAACCGTGCGGCGATCCCGGCACCGCCAC
>JAJYLG010000022.1 GCA_021787985.1 Chloroflexota bacterium
ATGGGCTGCTTCCAGAACATGGACAGCGCCGAGCGGGTGATGTACGCCATCGCCACCCGGCTCAACGCAAAATGGGAGGGCCGCCCGCTCCCTCACTTCAAAAGTCCACACTCATCTTGACGTTACCGCTGTGCGGGTTAGCAGTTGTTAGCACCCCTTGACGGAGAGTGCTAACGGACCCTAGGATCTGAAGCGACCGCAGGAGCGGGGAGGGCGAACGGTGCCGCGCTACGACTACCGCTGCGAACAGTGTGACGAAGTGTATGAGAAGGTCGAGGGCTTCGACGCGCCTTCGCTGCAGGAATGCATCCACTGCGGCGCGACGGCCCGGCGCGTGCTGACGCCTCCGCCGATCATCTTCAAGGGTCGCGGCTGGTACATCACCGACAGCCGTGGGGCGTCCTCGGCCGTCAACGGCGCCAGCTCGACGAGCAAGGACGAGCAAGGTCACGGACACAGCCACGGACACGATCACGGCCATGGGCACGAGCACGCATCGGGCGGCAACGACCTAACCGCGGCGAGCGCGGCCGAGTAGCGTCGGCCTGCGCCACCGTGTGAACGGGACCCCGTCCCCCGGCGGACGGGGTCCCGCGTATGCTGGCTCGCCTGCGGGGGCGGGCGCCGGCCCAGGATCGCATCCTGGGCGGAGCCGCACAGGTTGACAACCCGTGCAGCCAACACACCTCGGCCGCGCCTCTCGGCCGAAGTCGCCGGGGCGGGCGCAGTGGGCCAGCGCGCCGACACGCCCGAGCTCGCTGCGGCGCTCGCCAGCAGGGCAGCCGAGCCGCGACTAGCGCTTGCGCCGGTATCGGCGCCTCTGGGCCACGGCGGTGACGCTCCCGGCGACCAGAGATGCGACCGCGAGAGCCGCGAGTATCCATACCCATGGACCAGCCTGCCTCGGCTGGGAAGCGGGCGAGCCGAATCCAGTGGTTGGTGCCGCCGTAACGTGCACCTCCGCCGTGAGTACGACGTTGACGAGATCCCCGAGACGTAGTGGACGTCCCGCGGTTAGCGGTACGGGTTGCCCGCCCCCGCCCGCAGGGATGTACGACACGAGAACGGGTGCTCCTATTGCCAACGGAGACGGGCAGCTCAGCGCCTGGAGAAAACGACCATCCTGGCCGACGGGAATGCTGATCGTCGAGCCGGAGGAGGACGGTCCTACGCCGATCAGGATGCGAACCGAACCGCCTGCCGCCGGTCCGCCTGGCAACTGTACGCGGCCCGAGAGGAGAATCGCCGGGCAGGGCGTCGGTGGGGGTGGTGTGGCGGTTTGTGTCAGTGGCGTGACGGTCGTGGTCGGGCCCTGGGCGAGCAACACCTGGCCATCGTTGAGGAGGATCGCAAGCAGGGACGCTAGTATTGCGGCAACGACCGGCCATCGGCCCAAGCTCCGGGAGAGGCAGGAGATCCAGCGCATATCTAGTGGCCTCCCGGCGGAATTGTACCTGGTGGCCGATGGCGACGGGCGGCTAAGCGAACCCAACGCCCGGCCCGGCCCTGGCTCGCCGAAGCAGCCAGCCGGGGGTCAGTCCATCTGGGCGCCATACGAATAGCACGCTCCGGAATAGTTGCCTGCGACGCTCCAATCAGAGACGCTGAATATACCTGCGGCTTGGTACCACGGTGGGCAAGCGACGTTACCAAGCTGCGTGGGCTGTCCAGCCGCGGCCAACCAGTCGTTGGCGTACATGTGTGATACGTCTACCCAGGTGTTCGACTGCAGGGAGTACCACTGAAGACTCGGGTAGTTCCCCTTGACCACTGACGTCTGGGCAGCCTGGAACGAGGGACCGCCGGTCGGCGAAGCGAGCTCTGCCGCGTCATAGCCCCAGGTCAGTCCGTTCGGCGCGGGATCGTCGATCTCGAGGATGCTCGTTCCATTGATACCAAGGTATACTCCACCTTGGCACATGTTGATGGTGAACTCATAAGTGTTTCCGGTGCTCAGGCCGATCGAGGACAGAGATCCGCCGCAGCCAAGGGGCGTACCATCGGATGCCGTCCACCACACGCTGCCTGCCAGGCAGGTTCTCGCGTGCAGCGTATCGTTCGTGTATGTGAAGAACGTGAAAGCGCCGCCGCTCACCTGGTATCCGACTTGGATGAAGTCCTGCCCGCTCGGATTGCCGATGATGTTCGCTCCGATCCATAGGACATCCGATATGCCGTTGATTGGGCTGTTGGCGGCGTCGACCAGTATCCTGCTCTGCGTTGCCATCGTATTGGCCCCGGGTGGTGGGTTCGGAGCGTTGACGAGCTGATACCACCACGGCGTGGTGTCCGCCACCGAGATGCGCCCCGCGGCAGGCAGGTACGGTGGGGAGCCCAGTGGTGCCGGTCCGGGAACCGTCCTGACGCCCGTCGCCCAGGCAGCGCACGTGACGTCTACGCGCCCGGACCTCCATGGGGGCGCCCACGCTGGCTGGAGGGGCAGCAAACGCCGGCGCAGCACCGCATACAGGGCTACTGGGAATCGCTGATGCGCGGGTCCCTGCTTGTACGCGCGAAAGATCGCTGGCGCAAGCCGGCGCCAGCAACGCAGCGAGCAGCATGGCAGTGCCCGCCGCTCGTCCCGCTGCGGCGATAGCCGAGTTTCGGCCGGATGGTCGTCGACGCACTCCGTTCCTTGACCATGCTTCTGGGCCGCTGCGAGAAGACGCATCAACCGCCGCTCCGCCTCCACCCGGCAAAGTGCTTCGCATATGGCGTACGCGGGGGCAGCTAAGCACGTGCGGGGGGGCAAGCGCTCGCGACGGATCTTGATGATACGCTGATGCTCCTAAGGGTCGCGGCCTGTAGCGGACCCGCGCCGCCGGCGAGTACGGTCAAGCGTCTCCGCTCTCCGGCCGCACCTCCAGGCCGAGGTCGAGGGCGCGGGCGGAGTGCGTCAGCGCGCCGAGCGAGATGATGTCCACGCCCGACTCGGCGACCGCGCGGATGTTCTCCAGCGTGATGCCGCCGGACGCCTCGAGCAGCGCGCGTCCGCGGACGGCCGCGGCCACTCGCGCCATCTCCTCGGTGGGCATGTTGTCCAACAGCACGGCCTCCGCGCCCGCGTCGACCGCCTCGAGCGCCTCCGCGGCCGTCTCGCACTCGACCTCGATGCGCACCGTGTGTGGCGCACGTGCGCGCGCCTGCTCTATCACCGTGCGCAGCGAGAGGCCTCGCGCCCGCGCGGCCGCCAGGTGGTTGTCTTTGATGAGCACGCCGTCGCGCAGGCCGTCCCGGTGGTTGAAGCCGCCCCCCGCGCGCACGGCGTAGCGCTCGAGGACGCGCAGGCCGGGCGTGGTCTTGCGCGTGTCGGCGATGCGCACCTTGATGCCCTCCACCGCGGTCACACAGGCGCGCGTGAGCGTGGCGATGCCGCACAGCCGCTGCAGGAAATTGAGGGCGGTCCGCTCGGCCGAGAGGATCGCGCCCAGATCGCCCGCCACCGACGCCAGCACATCGCCCGCCGCGAATGGCTCGCCGTCGTGGAGGCGCGCCTCCCACCGCAGCTCTGGGTCAAGCAGCTTGAAGGCAACCTCGGCCGCGGGCAGCCCGGCGCAGACGCCCGGCGCGCGCGCGACGATCTCGGCGCGGCCGGTCTGGCCGGGCGACACGGTGATGCGGGTGGTCAGGTCCTCGAAGGCGTGGTCCTCGTCGAGCGCGCGCAGCAGGATCGCGCGCGCGAGGTGCGCCGGGGGCGGATGGAGCCGCTCAGCAGCCACGGTAGTAGGCCAGGTGGCGTAGCCAGCCGTCATCCGCCGCGGGGTAGTCGGTGCGGAAGTGAGCGCCGCGGCTCTCGGTGCGCCGCAGCGCCGCCTCGACGACCAGGCGCGCGCAGGTGAGCAGGTTGCGGTCCTCGTGCGCGGTCAGGTCCGTCGGAGGGGGAAACGCGCGTTCCCAGGCGGCGAGCAGCTCGGCGGCGCGGCCGAGGCGCTCGCCGTCGCGCACGATGCCGGCCGCGTCCCACATCAGCCGCTGAAGCGCCTCGCGCGAGAACGGCCGCTCGGCCGTGGCGGCGGGACGCGCGGGCAGATCGGTGGCGCCGGGCGCGGGCGGAAGGCCAGCCGCGCTGGGCGGAAGGTCCCCGGCGACGCGGCGGACGATCCGGTCGGCGAAGACGACCGTCTCGAGCAGGGAGTTGGAGGCGAGGCGGTTGGCGCCGTGAACGCCGGTGCAGGCGACTTCGCCGCAGGCGAAGAGCCCGGCAAGCGTCGTCTCGCCCCAGATGCTGGTATGGATGCCGCCCATGGTGTAATGCGCGGCCGGTGCGACCGGCACGGGCTGGCGCGTGATGTCGAGCCCGTACTCCAGGCAGGTGCGGTAGATGTGCGGGAACCGGGCGACCACGTGGGCGGCCGGCAGGTGGGTGACGTCGAGCAGGACGTGGTCGTGGCCGCCGTCCCGCATCTCGCGCGCGATCGCGCGGGCGACGACGTCGCGCGGGGCGAGCTCGGCGTCGGGGTGGCGGTCGGGCATGAAGCGTCGGCCGTCGGGAGTGCGAAGGAACGCGCCCTCGCCGCGGACCGCCTCGCTGATCAGGAAGCTGGGCGCACCCGGCAGGCGCAGCGCCGTGGGGTGGAACTGGATGAACTCCATATCCGTCAGCACTGCGCCGGCGCGGAAAGCGACCGCGATCCCGTCGCCCGTGGCGACCACGGGGTTGGTGGTGTAGCGGTAGAGCTGCCCCGCCCCGCCCGAGGCGAGCACGATCGGACTGCCGCGTAGCGTGCGGCGCGCGCCGGTGCGCGTGTCCAGCACCGCGACGCCGGCAGCGCGTCCGTCCTCGACGAGCAGCGCGGTGACGAGCGTGTACTCGTGCACGTCGACGCCAGCGGCGCGCGCGGCGCCGGCGAGTGCGGTCTCGACACTCAAGCCGGTAGCATCGCCGCCGGCGTGGACGATGCGCGCGGCGCTGTGGGCGGCCTCGCGGCCGAGGGCGATGCGACCCTCGAGCGCGTCGAACGGGACGCCGAGCGCGACCAGGTCGGCGATGCGCTCTGGCGCGTCGGTCACCAGGATCTCGGCCGCTTGCTTGTCGACGAGGCCGGCGCCGGCGGCGATCGTGTCGCGCAGGTGGAGAGACGGGCTGTCGTCCGGGCCGATGGCGGCGGCGATGCCGCCCTGGGCGTAGCGCGTGTTGCTCTCCTGGATGCTGCTCTTGGTCAGCACGACCACCCGATGGCCGCGGCGACGCGCCATCACCGCCGTGTACAGGCCGGCGATGCCCGAGCCGACAATGAGCCAGGGGTCAGCGGGCACGGCGCAGCCTCCGGGTGACGCTCACCGCGGCGCCGGAGGCTGCCGCGGCCACGGCCGCCCCCGGCAGGGCGAGCGCGGCGCCCAGGGCGAGCCAGAAGAGGACGTAGAGCGAGGCCACCGGCCGTGAGACGTAGCCGGTGGCCCCGCCGGCGGCGTCACGCACGGCCAGCGAGAAGTGGAAAGCGAGCAGGCCGGCGACGGCGTACGCCCACGCGAGCCATCCGCGGCCCCGCCCCGCCAGCGCGCCGGCCAGCGTCGGTAGGGCGTAGCCGACCAGGTACTGCACCACGCCGTAGCCGGGCGGCTCGGCGAGCGCGGCCAGCACGCCCACCAACGCCACAAGCGCGCCGGCCTGCCAGCGCGCTACGCGCTCGCGAGCATGCGCTCGAGCGCCACGCGCGCCCAGTGCGCCGTCTCCTCGGGCACGATGATGCGGTTGACCGCGTTGCCGCGCACCAGCTCCTCCAGCACCCACGCCAGGTAGGCGGGGTGGATCCGATACATGGTGCTGCATGGGCACACCACCGGGTCAAGGCAGAAGACCGTCTTGTCCGGGTTCTCATGCGCCAGGCGACTCACCAGGTTGATCTCGGTCCCGACGCCGATGACACTGCCGGCCGGCGCCTCGTGGACGTAGCGCGCGATGAGCTCGGTCGAGCCGTACGCGTCGGCGGCCTGCACGACCTCGAGCTCGCATTCCGGATGGACGACCACGCGCACGCCTGGGTGCCGTGCGCGCGCCTGGCGCACCTGCTCCACCGTGAAGCGGCCGTGGACCGAGCAGTAGCCCTTCCAGAGGATCACGCGCGCGCGCTCGAGCTGCTCCAGCGTCAGCCCGCCGAGTGAGCCGAAGGGCAACGTGTAGTCCCACACGACCATCTGGTCGAGAGGGATGCCCATGGCGTGGGCGGTGTTGCGCCCCAGGTGCTGGTCGGGGAAGAAGAAGACGCGCTCCCCCCGTTCCGACGCCCAGCGCAGGACCTTCGCCGCGTTGGTCGAGGTGCAGACGCTCCCGTCGTGTCGACCGACGAACGCCTTGAGGCTCGCCGCGGAGTTGATGTAGGTGACCGGAACGACGCCGCCGATCCCGGCCTCCACCAGCTCCTCCCAGGCCGACTCGACATCGCGCGTGGCGGCCATGTCGGCCATCGAGCAGCCGGCAGCCAGGTTCGGCAGGATCACCGCCCGATGGGGCGGCGTGAGGATGTCGGCAGCTTCCGCCATGAAGTGCACGCCGCAGAAGACGATGTCCTCGGCCTGGGGCTGCGCGGCCGCCCACTGTGCCAGCTTGAGCGAGTCACCGCGCACGTCGGCGAACTGGATGATGTCCTCGCGCTGGTAGTGATGGCCCAGCACCACGCAGCGGTCGCCGAGCGTCCGCCGAGCAGCAGCGATGCGCTCGCGGAGGGCGGCCGCGTCGAGCTGGAAGTACTCGCGTGGGATGTCGCGCTGCCAGGTGGGGAAGGCCCGCTCCTGCGACAGCGGCACGGTCATCAGGCCGACGTCGGTCTCGCACGCGGAGTCGGGCGGAACCAGGACCTGCTCCCTCATGGGCACTTCATTCCCCTAGTTCGTGTTATCTCTACACGAACTCTACGTTCGCCCGTCGGCGGTGTCAATCAACGTGGCGACAAGAATTCGGCCTGCCGCCGGCGGAAGCGGAAGAGGGCGGCCGGACGGTGCGCACCCACCTTCAGATGCTCGTCCAGCGGCTCGATAAGCCCGAGCGAAAGGATGCGCCGGTAGAAGTTGCGCTTGTCCAGGGGGCGGCCCAGGATCGCCTCATAGGTGCGCTGAAGCTGAGCGAAGGTGAACTTCTCGGGCAGCAGGCTGTAGGCGGCGTTGGTGTACTCGAGCTTGCCGCGAAGGCGCGCAACCGCCACGCGCACCACCTCGTCGTTGGTGAACGCGAGCGGCGGATGGTCAGCCACGGGCCACCAGCGAGTAGGCCACTCGCCGGCCCGCAGCGTCGCCACGCCGTGTTCGACGAGCGCGAAGTACGCCACGGTCGCGGCCGGCGGCGCGGTGGGCTCGGGCGGCTCGGTGAAGGTGTAGAGCTGTTCGAGGAAGACCTCGCGCACGCCCGTCTCCCCGGCGAGCTTGCCGGCGGCGAACTCATCGAGCGTGACGCCCGCGGGCAGCAGTCCTCCGGGGAGCGCCCACCAGCCGTCGAAGGGCGGCGCACCGCGACGGAGCAGCAGCACCTGCAGCGTTCCCTCGTGAACGGTCAGGATGGTGACGGCCACCGCCACCCGCGCGCCGGTGGCCTTCCGCTCAGCCACGGTCGCTGCCCTCCATGCGCCGGTCAACCCGCTGGGCAAGCTCGACCACCTGGTCGAGCGTGATGCGGCCCTCGGTCGCGCTGATGGCCACCAGGGCGAGGCCACGGCCGCGGCGCCAGACGACCGCCACGGCGGTGGTGGTCGTCCCGTCCGCCGCCCGGCCGCTGGTCTGGCGAGCGACGGCCTCGTCACCCAGTTTGGGCGAGGGCAGCTCCGTCCACTGAGCGGGGGCGCCGGGCATGCCCGCCCGGCGCAGGTCGCGCACTCCTGCCACGAAGGCATCGTGCGCCCCGCCCGGCTCCTGGAAGAGCGCGATGTCGCTCTCCACGAGCAGCCAGCCGTTGGGTGCCGGCCCGTCATCGGAGAACGTCACCCGGTAGCCGTCGAGCCGCCGCCACTTGCGGAAGTCCGCCCGCGCGGCCCGCGGGTCCGGGCTGCTACTGGCCGCATCGTCATTCGAGACCGCGGCCGCGTCGGAAGGCGGCAGCCCGGGCACCTCGGCCGGACGCAGGACGAATTCGCTCGGGCGACGCAGGCGATGCGGGTCCGGCTGGGCGCTGCCCCGGCCGCAAGCAGCGAACGCGGCGGCCAGCGCCAAGAGCAGGACGAGGGCGCTAGACGGCCGCGCCCACCATCGCCGCGCCGCGGAGGGACCAGGCCGTCGTCTCATCGATGCGCACCGGCACGGTCTCGCCCACCCGCGCCGGGCCGGTGAAGTGCACGAGCTTGCCCGTGCGCGTGCGGCCGAACCATCTCCCGTCCTTGCTGCCCTCGACGAGCACGTCACGCACCTGGCCGCGCAGCGCCGCGTTGATCTCGGCGGCGATGCGTTCCTGAAGCGCCTCGACTCGGAGCAGGCGCTCGTGCTTGACCGCGTCGAGGACGTCGTCCTCCATCTTGCGCGCGGCGATGGTGCCAGGTCGCGGCGAGTACGCGGCCACGTGGACCTTGTCGAAGCGGGCCTCTTCGAGCAGACGCAGCGTGCCGCGGAACTCCTCGTCCGTCTCGCCGCAGAAGCCCACGATCACGTCGGTGGTGATGCCGACCTCGGGCATGGCGCGCCGCACCTGGTCCAGCCGCTGGCGGAACTCGGCCAGCGTGTACCCGCGGCGCATGCGTTCGAGCACGCGATCGTCGCCGGCCTGAACGGGCAGGCTGAAGCACTCGCAGACCTTCGGCAGCTCCGCAACCGCCTCGATGATGCGGGGCGTCATGTCGCGCGGGTAGGAGGTGAGGAAGCGGACGCGGTCGAGGCCGGGGATGTCGTGCAAGGCGCGCATGAGGTCTCCCAGGTCCGCTCGGACGGGCAGGTCATGGCCGTACGCCTCGACCGTCTGGCCCAGCAGCGTTACCTCCCGCACGCCAAAGCGCACGTGCCCGGCAACTTCGTGGAGGATCTCCTCGACGGGGCGGCTGCGCTCACGTCCGCGGCGGTAGGGGACGATGCAGTAGGTGCAGAACTTGTCGCAGCCTTCGACGACGGGGACGAAGGCGGTGGGCCCCTCCTGGCGGCCGACCGTCTCGGGCCAGAACTCCCCGCCGAGATCGGCCGGGTCGACGCCGAGGGCGGCCAGGACGTCGTCGAAGTGCTGCGGCTGGGCGAACACGTCGACGAAGGGGAAGCGCCGAACCAGGTCGTCGTGACGCCGGCCGACCATGCAGCCCATGAGGGCGATCCGCAGCTCCGGACGCTGCTGCTTCAGGCGGCGCAGGACGCCGAGCTTGCCGAAGGTGCGCTCCTCGGCGCCGGCGCGCACCGCGCAGGTATTGAGCACCACGAGGTCTGCGTCGCCCGGCCGCTCGGTCTCTTCCCAGCCGAGGCGGCTCAGGCCACCGGCGAGCTTGGCGGAGTCGGCCCTGTTCATCTGGCAGCCCACGGTCCAGATGTGATAGCGCAGCACAGACGACCTCCGGGAGGTGTGGCCGGTGGCGGAGGGAGTGGGATTCGAACCCACGACACCGGTTTCCCGGTGTAACCGCTTAGCAGGCGGCCGCACTAGACCACTATGCGATCCCTCCGGCCGAGAACGCACACATGCCGATCCACCTCCGGCGGACCGGCACGCCGACAGTGTAGCATGCGGCCCGTCCCCGGAAGGACGGCCGGCCGGCGCTATGCTGGGATCGATGTCGGTGAGCAGCGTCCCGGTACCCTCGGCCGCCGGCGCGCGCAGGCGCTGGCGGCAGGCAGTAGCCGTCGCTGCGCTGGTGCTGGTCGCGTGGTACGCCTTCGTCTGCGGGGCCGCCTACGCGACCGGCGTGATCGCGGCCGGCGACCGCTTCAGCGTCGTGGCCTGGGAGATCCAGCACCTGCCCGAGCGGCCGCTACAGACAGTCGGGGAGTGGTTCCGGGGCGCTCCGCCACAGAGCCAGCAGCTCGACGCGGTGCGACGCTTCTTCGCGCTGGCGAGCGAGATCGCACAGGTACGCTATCAGGCCGACCAGCCGGGCGACCAGGCGACCGCCCGTGCGAAGCTGGCCGAGCTGCTCCGGGAACGGAACGGCCTGCGGCTCCAAGTGCAGGCCACCATCGAGGGTTGGGTGACCGACGTGCTCCGCCGTGAGGGGGTAGTCACCCAGATGCCGCTGTTCCCGGGCTGGTCCACGCTGTGGCCGCCGGTGAACGTGGTGGTCGGCGAGCCGCCCGACATCCTCAGCCGCTCACCGCGCACCACCATCGAGCTGGCGGGCCAGCGGCTGCTCGTGCCTGGGCTTTCGCTGGACCGCATCGAGCAGATCGAACGGCAGCAGGAACGACGCCCGAACACCTCGGCCTACATCGAGCAGCTCGGCGGCTACTCCACCTATCCGGCGATCGTCAACGCGGACGAGTCGTACTTCAACGTGGTCTCGACGATCGCCCATGAGTGGACCCACAACTACTTGTTCTTCCACCCGCTGGGCAGGGCGTACGGCGCGAGCAGCGACATGGCGCTGGTGAACGAGACGGTGGCAGACCTGGTGGGGAACGGCGTGGCGACGATCGTGACACGGGAGCACCCGCTGCAACCGCCTTCGCCTGCGAAGCCGGCGAGCACGCCGACCAGCGGGGCGTATCTCGGCGTGTCCGTCGAAGACAGCGCGGTGTCCGGGCCGGGAGGCGCCGTCCCCGGGGTGAAGGTGCTCTCGGTCGAGCGGGACGGCCCGGCCGAACGCGCGGGGTTGCGGCCGGGCGACGTCATCACGAACCTCGGCGGGGCGCCTGTGCGCCAGGTCCAGGATCTGGTGCGGGCGCTCGGCATGCAGCAGCCGGGCAAGCCGATCACGGTCGAGCTGTACCGTGACGGCGTAGCGCGGGACGTCGCGGTGACGCCGGAGAAGCGCCCGCCGTCGCCGCCGGCCTTTGATTACGCCCAGGAGATGCGGCAGCTACGGACGCAGGTCGACGCGTTGCTGAAGCAGGGCAAGGTGACCGAGGCCGAGCAGCTCATGGACAAGACCCGGCTGGTGTTCGTGGCGCACGGCTACGCCATTCGTGAGATCAACCAGGCCTTCTTCGCTTTCCGCGGCACCTACGGCGACACGCCCGAGTCGAGCAACCCGTTGGGGCCGCTGCTCCAGCAGCTCTTCCGCAAGGAGGGCTCGGTCGGTGCATTCCTCCACGCGATGCAGAATGTGACTCGCCCGGGCCAGGTGCGGGCGCTCGAGGGCGGCGGTCAGCCCTGAGACCCGGCCGGTCCTCGATCTGGATCCGGCGCACCGTATCGGCGGGCTCAGCGGCCGTAGCCGGGCGGCAGGGGCGGCACGGTCGGCCCGAAGTACGGAGGCCGCTGCGTGGGTGAGGTCCCGGGTCCGGGCGTCGCGGTCGCGCCTGGAGGGAGCGTCGGCGAGGGCGTGGCGGTGGTGCTCGGCGGGGTGCCGGTCGGGATCCCGAGGTCGCCCGCGTTCTGCTGCTCATCGGGCGGTACCTGCAGGTAGTAGCGCTCCTCGACGAACTGCGGCGGCGTGTCGGACGTGGCCAGCAAGCCGGTGCGCTTGTCGATCTTGACCACGCTGCAGAAGTTGGTGGACTGTGGCACGTTCTCGCTGGCGAAGACCTCGACGGGCGAGTAGCAGCTCTTGCCGCCGATCTGCGGCACCACCACCGTGCGCTTGATGACCCCCGGCGGCATCGGGAACGGCTTGCGTGGGATCTTCAGGTAGTCGACCGCTGCTTGGAAGATGTCGTGCCACATCGGCAGGGCGGTGTTGATCGAGATCACCGACGGCGCCATGTCGTAGCTGTTGTGCTGGTCGGTGTTGCCGACCCACACCCCGACGCTGATGTCGGGAATGAACCCGAACGTCCAGGTGTACAGGATCTGCTTGTCCGATTGGCGGCCCTGCTGCGTGCCGGTCTTGCCGGCGATCGGCTGGCCGTTGCTCAGCACGAAGTTGGACGTCGTGGGACCGTAGAGTGGCTTCTTGGCCTCGACGTCCTGCAGGATGTTCGAGACCAGGTAGACGTAGTTCGCCGGCTCGGCCTGGAAGCTGCTGGGCTCCTTGAACTCGTACACCACTTTCCCGAAGGGGTCCTCGACCTTGAGGATCGAGACGGGCGCGAGCGTGGGGTGACCGGGCGCGGGGTTCTTCACCGGCTGGCCGCGCAGCTCTCCGTTGTTGGCCAGCGCCGTGTAGCCGAAGGCCAGGTCGAGCAGCGAGATGCGCGAACCGCCGGTGGCGATCGACGGGCCGTAGTTGCCGGGGTCGTACATCGAATCGATGCCCACGCGGTGGGCCACCGTCAGGATGTTCTCGACGCCGGCGAACGCGGCCGTCTTCACGGCCGGGGCGTTGATGGAGTTGGCGAGCGCCGCGCGAGCGATCAGCGGGCCCAGGTAGGGTCCCGGACCGCTGGGGATGAAGGGCGGCTGGCCGGGACCGTTCTTGAACGCCTTGGGCGTGTCCCAAACGACGGACGCGGGGAACATGCCGCGGAGGAAGGCGGAGAGGTAGACGAATGGCTTGAACGCCGAGCCCGGCTGCATGTCCTGGGCGGTCGCGTAGTTGAACTGGCCGCCGATGTCCCGATTGGTGAAGTCCCGGCTGCCGACCATCGCCAGGACCTCGCCCGTGTGGTTGTCGAGAATGACCGCGGCGCCGTTGTTGCAGCGGCAGCCACGCGCGGCGAACTTGGTGACGCTGTCACGAACGATCTGCTCGGCCTTCTGCTGCAGACCGAGGTCCAGCGTGGTGTAGACGCGCAGCCCGCGGATGAAAAGCGCGTCGCACTTCGCGCTGGGGTCCGCGCTGCAGCCCAGCATCTGCTTGAGCTGCTGCTCCACGTAGAAGACGAAGTGCGGGGCGTAGATGTCGAGCGGTGACTGGTGGAACACGAGCTTCTCTGCCTTGGCCGCGGCAGCCCGCTCGGGAGTGATGTCGCCCTGGCGGACCATCAGGTCCAGGACCTGCTCCTGACGCGCCTTCGCGTCCGTGAAGTGCGCCAGCGGGTCGTACGCGAGCGGCTGCTGCGGAATGCCCGCGAGCAGCGCCGACTCGGCGATGTCCAGGTCCGCGGCCGACTTGTCGAAATAGAAGCGCGCCGCGGCGCCGATGCCGTAGGTGTTGTTGCCGTAGAAGATGGTGTTGAGGTAGCGGTCCAGGATTTCCTGCTTCGGCAGCCGCCGCGTCAGCTCGAGTGCGCAGACGGTCTCCTTCAGCTTGCGGTCCACGCTGCGCTGGTAGCGCTCCTCGACCGGGAAGATGAAGACGTTCTTGCAGAGCTGCTGCGTGATCGACGAGCCGCCCGACCCCGCGAAGAGGGTGCCACTGCCGACGCCGATGTTCTGCAGGGCGGCCCGGAAGAGCCCCTTCATGTTGAGGCCGTTGTTCGTCCAGAAGGTGTTGTCCTCGGTGTCCACGGTCGCCTTGACGACCCACGGCGAGATCTTGTCGAGCGGCAGCGGGTCACGCAGGCCCTTGTTCGGGTCCTGGAACTGGTAGAGCAGGTTCCCGTGGCGGTCGTAGATCTTGGCCGGCCCGGCATTCTCGCTCAGCACCTGGTTGACGTCGCCGAGCCCCTTCACGGTGTGCACGTAGTGGCGGTACGCCGCCACGCCGGTCGCCGCGGCGGCGATCCCCGAGCCCACGAACAGCCCAACGAGCGCCAGCACGATCACCGGTAGCCAGCGCCGTCCGCCGCCCCGCCGCGGCAGCCGCGTCGAGTGGAGATGGCGCAGTCGGGCGTTGCGCGCGGCGCGCGTGCGGGCCGTCATCGCGCCTCGGTCCGCCGCAGCACGAGGAAATGGGAGAGGCCCATGCACCGCAGCGGAGTGTGCTCGGCGCGGTAGCAGGCCGCGCGCAGCATCCGGGCCAGGCGTGGCCAGCGCGCGTGGACATTGTCGAACCCGGGGTAGACGTAGGAGTGCACCACGAGCCGAGCCGGAAGGCCCCGGGCCAGCCGTCGAATGCCAGCGCTCGTGTAGACGCGCGCATGGGGCACAAGGCGGTTTCTCACGGGGTCGGGCAGCCAGTTGACGAGCGGGATGTTGCCGAAGACGTATCGCTTCCCCAAGTAGACGCCGTGCGTCTCGAACGGGTAGCCGCGGTTGGGCGCGAAGACGACCACCTGACCGCCCGGACGGACCACGCGCAGGGCCTCGCGCAGCGTCGCTCGGTCGTCACGAACGTGCTCGATGACCTCATTCAGGAGCACGACGTCGAACGCCCCATCGCGAAACGGCAGCGACTCAGCCACCGCGAGCGACAGGTTCGAGACTCCCGACGCGGCACCGCGGGCGACTCGGGCGCGGTCGATGTCGACGCCGGCGGCCAGCGCGGCGACCTCGGCGATGTGGCGCACATAGGTGCCGATCCCGCAGCCGAGGTCCAGCACCCGCGCGCCGCTCAGCGTCGCGCAGCGGTCGACGAGGGCCAGGCGGCGGTCCTGTCCGAAGCGCCAGACAAAGCTCGGGTTGCCGAGCGCGACCTGATCGAGCGGTGGTGCGCTCGGTGACTGCGGCAGCGCCATTGCGCTTAGCGTAGCAGGTGCCATGTGTCGCTCCATATTCTCCAACGCCGCGGCGGGGTAACTTGGTACGTCGGGCGCCGCGGCACTACGCTAGGCGCAGGAACGCGCGCCACACGGCGCGCCTCGGGGGTGGCCATGGCGCTGACACGCGACGAAGTGCTGCACATCGCGGCTCTGGCCCGACTCGGGCTGAGCGACGACGAAGTCGCACGCTTGCAGGGCCAGCTCAGCGCGATCCTCGACTACTTCGAGCGCTTGAAGTCCGTTGACACCGAGGGGCTCGCGCCGACCTCGCACTCGGTGCCGCTCGTCAATGTGCTGCGGGAAGACGAGCCGCATCCGTCTCTGTCGTGCGAGGCGGTGCTGGGCAACGCGCCGCGGCACGAGGACGGTTTCATCAAGGTGCGGAAGGTGCTCGAGTGAGCCGCCCGCTGCACGAGCTCGGAGTTGTGGAGGCGCGCGAGCTGCTGCAGCGGCGGGAGGTGAACGCCCGCGAGCTGGCCGCGGCGGTCCTGCGGCGGGTCGAGGAGGTCGAGCCGCGCGTACGCGCCTACATCACCGTGACCGCGGACCTTGCCCTGCAGCAGGCAGCGGAAGCCGACGCCCGCCTGGCGCGCGCCGAGGGCGGGCTGCTGACCGGCGTGCCAGTCTGCGTGAAGGACGTGCTCTGCACCGCGGGCGTCCGCACCACGGCCGGGTCGCGCATCCTCGAGGGGTTCGTTCCGCCGTACGACGCGCACGTGTACCGGCGGCTGCGCGCCGAGGGCGCGGTCATGGTGGGGAAAGGCAACATGGACGAGTTCGCCATGGGCTCGTCCACCGAGAACTCCGCCTACTTCCCCACGCGCAATCCATGGGATCTGGATCGGGTTCCCGGCGGATCGTCGGGCGGGTCCGCCGCGTCGATCGTCGCCGGCGAGGCGCTGGCCTCCGTCGGCAGCGACACGGGCGGGTCGATCCGGCAGCCCGCCAGCCTGTGCGGGCTGGTGGGGTTGAAGCCGACCTACGGCCGCGTCAGCCGCTTCGGGCTGATCGCATTCGCTTCCTCGCTCGACCAGGTCGGCCCCTTCGCGATGACGGTGCGCGACGCCGCGCGCATGCTGCGCGTGATCGCCGGGTACGACCCACGGGATTCGACCAGCATCGACAGGCCGGTGCCGGATTACGAGGCCGCCCTCGGCGACGACCTCCGCGGCTTGCGGATGGGCGTCCCTCGGGAGTACTTCGTGGAAGGCATGGAGCCGGGCGTGCGTGAGGCCGTGCTGCGCGCCGTCGGCATGTCGGGCGAGCTCGGCGCCGTGGTGGACCGTGAGGTGAGCCTGCCGAGCACGGACCACGCGCTGGCCGTCTATTACATCTTGGCGCCGAGCGAGGCGTCGTCGAACCTGGCGCGCTACGACGGCGTCAAGTACGGCTACTCCTTCCAGGCCGGCGGCAGCATGTGGGAGGAGATGGAGCAGACGCGCGGCCGGGGCTTCGGCGATGAGGTGAAGCGCCGCATCATGCTGGGGACCTACGCGCTGAGCGCCGGCTACTACGATGCCTATTACCTCAAGGCCCAGAAGGTGCGGACGCGTATCCGCCACGAGTTCGAGGCGGCGTTTGAGCGCTGTGATGTGCTGGTGGCGCCGACGTCGCCGACCGTCGCGTTCCCCATCGGCTCGCGCGTGGACGACCCGCTGGCGATGTACCTGTCGGACGTGTGCACGATCCCGGTGAACATCGCCGGCCTGCCGGGAGTCTCGATCCCGTGTGGCTTCAGCGACGGGCTGCCCGTGGGACTGCAGGTGATCGGCAGACCGTTCGACGAGGCGACGGTGCTGCGCGTGGCGTACGCGCTGGAGCAGGCGCTCGGGGTCGCCGGCCGCCGGCCGGCGCTGTAGACACGTCGGGCACGTTCCGGCGCATGCTGTGGCGAGCTGGATTGGATGGGCTGGCTGCCCCCGGCGGGCGTGACCGGCCTCCCGCGCGGTAGCATGAGGCAAGGTTTTCGCGTGGGAGTGATCTCATGACCCGACGATCCGCGGCGTCGCCCGAGTCTCAACGCATATCCGAGCGTGTGCAGGGCATCCCCGCATCCGGTATCCGACGTTTCTTCGACTTGCTGGCGTCGATGGAGGGCGTCATCTCGCTCGGCGTCGGCGAGCCGGATTTCGTGACGCCGGAGGTGATCCGGCGGGCGGCAATCCGTTCCATCGAGGACGGGAAGACGCACTACACCTCGAACTTCGGGCTGCCGGAGCTACGGGAGCGCATCTCGGCGCACCTCGAGCGGCTCTACGGCGTCCACTACGACCCGCGCACCGAGGTCCTGGTCACGACCGGCGTGAGCGAGGGGCTCAACCTGGCCTGCCAGGCGGTGCTCAACGAGGGCGACGAGGTGCTGGTGCCGGACCCCTCCTACGTCGCGTATCCCCCCAACGCCACCCTCGCGGGCGGCGTGGTGGTGCACGTTCCGACGCACGCCAGCGAGGGCTTCCGCCTGCATGCGGAGGACCTGGAACAGTGCGCGACAGCACGCAGCCGGGCGCTGGTGCTCGGCTACCCGGCGAACCCCACGGGCGCCGAGATGCGCCGGGCGGAGTGGGACGCGGTGGCTGATGTCTGCGTGCGTCACGACCTGACGGTCATCTCGGACGAGATCTACGACCGGCTCACCTACGGCGTGACGCACACGTGTGCGGCTGCGCTGCCGGGCATGCGCGAGCGCACGATCCTGCTCGGCGGCTTCAGCAAGGCGTACGCGATGACCGGCTGGCGGCTCGGTTGGCTGTGTGCGCCGGTGCCGCTGCTCGAGGCGGCGATGAAGGTGCACCAGTATGTGATGATGTCGGCGCCGACCGTCTCGCAGTACGCCGGCATCGCCGCGCTCGACCACGGCGAGCCGTCTGTCCAGGAGATGCTAACCGAGTACACGCGCCGGCGGAGGTTGATCGTTGATGGCCTCAACGGCCTCGGGCTGCAGTGCGGCGAGCCGGAGGGGGCGTTCTACGCCTTCCCGGATATCAGCCCGACCGGCATGACCGACGAAGCGTTCGCGGAGACACTGCTACGTGAAGAGCGTATCGCGGTGGTCCCCGGCTCGGCCTTCGGCCCGGGCGGCGCGGGGCATGTGCGCGCCTGCTACGCGACCGCGTACGAGCAGATCGAGCAGTCGCTCGAGCGGCTGACGCGCTTCGTGCAGCGCCACCGGGCAGCGTGACCGCGGACGACAAGAGTAAGGGACAGGGGCACGCCGCCCCGGGGGCGGCCGGCGCACCGTTTCCCATGCCTGACGAGGACTACGAGCTGGCAATCCGATCGGTGCGCTTGCGCGAGGCCGAGGGCGGCTACGAGGCGGTCATCGGCACGAGTCGCGGTGAGCTGCCCAGTCGCTTCCTGGTGGCGGAGGGCCAGCCGGGCGCGGCCGTGTTCCTGAGCGGCGCACTGGGCGGGACGCTGGGACCCGCTCGCGGGTTATGGCCCGAGTTGGGTGAAGCGCTGGTGGCGCTGGGGGTGTCGGCGTTCATCATCGGGTATCGCTGCCCCGGCGAGTTCGCTGAGTGCGTCCTCGACGCGCTCACCGCCGTCAGCTTCCTGCGGGCCGTCGGCGCGCGACGCATCGCGCTGGTCGGTCACTCGTTCGGCGGCGCGGTCGCCATCAAGGCGGGCGTCTTGCAGCCGGCGGTGGCTGCCGTGGCAGCGCTCAGCAGCCAGATGTATGGCACGTCCGAGGTGGCCGAGCTGGCGCCGCGGCCACTGCTGCTGGTCCACGGCACCGAGGACGCGGTGATCGAGCACGTTGCCAGCGAGATGGTCTACGCGCTGGCCCGCGAGCCGAAGCGACTGGTGTTGCTGCCCGCGGCCGGCCACTCGCTCGAGTCGAGCCGGGAGGAGCTGCGCGATCTGCTGCGCGGTTGGCTGGTCGAGCAGCTCGTGACGCCGCGCGCCTGAGTCAGTCTCGCCAGGGCAGCCCGCGCACGCGTTCGAGCAGCCGGGCGGCGGCGCGCGGCGCCCCGGCGATGACGCTTTCGCCGGTGATCGTTGCCCGGTTGCCGTCGCGGTCCCAGGCCGTGGCGCCGGCCTCCTGCAGGATGCAGAGTCCCGCCGCCAGGTCCCAGGGGTAAAGCAGATGGTGGACGAACAGGTCGTAGCGCCCGCAGGCGGCGTAGACCAGCCCGAGGCAGGCCGACCCCGGGATGCGGAACGCCTGCACGTCGGGCCAGAGCGCCGTCGCCAGGTCGAGCATGAAGCCGGCGCGTACCGGGCTGTAGCCGAGGTCGACGCCGACGATGCAGGTGTCCAGGCGGTCCGCCGTGCTGGCGCGCACCGGATCGCCGTTGAGGCTCGCGCCCGCTCCCCGCACGGCCTGCCACGTCTCGTCCTGCATGGGGGCGTGCACGACGCCGACGACCGGTCCGTGGTCGACGACGAGGCCGATGGAGACAGCGAAGAAGGGGATGCCGGCCGTGAAGTTGCGCGTGCCGTCGAGCGGGTCGACCACCCAGGTCGGGCCGTCACCCAGCTCGCCGCCGTCCTCCTCGCCGAGCAGCCCGTAGCCGGGGAACGCCGCGGCGAGCTCGGCACGCAGGTACTCCTCGATGGCACGGTCGGTGTCCGTCACCAGGTTGCCGCGCCCCTTGACAGCCACGCGCTTCGGACGGGCGAAGGCGGCGCGGGCGCGGCGGCCCGCCTCCAGCGCGAGGGCGCGTGCGATGGTGGCGGCGCGCTCCAGCTCGCCGCGGTCGAGCGCCTCGGTCACCGGCGGCCCGCAAGCGGCAGCGCGAGGGCGAGCAGCGCCAGCAGGCAGCCTCCGCCCGCGGCCGCGCCGGCGTGGCGGTGCGCGCTGTGGACTCCTGTGTGGCGGCCGCCGCGCGACGTGTAGAAGACGCCGCTTCCCGGGATGCCCAGCGTGCGGGTGACGCCCCGTCGGCCGGCGGTAACGTGCGCGCCGCGAACGCCGAAGGTGAAGCTGGGGCCGCTCTTGCTCAGGTTGACGCGCACCCCGGGCAGTAGCTGGGCGCGCCGGTAGTAGCGAAAGTAGCCCATGCCCGGACCTTACATGCGCTCCGGCGCGCTCATGCCCATCAGACCGAGCACCCGCGCCAGCGCGATGCGCGCGGCAAGCGTGAGGCGCAGCCGCGCCGAGCTGAGCGCCGCGTCCTCGCTGACGACGCGGCACTCGGTGTAGAAGGCGTGAAACGCGGTCGCGAGCTCCATCGCGTAGTGGGGGAGGAGATGCGGCTCGAGCGTCTGAGTGACGCGCTCGACCAGCTCCGGGAGGGTGAGCATCTCCCGTACAAGGGCCAGCTCGGCCGGGTGGCGCAGCAACTGGACGTCGCCACGGTCGGGCGTGGCGCCACGCTCGGCGGCCGTGCGCAGGATACCGGCGATGCGCGCGTGGGCGTACTGGACGTAATAGACGGGGTTCTCGTTGCTCTGCCGTTTCGCCAGCTCGAGGTCGAAGTCCATCTGCGAGTCCATCGATCGGGAGAGGAAAAAGAAGCGGCAGGCGTCGGCGCCGACCTCGTCGAGCACCTCCCGCAGGGTGATGATGTCGCCGGCGCGCTTGGACAGCCGGACGACCTCCTGGCCGCGCTTGAGCGTGACAAGCTGGTAGATGAGGACGCGCAGCCGCTCCGGGTCGACTCCCAGCGCGTCGACGGCGGCCCGCATGCGCGAGACGTGTCCCTGGTGGTCGGCCCCCCAGATGTCGACCACCGTGTCGAAGCCACGCACGAGGAACTTGTCGTAGTGGTAGGCGATGTCCGCGGCGAAGTAGGTGGGCGAGCCGTCACGGCGCACGAGGACGTTGTCCTTGTCCTCGCCGAGCTGGGTTGAAGCGAGCCAGGTAGCGCCCTCGCGCTCGGTCACATAGCCGCGCTCGTGCAGCAGGCGCATCGCCTGCTCGTAGCGGCCCTCCGGCGCGTAGAGGGAGCGCTCTGAGTACCACGAGTCGTAGCGGACGCGCAGCTCGGCCAAATCGGACCGGATCTGATCGACCAGCGTGCGCACGCCTCGCAGCCCGATCTCGTCGGGCGGGGAGGCGCCCGGTGGCGCGAGGAGCTGCGCGCCCTGCTCGGCGTGGATGCGTGCGGCGAGCTCGCGCATGTACTCGCCGGCATAGCCTTCCGCCGGCGGCTCGGCCTCGCGACCGCACAGCCGCTGGTAGTGGGCGTAGAGCGTGGCGGTGAAGAGCGCGATCTGAGAGCCGCCGTCGTTGACGTAATACTCCGTCTCCACGCGGTAGCCGGCCGCCCGCAGCACCGCCGCGATCGTCGAGCCGAAGACCGCCCCCCGGCCGTTGCCCACGTGGATCGGGCCGGTCGGGTTGGCCGACACGAACTCGACCTGCACGCGACGCCCCCGGCCGAGGTCCTGGTCGCCGAAGCGCTCGCCGGCGGCAATGATCGCGTCCACCTGCGAGGCGAGCCACGGCTCGGCGAGCCGAACATTGATGAAGCCAGGACCGGCGATCTCGACGGCCCCCACCGCCGGATGTGCCGGGAGGTGGTCGACGATGGCGCGGGCGAGCGCTTGCGGGTTGGCGCCTCGGCCGGCAGCTCGGGCGAGTCGCAACGCCAGGCTGGAGGCGTAGTCGCCGTGCTCCGGGCGCTGGGGCCGCTCGAGCTGCGGCGGCGGCGCGGCGACGGGCGGGACTACGCCCCCTTCCTGCGCGCGCCGCACCGCTTCGGTCAGCAGCGCCTCCAGCTCGTCACGGACTCCGGCCATTGGACCTCCAAGGAAAACGGCCCGTGGAGGGCCGTACGAGGAAAGAATAGTCCCGGTCGCAGTATAGCAGCGGGCGAACGAATCTGAGATTGGGAATCGGGCATTCGAAGAGCGCAGGCCCGCTGCCGTCCGCGCGCCTTCGGCGAAGCGTGTGTCCGGCCAACGGCCGCGCGGCCATGGCGAGCGTTCACGCGCCGGACGCCCGCCATCGCCCGCTCCCCGATCTGAGATCGGCTGCCGCGGAAGGTTGCGGGCTAGTGCCGCTCGTCGAACGCTTCGACGCGCGACACGGCTCCGGCGAGCGCCGCGTGCGACGGTTGCTCGAGCCCTGGGTCGATGGCCAGCAGGCGTTCCGCGTCCTCTCGCGCCCAGTCGAGCAGGTCGCGGTCCTGCAGACCGAGGGACCACACCACGTCCGTGCCGCCGCTCTGGCGCGTGCCGAAGTACTCGCCGGGCCCGCGCATCCAGAAGTCCTGCTCGGCAAGCTCCAGGCCATCGTTGGTCGCGACCAACGCCTCCAGGCGGCGCAAGGCCTCGTCCGACGGGTCGTCCACGAGGAGGTAGCAGGCCGCCGGCCCGCTGCCGCGTCCCACGCGTCCGCGCATCTGGTGGAGCTGGGCGAGGCCAAAGCGGTCCGCCCCCTCGATCGCGGTCACGGTGGCGTTGGGCACATCCACACCCACCTCGACCACGCTGGTGCTCACGAGCACGTCGTGCTGGCCGGCGGCGAAGGCGCGCATCACGGCGTCCTTGTCCACGCCCTTCATGCGGCCGTGCAGCAGCGCCAGTCGCAGTCGCGGGAGCTCCTCATGCTGCAGCCGCTTGAACTCGGCGACCGCCGCGCGTGCCTCCACGGCGTCGCTCTCCTCGACGAGTGGGCAGATGACGAACGCCTGCCGCCCGCGCGCGGCCTCATCGCGGATACGCTGGTAGGCCCGCGCGCGCCCCTCGCCCTCGAGGACGTGCGTTTCCACGGGCGTGCGCCCCGGCGGCAGCTCGTCCAACAGCGAGACGTCCAGGTCGCCGTACATGGTGATGAGCAGCGTGCGCGGGATCGGCGTTGCCGTCATCACCAGCACGTGCGGCATGCCCCCCTTGGCGCGGAGCGCGGCGCGCTGCAACACGCCGAACCGGTGCTGCTCATCGACCACGGCCAGTGCCAGGCGGGCGAAGGCGACGCGTTCCTGGATCAAGGCGTGCGTGCCGACGACGATGTCCGCCTCGCCGGACTCGATGCTGCGCAGCACCACGGTGCGCTCCCGCTGTCCGAGCGCGCCGGTGAGGAAGGCGATGCGCACGTCGCGGTCGACGGCCTGCGCGCGGACCTGTTGCAGCGGCACCTCGGAGGGCCGGCCGCCGAGCAGGTCCACGAGCGTGCGCAGGTGCTGGCCGGCCAGCACCTCAGACGGCGCCATCAGCGCCGCCTGCCGCCCTTCGGCCACGGCCGCGAGCATGGCGGCCAGCGCGACGGCTGTCTTGCCGCTGCCGACATCACCCTGCAAGAGGCGCGCCATCGGCCGGGTCCGCCGGAGGTCGGCGAACACCTCGCCGGTCACGCGCCGCTGCGCGGCCGTGAGGCGGAACGGCAGGCTTGCCGCGTAGCGCCCGGCCAGCGCCTCTTCGGCCACCAGGGCAGGAGCCTCGCCCTCCTCGCCGCGCTCCTGCTTCCGCTGCACCGCGGCGACACTCAACGTCAGCAGCGTGTCATACGCCAGGCGGCGGCGGGCGAGCCGGACCTGCGCATGGTCGTCGGGACAGTGCAGCCAGCGGACCGCGGCGGGCGCACCCGGCAGCCCGCGCGCTCCCGCCAGGCCCGGCGCGATGTCGGTCATCCGGTCGGCGGCCAGCTCAACCGCCGAGGCGACGAGCTGGCGCAGTCGGCGCTGACTCACGCCTTCGACGAGCCGGTACATGGGGAGGACGGGGGGCACGGCGGCGTCTGACGGCAGCGTCTCCCACAGCGGCGACTCCATCTGCCGCCGTCCGCCGTACCAGCGCACGCGGCCGTGCACCACGACTCGGTCGCCGGGGTGGAGCAGGCCGGCGATGAACGGCTGGTTGAACCAGAGCACGCGCAGGAAATCGGTACCGTCGGTGACCATCGCCTCGGCGGCGCGCATGCGGCGGCCGAGGCGCAGCTCGCGCGTCTGGTACACGCGGGCGATCACCGTCTGCCCAGTCCCCGGCTCGAGGCGGACGATCGGCACTGGCCGGGAGAGGTCCAGGTAGCGCCGCGGCGCGAGCGCGAGCAGCTCGGCGACGGTGGTCAGGCTCGACCGAGCGAGCGCCCGCGCGGTCGTTGGCCCGACGCCGGGCAGGTCGGCGACCGGCGACGCCGGCGTGATGGTCGGCGCGTCATAGCGCGCGCGCGCCTCGCCCACGATGGAGCCGCGGGCGCCCCCGCGCGGATGGGCCGCGCGTCCGTTGCGCGTGGGCGGGTGGCCGGCGGCGGCAACCGTGGGCAGCTTCGGCGGGGCGGCAGGCGCGGCGGTAGGAATCTCGGCGGCCAGCGCGGCCAGGGCGCGGTCGCACCAGGCGCGGCGCGTGGGCGGGTCGAGCGCCGCGTAGCCGCCGAAGGGCAGCTCGGGCAGACGCAGCGGCGCGCGGATGCCCCGCAGCCAGCGGTCGATGCCGCCGGCCGCGGCGGTATTCAGGCAACCGCCAGCTATCTCGCGCTCGATGACCGACGTGATGAAGCCTGTCGCTGCCATGGCTCAGGGCGCGGTGAGGACGACGGCTCCGAGCGACCCCGGCCCGGTGTAGACGCCGACGACCGGACCGATCCAGGTAACGCTGATCTCGGCCTTCGGCAGGACTACGGCCAGCCGATCGGCCAGGCGCTGGGCCTCCTGCGGCAAAGCGGAATGGATGATCCGGATCGCGGCGGCGTTCTGGTAGCGCGAGGCCAGCTCGAACAGCCGTTCAATGGCCCGAGGCCGGGTACGCACGCGCTCCAGGGGAGCGACCTCGCCGTCGTGCAGGGTGATGATCGGTTTGATCGCCAGCAGGCCGCCCAGCAGCGAGCGAGCCCGGCCGATGCGGCCGCCCCGGCGCAGGTACTCGAGCGTGTCCACGACGATCTGCACGTGCTCGCGCTGCAGCGCGTTTCGCGCGGCATCGGCCGTATCGCGTCGCGCGCAGCCGGCCGCCGCCGCCTTCGCCGCGGCCTGGACGGCGAGCGCCAGCCCGGCTGTCACGGAAAGACTGTCCACCAGGGTGACGCGGTCCTGGGCGGTGAGCGTCTCGACCGCGGCGCGAGCCGAGTTGAGCGTGCCGCTGAGCCGCGACGAGATGTGCACCGAGACGACCTCGTGCCCCGCATCGAGCAGCCGTCGGTAGACCTCGACGAATTGGGCAGCCGTCGGCTGCGAGGTGCGCGGCAGTGGGTTCGCCTGCGGCAGGCGGGCGAAGAACTCCTCCGACGTGACCTGGACCCCGTCCAGCAGCGCCTCCTCGCCAAAGAAGACGGTCAACGGGACGACGTCGACCCCCCAGCGTTCGCGCTCGGCAGGGGTGAGGTCGGCGGTGCTGTCGGTGACGACGCAGACGGCCATGGTCGTGCCTCCAGTATAGGCTCAGCCGGCTACGCGGATTGCACTATTCGAGGCTCAGCAGGTAGGGGTAATGGGGCTGCCCACCCTCCAGCACACTCACCTCGATCTCCGAGAAGCGCCGCTGCAGCCGAGTACCCAGGGCCTCCGCTCGCGGGCGGTCCGTTCCGTCGCCCCAGTAGATGGTGAGGAGCGAGTGTTCCTCACGGAGGGCGCGGGCCACGGCCTCCTCGGCCGCTCCCTCCAGCGTGTCGGCGCTCACTTCCAGCCGGCCGTCGATCAGCGCGATGGGCGTGCCGGGCGCGACGGTGCGGTCACCGACGTGCGCCGTGCGTGCGGCGTGCGTGACCTCGATGCTGCTGACGCTGGCCGCGGCCTCGGCCGCGGCGGCGGCGGCCTCGGCGGGGAGCGCCGAGCGGTCGACCGCCAGAGCGGCGGCGACGCCGGCCGGCAGGCTGGCCGTTGGCACTACGTGAACCTCGCGCTCGGTCATCGACGCGGCCTGCTCGGCAGCCAGTCGGATGTTGGGGTTGTTGGGCAGCACGATCACCGCCGGAGCACCGGTCTGGTCGATAGCGTCAAGCAGCTCGCCGGCCGAAGGGTTCATCGTCTGTCCCCCCGGCACGACGACGTTTGCGCCGGCCTCGCGCAGCACGCGCGCGAGCGGCTCGCTCGGCGCTACGGAGACGACCGCGAGCGGCGGCGCGCCCACCGGCGCATGCGTCTGTGCGTCGATGTCATCGACCTTGACGCTACCGATACGGCCGTGGCGCTGGCCGACCTGGATCGCGGCGCCCGGGTCCGGTGTGTGGATGTGGACGTGAAACGCCTCCGGCTCGCCGACGACCAGCAGCGAATCGCCCAGCGGTGCGAGCGCGGCGCGCAGCTCCTCGGCCGCGCAGCCGGCGTGGCGGACCAGGAACTCGGTGCAGTAGCCGTACTCCCGGCCGGCGGAATGCGCCTCGGCGGCGACCCGCGCGAGCGGTGATTCCTTCGGCACATACGCCGGGGCGAGGTCTGACGTCGTGCCGAGGCAGGCATTGACCATGCCTTCGAGCAGCACGGTGAGGCCGAGGCCCCCGCTGTCGACCACGCCGGCCTCGCGGAGCGCCGGCAGCAGCTCGGGCGTGCGGTCCAGCATCGCGCGTGCCGCCGTGAACGCGGCGAGCAGCGCGTCGCCGGCGCGCGCGCCGCCCTCCCCGTCGACCGCCTGTCGCGCGCCGGCGCCGGCGGCTCGCGCCACGGAGAGGATCGTGCCCTCCACCGGGTCGGCGAGCGCGCGGTAGGCCGTGCGGGCGCCTTCCTCGATCGCCGTGGCCAGGGCCGGGCCGTCGAGCGTCTCGAGGCCGGCGACGCCGGCGGCGAAGCCGCGCAGGATCTGGGAAAGGATCACGCCCGAGTTGCCTCGCGCCCCGACCAGCGCGCCGTGGGCCGCCGCGCCGGCAACCTCGCCGACGCTCGGTGCGGGTGCGCCGCTGGCCGCCTCGAGGGCAGCGCGCATGGTGAGCGTCATGTTGGTGCCGGTGTCGCCGTCAGGGACGGGAAAGACGTTGATCGCGTTCACCTCGGCCTGGTGGCGGGAGAGCCAGTCGAGCGCTTGCTGGAAGAGGCGGCGGAGCTCGGTCCCGTCGAGTGTGGCCGGGGGGGCCGTCCTGGTCACGCGCACCTCCCGTTGTGGCACGCCGGCGGTGGTACGAAGGGGGCGTGCATGGTAGGCTGTGGAATTGTAACAGTGCTTGTCGCGTGCAGGCAGTAAGGGAGCGTCGAAGTGGCAGCGGGACTTTGTGAGGCATGCGGCAAGGCGACGGTGTTCGGTCGGAACATCCGTCACCGCCATTCCGGCCGCTGGGAGCGGAAGGCACCGCGGACGAACCGCAGCTTCCGTCCCAACGTGCACAAGAAGACGGTGTCCATCAACGGGCGGCCGGTGCGGATGAACATCTGCTCGCGTTGCCTCCGATCGCAACTCCGGGCGACGACCACCGTCTAAATCGGGCCGACGGAGAGCGCGGTTTCCACCTGCTCGCGCAGCCGCGCGATGGCGGCCTCGATCCCGTCCGGGTGCTCGAAGACGTATGAGCCGGCGACCAGCACGTCGGCGCCGGCGCGCACGACCTCCGCGGTGGTGTCGCCGTTCACACCGCCGTCGATCTCGATCAGCGTCGACAGGCGGCGTGCGTCGAGCAGCCGTCGCAGCTCGCGGGTGCGCCCCGCGGTGGCAGCGATGAACGGCTGACCGCCCCAGCCTGGGTTCACGGCCATCAGCACGATCAGGTCGGCCACGTCGAGCACCGGCTCGATGGCCGTGAGCGGCGTGCCGGGATTGACCGCCACCCCGGCCATCACGCCCAGCCGCTGGATCGAGCCGAGCACACGGTGGATGTGTACCGTGGCCTCGACGTGAACGGACATCGAGCGTGCGCCCGCGGCGACGAACGCCTCCACGTGCCGCTCCGGATTCTCCACCATCAGGTGCACGTCCATCGGCAGGTCGCAGGAGCGGCGCACCGCGTCGGCCACCAGTGGCCCCAGGGTGATATTGGGGACGAAGTGCCCGTCCATCACATCGACGTGGATCCATCCCGCGCCGGCGTCCTGGGCGGCACGCACCTCCGTGCCCAGGCGCGCGAAGTCGGCGCTGAGGATCGAGGGCGCGATGACCACCGGCCGGCGTGCGCTCATCGTCGCTTGGACTTCCTGCGTGGTTTCGGGGTGGCAGGCACTTCCTCGCCGCCGGTTTGCAGCTCGCGCAGACGCTGGCGCACGGTCTGGCGCGCGTCGCGCAGCGCCGCCTCGACCTGCCGGCGCGCGGTCCCGCCGGGCACGTCGCGTGAGGCGATGCTGCGCTCCACCGTCATGCCGGCCGCGTCCTCGGCGAAGAGCGGGGAGTACGCCTGGAGCTCCGCCAGCGAGAGATCGGTAAGGTCCACTGCCCGCGCCTCGCAGTCGCGCACCATTCGACCGACGAGCTCGTGAGCGTGGCGGAAAGGCATTCCGCGGCGCGCCAGGTAGTCGGCGTAGTCCGTGGCCAGGGCGAAGCTTCCCGATGCGGCGGCGCGCATCCGCTCGCGGTCGAACTCGAGGGCGGGGAGCATCTCGGCCAATGCGACGAGCGTAAGCATCACGGCATCTTCGGCCGCGTAGAGCGTTCCTTTGTCCTGCTGCAGGTCGCGGTTGTAGGCGAGCGGCAGCCCCTTGAGGAGTGTCGCGAGCTCGACGAAGGCGGCGACCGGCCTGCCGGTGCGTCCGCGGGCCAGCTCGGCGATGTCCGGGTTCTTCTTCTGAGGCATGATGCTCGATCCGGTGGCCCAGGCATCGGGCAGGCGCACGAAGCCGAACTCGGCCGTCGACCAGAGCACCAGCTCCTCGGCCAGCCGGGAGCAGTGCACGCCGATGATGGCCAGGGTGGCCAGCAGCTCCAGGAGGTAGTCGCGGTCCGACACGGCGTCGATGCTGTTGCGCGTGATCTTGGGGAAGCCGAGCTGCTGCGCCACGAACCGGCGGTCCACCGGGTAGGGCACGCCGGCCAGGGCTCCCGATCCAAGCGGCGAGACGATGACGCGCGCCATGCATTCGTCGAGCCGGTCGGTGTCGCGGTCGAACATCTCGTAGTAGGCCAGCAGATGGTGGGCCAAGAGTACGGGCTGGGCGCGCTGCAGGTGCGTGTAGCCGGGCATGACCGTGTCGGTCTCACGCTCGGCGACGCGCACGAGGGCGTCCTGCAGGGCGAGAAGGGACTCGAATATGCGGTAGACGGCCTGGGCGGTGTACAGGCGGAAGTCGGCCGCCACCTGGTCGTTGCGCGAGCGCGCGGTGTGCAATCGATAGCCGATCTCACCCACGCGCTGGACGAGGAGCTGCTCCACGGCGCTGTGCACGTCCTCGGCGTCTTCGGGCAGCTCGAGCCGGTCCTCGTCCGCCTCGGTGGCCATTTGATCGAGCGCCTGCACGATGTGGTCGGCCTCGCCGCGGTCGATGATTCCCTGGCGGCCAAGCATGCGCGCGTGGGCGATGGAGCAGAGGAGGTCCTCGAGCAGGAAGCGGCTGTCTTGCGCCAGGCTGCTGGTCGTGAGGAAGGCGATCGGGTGCACGCTCTCCTTGAAGCGGCCGCCCCACATGGCGGCGGCATGCGTCTCCTCGGGCGGCGGCCCGGCCGCGCGCTTCGCCTTGTCCTGTGCCATCAGCGTCGCTCCTCTGCGGTCTCGTCCGGGACAGCGGACGCTGCGGGCAGCGCTCCGGCCTCGCGGCGCGCGAAGAAGTAGGGCAACCAGCGGATCTCGCGCAGGTCGTCGATGCGGTGATCGGGATGCAGTCCCGGCGGCAACGGGTGGAGGCGCGAGCCGTTGCGCTTCCAGCAGGTGCGCATGCCCAGCATCGCGGCAGGCTGGAGGTCCGCCAGCGGGCTGTCGCCGACCAGGAGGGCATCGCCGGCGGGCACGTCGAGCGCCGCGAGGGCACGCGCGAAGATCTCCGGATGCGGCTTCAGCCAGCCGCAGTCGCAGGAGCAGACGGCCGCGGTCACGTACGCCGCCAGTCCCGCGGACTGGAGCTCCGCGGCGAGCAAGGGCCCGCCGAACCAGCGGTTGGAGACCACCCCGACGGCGTACCCGTGACCGCGGAGCCAGGCCAGGGTCTCCGCCGCGTCCGGATACACCTGTCGGCCCAGCGAGTCCGGGTGGATGAACGCGGCCTGCCACAGCGCGTCGCGAAGGTCCGGGTCAAGGGTCAGCCCATGGCGGGACGCAACGCGTTCGAGGATTGCCGGGCCATCGGGTGCGGCCAGATTGCCGTGGTGCGCCGACTCGAGCGCCGCCTCCATGGCGGTGTGCAGGTCGGCGGCGAAGCACACGGCGTCCCAGCCAGCGGGCAGGCCGTGTCCATCGAGCGTGCGTGTCACGGCCCGCGCGACGAGGGTGTGTAGGTGCCCGCGCTCGATGGGGATCGGCATCTGCCAGAGCGTGTCGCCGAGGTCGAAGAGCACGGCCCGCAGCATTCAGGCGCCTCCGAACGCCGGGTGGGTCAGCAGATCCGCGACCGACCCGACCACGAGGTCCGGGCGAGCGGAGGGGTCGCCCTCGGCGACCGGCCAGACGCGGTCCTCCTCGGCCGGGGAGGACGGTTGCCGCCATACGGCCCACATGCCGGCGCGGTGCGCGCCCCACACGTCGGCCCGCAGCGAGTCGCCCACCACGGCCGTCTGCTCGGGTGCGACGCCGAGATCGGCGGCGGCTCGCAGGAAGATGGCCGGCTGTGGCTTGCGCAAACCGGCATCGCAGGACACCTGGAGCGTGGCGAAGTAGCGAGACAAACCGCACTCCTCGAGCTCCGCGCGAAACCGTGGACCGCCATAGGCGCGGTTGGTCACACAACCGAGGAAGAGCCCGCGGGCGGTGAGCTGTTCGAGCGTGGGTAGGGCTTCCGCCAGCAGCTCGCGACCATACGCGGCGCCGCCCAGGTTCCAGGCGCCCCACGCGGCTTCGGCCAGCGCGCGATCGCCCGGCAGGCCGGCGGTGGCGAGCGCAGCGCGGACCATCTCGACGTAGTCGAGGCTGAGCGCGTCGTCCAGAATGGCGCGCCGGGTCAGCGCGCGCAGCCGGTCGCGGACGTCCGCCCACAGTGCGGCCGGGTCTTCGACCGCGAGGCCGTGCTCCGCGAAGCAGCGGGCCAGACGCTCGCCGCCCAACCGGCGCAGCTCCTCGCCCGACGGGCGGCGCGGGAAGTGCCAGAGCGTGTCGCCGAGGTCGAAGAGCACGGCGCGGAGGGGATTCATTCCGGGCTGGCGATGGCGAGCGGGCCTTCCGCCTCACGCAGCAACTGGCGCTCGGCCTGCAGCCGCACCGGGAGCCCCCAGATCTTGATGAAACCGAGCGCGGCGTCCTGGTCGAACTGGTCCTCGCGCCCGTAGGTCGCCTGCTCGAGGCTGTAGAGGCTGTCCGGGGCGCGCTTGCCGGCGATGGTGACCGTGCCTCGGTGGAGCCGCACGCGGACGTCGCCGCTGACGTGGCGCTGGGTGCTCTGCACGTAGGCCGCGAGGTCGCGGTGGTGCGTGGTGAACCAACGGCCGTTGTAGATCAGGTCGGCGTACTCCTGGCTGACGCGCTGCTTGAAGCGCACCTGCTCACGCGTGAGAGTGAGCTGCTCGAGCGCGCGGTGGGCCGCCAGCAGGGTGACGGCGGCGGGAGCCTCGTACACCTCGCGCGACTTGATCCCCACGAGCCGGTTCTCCACCTGGTCGACGCGGCCGACGCCGTGTGCTCCGGCCAGCTCGTTAAGGCGGCGGACCAGGGTTACGCCGTCCAGACGCTCATCGTCGATCGCCAGCGGGCGTCCGCGCTCGAACGTGATTGTGCGGTAAGCCGGCTCGTCGGGAGCGCCGCGCGGGTCGCTGGTCCACGTCCAGACATCGTCCGGCGGCTCCACCCAGGGATCTTCCAGCACGCCCGCCTCGATGGATCGCCCCCAGAGGTTCTCGTCGGTGCTGTAGGGGTTCGCCTGCGTCACCGGGATGGGGATATCGTTGGCGCGGGCGAACTCGATCTCGTCGTCGCGGCTCCATTTCCACTCGCGGACCGGCGCCACGATCTTCAGGTGCGGGGCCAGCGCGCTGATCGACACGTCGAAGCGCACCTGGTCGTTGCCCTTGCCGGTGCAACCGTGAGCCACGGCCGTCGCGCTCTCCTCGCGGGCGACCTCGCACATGAGGTAGGCCATCAGCGGCCGAGCGAGCGCGGTGGCGAGCGGGTAGCCGTCCTCGTAGACGGCGTCCGCCTGCAGCGCGGGCCAGACGAAATGTTCGATGAAGAGCTGCTTGGCGTCGCGCACGACGAGCTTCTCCGCGCCGGCGGTGCGGGCGCGCTCTTCCAGCACGGTGAAGTCCTTCTCATTGCCGACGTCGATGGTCAGCGCGATGACGTCGTAGCCGTAGGACTCCTTGAGCCAGCGGATGGCGACGGTCGTGTCGAGCCCGCCGGAGTAGGCGAGGACGATCTTGTTTCCCATGGCATCGCCAGTATCGCAGGTCGGATCGCTACAGGCAGCCGTGCGGTTGGCTGTTGGCAGGCGCCAGCGTGGCGGGGGGCGACCCGGTGGCAACGACGGCACGGTGCGCCGGCTATCATGGACGGCGAGGTTCGAGCTCGGATGGCCGTGCCGCAGAAACGACCTACCCCGCAGCCGTCGCGTGGCGCCGCCCGTCGCGCGCCGTTGCCGTGGCACTTCAAGCTGATGCTGGGCGCCGCCGGCGTGTACGTCGCGGCGCGCGTCGTGCAGGTCCTGGGCTGGTTGGGGGTGAGCCTGGCGCAGGTGCACCTGGCCTGGGGCGTGGTCGTCTGCGCGCTGAACGTGGTGGTGGCGGCCTGGGGGCTGCTGATGTGGCGGCGGGGGCGTCCGGCGATCGTCGGGTTCTGGTGGTTAACCGCGACCGCGTGGGCGTCAGTGGTGCCGCAGGTGCTGCTCGGCGTGTGGCTCTACGCCGAGGGCCATCGCGCGCCGCTCGGTTGGCAGCACTACGTCTACGGCCCGGCGCTGCTGGTCCTGGCGGCCTTCGGTCTGCTCGAGCGCAAGCACATGCCGGGACGTGAGGGGCTGCTGTTCGGCGTGGTCTCGCTGCTGATCGCGCTGGCGGCGGCGCGCGGTCTCTGGACGGGGCTGAGCGCTTAGCCGCGTTTCGCGCGCGCGTGCAGCGCGTCCTCGATGATCCCCAGCGCGCGGTCCAGCTCGCGCTCGGTCACCGTGAGCGGCGGCAGGAAACGGACGGTCGTTGGTCGGATGGCGTTGGCGATCAACCCGCGGCCCAGTAGGTCCGACGACAGCTCGTCGGCGACCTCGCTGTCGAGCTCCATCGCCACCATCAGGCCGCGACCGCGCACCTCGCTGATACCGGGATGCCGGTCCTCGATCGACCGCAATCCGGAGATGAAGCGCCGGCCCTTGCTCGCCGCTTCATCGGGCAAGTCGTGCTCGATGACGTGGCTCAGGACGGCGAAGCCGACGGCGGTGGCGAGGGGGTTGCCGCCGAAGGTGGTGCCGTGGTCGCCGGGGTCGAAGGCGGACGCAACCTCCTCGCGGGCGAGGAACGCGCCGATGGGCACGCCACCACCCAGGCCCTTGGCCACGGTCATGATGTCCGGCCGGGCGCCGGTGAGCTGCCAGCCGAAGAGCCGGCCGGTTCGGCCGACCCCGGTCTGAACCTCGTCCACGATGAGCAGGATGCCGTTCCGGTCGCACCATTGCCGCAGGCCGGGCAGGTAGTCGTCGTCCGGCACGATCACGCCGGCCTCGCCCTGGACGGCCTCGACGATGATGGCGCAGGTCCGGGGCGTCGTGGCCGCCTTGATGGCGTCCAGGTCGTTGTACGGCACGTGGAAGAAGCCCGGGGGCAGTGGTTCGAAGGGCGTGCGGTACTTGACGGTGCCGGTCGCGGCGAGCGCGCCCATCGTGCGCCCGTGGAACCCGCCGACCGTGGCGATGACCTCGAATGCGCCGCCCTTGCGCACCTTGCCCCACTTGCGCGCCAGCTTGAGCGCGCCCTCCACTGCCTCGGCCCCGCTGTTGCAGAAGAAGACGCGGTCCAGGCCGGTCGACTCGGTCAGGAGCTCGGCGAGCTCGATCTGCGGCGTGGTGTAGAAGTAGTTGCTGACGTGGATCAGCTTACGGGCCTGGTCCTCGAGCGCGTGCACGACGACGGGATGCGAGTGCCCGAGCACGTTGACCGCGATCCCGGCCAGGAAATCCAGGTACTCGTTGCCGTTCGCATCCCACACGCGGGTGCCTTCGCCGCGCACGAGGACGATGGGCAAGCGCTTGCCCGTCTGCATGTAGAGGTGCTTCTCCAGGGTTTGCCAGTCGCGGTCGATCGCCATGGCACACTCCGTCATGGGGCGGGCATCGGCGGCATCGACTCCGGTAGCCGGGCGAGCCTGGGCGTCATCGTCGGCAGCCTCTGTGCCATGCCCCGCGAGGCCTCGGGCGCGAGGGAAGTCCTGCGCGCGATCGTACGCGGCGGACGACTCCGGTCGCAAGCTCGCGCACGGGGCCGCCACCGGGACGAGCGTCGATCATCTCGGGCAGTCGAGCGGCCGCGAGCGCGAGCCGATCGGTTAGCGGCCGGGGACGACGCGCGTGCCGAGCGGCCGTCCGCGCAGGGCCGCCACCAGCGCGCGGGGGGCCCGCGCGTCCAGGATCACGGCGCGGCATCCGGCGGCGGCGGCGACCATGGCCCCGTCGACCTTCGGCAGCATGCCGCCGGCGATCACCTTGCGGCGGACGAGGGTGCGCACGTCGGAGGGGCCGAGGCGGGCGAGGCGCTGGCCGTCGCGATCGCGTACGCCGTCGACGTCGGTGGCGAACACGAGCCATCCGGCGCGCAGGGCGGCCGCGAGCGCGCCCGCTGCCGCGTCGGCGTTCACGTTCAACAGCTCACCTCGGGGGCCCAGGCCGATCGGGGCGACGACCGGCGTCGTGCCCAGGTCGAGTAGCTCCTCCAGCAGCTCGCCACGGACGGCAACGACGCTGCCGACCAAGCCCAGCTTGGGGTCTTCGAGCTCGCAGCGCAGCAGGCCGCCGTCGGCACCGCTCAGGCCGAATGCGTCGGCGCCCCGCCGACGCAGCCCGGCGACGAGGCTCTTGTTGACGAGGCCGGCCAGCGCGGCGGCGGCAACGTCGAGCACGTCCGATGTCGTGACGCGCAGCCCGCGCTCGAACTGCGATGGGATGCCGAGCCGGTCGAGCCACTGGGAGATGAGCGGCCCGCCGCCGTGCACGAGCACCACGCGCCAGCCGGCGACCGCGAGCGCCGCCACGTCGTCGAGCGTGGTGTCGGCCTCGCCGAGCGTGCTGCCGCCGATCTTGACGACGAGCGCGCCGGACGGTGGGGGCAGCTCGTCAGGTGGTGTAGTCAGCATTGATGTGCACGTACTCAGGAGTGAGGTCGCAGCCCCAGGCCGTCGCGGCCGCCTCGCCCAGCCCGAGATCGACGCTGATGCTGACCTCCGGCGCGGCCAGCGCCTGGCGCAGGGCGGGCTCGTCGATCGGTAGCGGGCGGCCGCAGTCGAACACGCGGACGCCGGCGAAGTCGACCGACATTCGCTCCTCGACCAGCGGCACGCCGGCACGACCCGCCGCCGCCACGACGCGGCCCCAGTTCGGGTCGCGCCCGTGGATGGCCGACTTGACCAGCATCGAGCCGGCGATCGTCCGGGCGACGCGGCGTGCGGCCTCGCGGTCGGGAGCGCGGACGGTGCGGACCTCGATCAGGTGGCCCGCGCCCTCGCCGTCGGCCGCGATCGAGCGGGCCAGGTGGCGGCAGACCGCCTCCAGCGCGTCGCGGAAGGCTGCGGCCACGTCCGGCTCGGAGCTGCTCAGCCCGCTGGCCCCGTTCGCGAAGCACAGCAGCGTGTCGCTCGGGCTGGTATCGCCGTCGACCGTGACCATGTTGAAGGTGTCGTCCGCCGTCTCGGTGAGCCAGCGTCGCAGGTCGTTCGCGGGCACGGCCACATCCGTCGTGATGAACGCGAGCGTCGTGCCGAGGTCGGGGTGGATCATGCCGCTCCCCTTGGCGCAGCCGGCCACGCGGGCGGAGGCGTCGCCCAGGCTGAACTCGACGGCCACCTGCTTCGGCCGCGTGTCGGTGGTCATGATTGCCTGGGCGAAACGGGCACCGCCGACGCGCGAGAGCTTCATGCCGGGCACCACGGTGGCGATCCGCTCGATCGGCAGCGGACGGCCGATCACGCCCGTGGAGGCCACGCCCACCTCGCGGGGGTCGAGCCCGAGGGTGGCTGCCACGACCTCGGTCATGCGGCGGGCATCGGCCAGCCCCTGCGGTCCGGTGGAGGCGTTGGCGTTGCCGCTGTTGACGATTACCGCGCGCAGGCCGCTCGGGGCGGGCCGCTGCGCATGCTCGACACAGACCTGGACCGTGGCGCTGCGCACCGCACTGCGCGTGAAGAGTGCGGCCGAGGCGCACGGCTCCCGGGAGTAGAGAATGGCGACGTCGAGGCGCGCGTCGCCGTGCCCGCGTACGTCGGCGCTGCCCGCGCCCGCGACGAACCCGAGCGGCACGGTGACATGGCCGGCCGGGTCCACGACCAGCGGCGCCGCCGGACGCGCGGCGGTCATGGGTAGAGGGCCGCTGCCTCGAGCCCGCGCGTCTCCGGTAGGCCGAGGCGGATGTTCATGCACTGCACGCCCTGGCCGGCGGCTCCCTTGACCAGGTTATCGACGGCAGCCACGGCCACCATGCGGCGGCGCTCCGGGTCGACGGTGACGTGGACCAGGCAATCGTTGGTGCCGAGGGTGTGCTTGGTGGCGGGCGGCGTCTCCACGAGGTGGGTGAAGGGCTCGGCGGTGTACGCACGCTCATAGGCGGCCCGCAGCACAGAGGCGGCGTCGTCGCGGCCGCGCAGGCCGTCCGCCAAGGGGGCGTAGCAGGTGGCGAGGATGCCGCGCGTCATGGGCACGAGGTGCGGCACGAACGTCACCGCGGGCGCGACGCCCTCGCGCAGGGCGGCCAGCTCCTGGCTGATCTCGGGCAGGTGGCGATGACCGTCAAGGGCGTAGGCGGAGACGCTCTCGTTCGCCTCGGCGAAGTGATAGGTGAGGCCGAGGCCGCGCCCGGCGCCGCTGATGCCGCTCTTCGCGTCCACGATCACGTCGCCATTCACGAGGCCGGCGCGCACGGCCGGCGCCACCGCCAGGATGGCCGCCGTTGGGTAGCAGCCGGGACACGCGATGATCCCCGCGGTGCGGATGGCGTCGCGGTGCAGCTCCGGCATGCCGTAGACGGCGCGGTCGAGCAGCTCAGGTGCGACATGGGCATGGCGGTACCAGCGCTCGTAAACGGCGGCATCGCGCAGACGGAAGTCGGCCGAGAGGTCGATGACCGGCACGCCGCGACGGACGAACGGGAGCAGCGTCTCGGCCGCGGCGGCATGCGGCAGAGCCGAGAAGGCCAGGTCGCCGCGCTCCGTCTCCGTCTCAATCGCCAGGTCGAGGCGCGCGAGGTGTGGGAAGACCTCGCCCAGCCGCTTGCCGGCCGCGCTGCGGCCCGTCACCGCGACGATGCGCACGTCGGGATGGTGGGACAGCAGCCGCGCCAGCTCCGCTCCGGCGTACCCGGTCACGTTCAGGATCGCGACGTCTATCATCTTGCGCGTTCACGATACGCGCGCCGAGCGGCACGGCTCAAGCGGGGAGCTCGCTGGGCTCCCGCGGCGGCAGGCCGACGCGCGGACAGCCCTCCAGCAGCGGGCAGTGGTCGCAGCGCGGGCCGCGGGCCGTGCACGTGCGGCGGCCGTGCTTGATGAGCAGCACGTGGAAGTCGTACACGCGCTCCGGCGGGACGAGCGCCTCCAGCAGCACGTGAGCCTTCACCTCGCTCGTCTTCGGTTCGATGATGCCCAGGCGCCGTGCCACCCGGTGGACGTGCGTGTCCACCGGCAGGGCGGGCCGGCCGCAGGCGAACAGCAGCACGCAGGCCGCCGTCTTCGGACCGACGCCCGGAAGCCCGGTCAGCCAGGCCCGCGCTTCGTCCAATGGCAGCGGGTCCAGCCAGCCGAGATCCCAGCCGGCCGCGGCCTCGCGCACGCGGTGCAAGACCGCCTGGATGCGTGGCGCCTTCTGCAGCGCCAGGCCGCCGACGCGGATCGTGTCGACCAGCTCGTTGGTGGGGGCGTCGACGACCGCGTCCCACGAGCCGTAGCGGTCCATCAGGGTGGCGAAGGCACGGCCGGAGTTTCGGTCGCTGGTGTTCTGGCTGAGAATGGTGAGCACGAGCTCGGCGACGGCGTCGCCGTGGGGTCGCCACTGTCGCTGGCCGTAGAGCGGCCGCAGGCGCTCCACGATCTCGGCCGGGGTCACGAGCGGAGAAGGGCCGCGGCGCCGGTTCGCGTGGCGCCGCCCACGGGGGCGTTCCAGGGCCTCATCATCTGGAAGCGTAACGCAGGCCCGGCGTACGGTAGATGCAAGGCGCGCCAAGGGCGCACGAGGAGGTCGCGTGACGCGGGAAGAGGTGCGGATGACCGCCCTGACCGCTTGCGGCGGCTGAGCGTCGAAGCTGGGCCCTGAGGCCCTGGCGCAGGTACTGCGCCGGATCGCTCCGCTGGTCGCGCAGGCGAATCGTCCCGAGGTCGTCGTTGGGCTGAACGAGCCCGACGATGCCGCTATCGTGCGCCTTGCTCCCGACCTGGCGTTGGTCCAGACGGTCGACTTCTTCCCGCCGGTCCACGACGATCCCGTAACGTGGGGCGAGATCGGCGCTGCCAACGCCATGAACGACGTGTTCGCCATGGGCGGCGAGGTGCTGGTGGCGCTCAACGTCGGCGCCTTCCCCGATGACCTCGACCCGGAGATCATCGCGGACGTCTTCCGCGGCGGCATCATCAAGGTGCATGAGGCGGGGGGCGCGATTGTCGGGGGGCACACGATGACGGACCGTGAGCCGAAGTACGGACTGGCGGTCACCGGCTTGGTCCACCCGGACCGGGTGGTGCGCAAACGCGGTGCGCAACCGGGGGATGTGGTGTTCCTGTCGAAGCCGCTCGGCACCGGCGTGGTCGTGTCGTCAGTGCGCAGCGACGTGGTGAGCGCAGAGACGTACGCCGGCGCGACCGCGTCCATGCGCCGCCTGGGACGTCACGCGATGCACCTGGCGCTGGCGCACGACGTCCACGCCATGACGGACATCACTGGCTTTGGGCTGGTGGGTCATGCGGCCGAGATGGCGCAGGCGGGCGGCGTACGGCTGGTGATCGGGGCGGGGAGGGTGCCGCAGCTCCCGGGCGTGCTCGACCTGTACCGGCGCGGGTACGGCACGGCCGGCACGACGCGCAACGAGGAGTACTATCGGCGCTGGCTGGACCTACGCGGCGACGTGGAGCCTTCGCTGCTGCGGCTGCTCCACGATCCGCAGACCTCGGGCGGCCTGCTGATGGCCGTCCCGGCCGAGCGGGCCGAGGCGCTCGACCATGCGGCGACGGCCGAGCATGGGCCGCTCTGGCGGATCGGCGTGGTGGAGGCCGGGGAGCCCGCGGTCGAGGTGCGGCCCTAGCTGCTGGGGGGGTGGTTGGTGCGCAAGTTGCTGCTTGCTGGGATGACGCTGGCGCTCGCGGCGGGCCTGCTGGCCTGCGGCAGCAAGGGCGGGAAGACCAGCGTGAACCCGGCCGCGCTGTTGAGCGAGGCGGCGGACACGATGGACGCGCTGCCGGGCTTTCACTTCCTCCTGACCCACAAGAACGGCGCCAGCGCCATCGCGCTCGGGCTGGCGATGACCCGCGCCGAGGGCGACTTCGTGCGGCCGGACAAGTTCCGGGCTGACGTTTCGGCGCGCGTCCAGGGCGGCTTCGTGGTCAACGTGACGGTGGTGAACGTGGGCGACAAGACCTGGATCAGCAACCCGTTCGCCAGCGGCCAGTACCAGCTCCTGCCCGAAGGCACGAAGACGGGCCAGATCTTCGATCCCCAGAACGGCCTCATCGCGGCGGTACGCAAAGTCGAGGACCCGAAGGTGACGGGGGCGGAGAAGGTGAGCGGCGTCGAGACCGTGGTGATCGGGGGGAAGGTCGATGCCGCGGCGCTGAGCTCCATCGCCACCGCCGCGGAGCCCGGGCGCAAGGTAGACGCGACGGTGTGGATCGGCAAGCAGGATCACCGCATCTACCGGATCCGGCTCGTGGGTCCGCTGACGAAGGACGAGCCGAGCAACATCGAGCGCGACGTGGCGCTGTCGGGCTTCGGCAAGACGGTAGAAGTGACGCCGCCGGCGGGTCAGTAGCAGGGCGCGATGCTTGGCACACAGGCGGCGGTTGCCGGGGCACAACCGGTCGAGCTACGCACGGCACGGTCGCCGTGGCTGCTCGTGCTCGCGCTGGGAGTGGGCATCTTCGTCGGCGGGTTCGACCAGACCTTCGTGGTGACGATCCTGCCGGACATCCTCAAGGACATCCAGCTACCGGTGTCGCGTTTCGGCGACGCCTCCTGGATCATCAGCGGCTACCTGCTCGGTTACACCGTGGCGATGCCGCTGATGGGCCGGATCGCCGATGTGTTCGGCCACGTCCGGCTCTACTGCCTCTCGCTGCTGCTGTTCATGCTCGGCTCGGTGGCGGTCGCGCTTTCGCCAAGCCTGTGGTGGATCGTGGTCTTCCGCGGGATGCAGGCGATCGGTGGCGGGGCGCTGGTGCCGATCTCGATGGCGATGGCCGTGAGCATCTTGCCGCGCCGGCGGCGGCCGCTGGCCATCGGCAGCATGACGGCGCTCGACGACGCGTCGAGCCTGCTCGGTCCACTCTGGGGCGCGTGGTGGGCGAGCCACATCGGCTGGCGCGGCCTCTTCTGGCTCAACCTCCCGCTCGCCATGCCGATCCTCGTGCTGGTGCCGCTGCTGGCGCGCGAGGTGCCGCGGCAGGAGCGTGTGCCGGTGGACTGGACGGGCGGGTTCATGCTGACGCTCGGCCTGACGCTGGGCACCGTGGCGTTGACGGATAACGGAGCGGCTCCGCGGCCCCTCTGGATGAGCGTCCTCCTGGGCGCGGCCGGCCTGGCGTTGCTGGCGGCGTTCACCTGGCGCGAGTTGCGCATCCCCGCGCCGATGCTGGACCTGCGCTACTTCCGCCAGGTGCGGTATCTGGCGGCGAACGCGCTGTACTTCGTCGTCGGCGCCGGCCTCATCACGGCCATGGTCTGCGTGCCGCTGATCAGCGACACGCTGTACGAGGAGTCGGCCCTGACCGGCGGGCTGAACCTGATGCGGATGATGCTGTTCATGCCGCTGGGAGGGGTGATCGGCGGGCTGCTCGCCACGCGCCTCGGGTACCGTACGACGGCCGCGTTGGCGATGGCGATGGCGGGCGTCGGGTTCCTGCTGATGCGCGGTTGGAGCGTCCCGGCGACGTCAACGGAGCTGTGGCTGACGCTCGGGGTCGCCGGATTCGGCTTCACCCTCGCCGATGCGCCCGCGGTGGCCACGGTGCTCGACATCGTCAAGGAGCACGAGCGAGCGGCGGCCGCCGCGCTCCTCCAGGTACTGCAGACGACGGGCATGATCGTGGGCATGGCGCTGCTGGCGACACAGGGCCTTGGCCGCTTCACCGAGCGGGCGGCGGACGTGTTCCGCCGCTTCGGTCTGGAGGGGTCGGAGCAGTACCGCGCCGCGATGCAGCAGACGTTCAACGATGTGTTCCTGGTCGCGGGCCTGGCGATGATCGGGGGCGTGGCACTGGCCTGGTTGCTCGAGCGCGGCCGTGCGCGCCGCATCCTATGGTGGCGGCCGCTGTAGCAGGCCCGTCCTACAGGGCTGCACCCCCGCCTGCCCGCTGCAGGCAGGAGCTCGCCGCCGTCCCACGCCAGGTGGGGCGTGCCCGCGCTCTCGCCGCGCGGCCTGCCTGCGCTACGCCACCGCCACCTTCCCGCGCTCCTCGATCGGCACGAAGTCGCGCCGGCGAAGGCCCGTGTACACCTGCCGCGGCCGCGCGATCTTCTGCTCCGGGTCGGTGATCATCTCGCGCCACTGTGCGAGCCAGCCGGCCGTGCGCGCGATCGCAAACAACACCGGGAACATCTCCATGCTGAAGCCCAGCGCCTGGTAGATGATCCCCGAGTAGAAGTCGACGTTCGGATAGAGCTTGCGCTCGATGAAGTACTCGTCCTCGAGCGCGGCCCGCTCGAGCTCCAGCGCGACATCGATCAGCGGGTTGCGACCGGCGATCTCGAAGACCTCGTAGGCCGTACGCTTGATGATCTTCGCGCGGGGGTCGTAGCTCTTGTAGATCCGGTGGCCGAAGCCCATCAGCTTCCGTTCGCCGGCCTTCACGTGCCTGATGAACTCGGGCACGTTCTTCTTGTCGCCGATCTGCAGCAGCATGCGGATGACGGCCTCGTTGGCGCCGCCGTGGAGCGGGCCATACAGCGCGGCCGTGGCGGCGGCGGTGGCCGAGTACGGGTCTGGTCGCGAGCTACCCACCGAGCGCATGGCGTTGGCGCTGCAATTCTGCTCGTGGTCCGCATGGAGGATGAAGAGGACGTCGAGCGCGTGCTCGAGGACGGGGTTGGGCTTGTACTGTGGTTCGGACATCTTCCAGAGCATGGAGAGGAAGTTCCCCGTGTAGCTCAGGTCGTTGTCCGGGTAGACGTACGGCAGACCGTGGCTGTGGCGGAAGGCGTAGGCGGCGATGGTCGGCATCTTGGCGAGCAGGCGCCAGGTCTGCATCTCACGGGACTGGGGGTCGTCCACGTCTTTCGCGTCGGGGTAGAAGGTCGACAGGGCCGCGGTGGTGCCGACCAGGATCCCCATCGGGTGGGCGTCGTAGTTGTAGCCTGCCATGAAGCGCTTGATGTTCTCGTGCACGTAGGTGTGGTAGGTGATGTTGCGCGTCCACTGGTCGAGCTGGGCGCGGGTGGGAAGCTCGCCGTAGATGACCAGGTAGGCCGCCTCGAGGAACGTGCTGTGCTCCGCGAGCTGGTCGATCGGATAGCCGCGGTACTCGAGGATGCCGCGCTCTCCGTCGATGTACGTAATCGAGCTGCGGCAACTGGCGGTGTTGGTGAATGCCGGGTCATAGACCATCAGACCGAAGTCGTCGCTGGAGACCTTGATCTGGCGGAAGTCCATCGCGCGGACTGTGCCATCGACGATCGGGATCTCGTAGGAGCGGCCGGTGCGGTTGTCGATGACCGTCACGCTGTCCTGGGCCATAACACCTCTCCTTCACGCTGGAGCGTGATCGGCCGTACCGACCGCCCGCGGTCCGGGCAGCGTCGCAGGGCGCGCGCACTGGCGCGCGCCTATGGCCGACTGCATCGCGCGGTCGGACGGCGCGGTCATTCACCATCACCCTACGTCGAACCATCACGGAGCGCGACCGGTGAGTACCTGACTTCGTGTCAGCTTTTGCCTGACACGCGCGGCGGCCAGGCGTGACCGCGTGTCCACCCGGTACTCTGAATCACGCAGGACCGCGGTGAGGGGGGCAACACACTGGCAGCGCACGACGACACGACGGGACGCGCGGGGCGCCCTCTGCGGAACGG
>JAJYLG010000091.1 GCA_021787985.1 Chloroflexota bacterium
CGGCCAGCAGCGAGGCGACCGCCGGCGTCAAGGCGAGGAGCAACACGGCGCGCTGGAGTCGGAGGGATCTCATGTCCGGCCTCCCGGTGGTTACTCGCCGCCCGCCCTTGATGCGAATCTTACGCCCCCCCCCGAGGCCGTCAAGCCTCATGCAAGGCTTGACGGCCGGTGTGAGTGAGTGATAACTTTGCTTCGCCATGGGGGCTGCAGTGCTGCGCAAGACCGCCGAGGAGCGGCGCCGCGAGATCATCGCGGCGGCGTTCGCTGAGTTCGCCGAGCGCGGTCTGCACGGCGCCTCGACCGATGCCATCGCGCACCGTGCCGGTGTCTCGCAGCCCTACCTCTTTCGTCTCTTCGGCACGAAGAAGGACCTCTTCCTCGCGGCCGCTGAGCATTGCTACCGGATCACGCTGGAGACGTTTCTGCGCGCAACCGAGGGCAAGCGGGGCGATGAGGCGCTCGAGGCGATCGGCGAGGCCTACCACGAGCTGCTGAGCGATCGGCAGAAGCTGCGCATGCAGTTGCAGACGCACGCCGCCTGCGACGACCCCGAGGTGCGAGCGCTCGCGCGCCGCGGTTTTGGGCAGCTCGTCGAGCTGATCGAGCGGGCCTCGGGAGCCGACCCGGGACGGGTGAGGGATTTCGTCGCGTTCGGGATGCTGCTCAATGTGATGGCCGCGCTGGACGTGCTCGAAGCCGAAGAGGGGTGGCCGAGGCGGCTGATGGACGCTTGCCGAGACGTGTGTCACGAGGAGGTGTAGGCGGAGCGCTCTTTTTTTGTCGGAGAAAGGGAGTAATCAGTCACTACTTACGCGGGAGAAGGTCCATGACCATCAAGCTCACCCCACGCACACTCTGGACGTTCGTCATCACCTCCATCGCCCTGTTCATGGTCTCGCTCGACAACCTCGTCGTGATCACCGCGCTGCCCGTGATCCGCCAGGACCTGCACGCTACCCTGGCGAACCTGGAGTGGACGGTCAACGCTTACACACTCACGTTCGCGGTGCTGCTCCTCACCGGTGCGGCCCTTGGTGACCGTTTCGGGCGCCGGCGGCTCTTCGCCGGCGGCATGGTGGTCTTCGCGCTTGGCTCGATGGGCGCTGCCCTCGCCCCGAGCGTCGAAGCGCTGATCGCCTTTCGCGCCGTGCAGGGTGTGGGCGGCGCCATCGTGGTCCCGCTGACGCTGACGATGCTGTCCGCCGCCGTCCCGGCCGAACGGCGCGGACTCGCGCTCGGCGCCTGGGGTGCTGTCGGCGGCCTTGCCATCGCGCTCGGCCCGCTCGTTGGTGGCGCCATCGTGGAAGGCATCTCCTGGCAGTGGATCTTCTGGCCGAACGTGCCCATCGGGCTGATCGTCGCGCCACTCGCATGGTCGCGGCTGGCGGAGAGCCACGGGCCCTCCGACAAGCTCGACCTGACCGGTCTCGGCCTGGCCAGCGTCGGCCTCTTCGGGGTCGTGTGGGGTCTCGTGCGGGCTGACCAGGTCGGCTGGGGCAGCGCCGAGATCGTCGGCGCATTGTCGGCCGGCGCCGCGGTCGTGGCGCTGTTCGTCCTGTGGGAGCTGCGCGCTCCGTACCCGATGCTGCCGCTGCGCTTCTTCCGCAGCCGGACCTTCGCGCTGACGAACGTCGCGTCCCTGCTCATGTACTTCGGCATGTTCGGCTCGGTCTTCCTGCTCGCGCAGTTCCTCCAGACGGTCCAGGGTTACTCGCCGCTGGCCGCGGGCCTCCGCATCCTCCCGTGGACAGTGATGCCGATGTTCGTCTCGCCGCTCGCGGGTGCGCTCTCCGACCGCATCGGCGGGCGGCCGATCATGGCCTTCGGTCTCGCGATTCAGGCGCTGGGTCTTGCCTGGATCGCGCTGCTCACGACGCCCAGCGTGCCCTACGCGAGTCTCGTGGCCCCGTTCATCGTCTCGGGCACGGGTATGGCGCTCTTCTTCGCGCCCGTCGCCAACGTCGTCCTGAGCGCCGTGCAAGCCGAGGAAGAGGGCCAAGCTTCCGGAGCGAACAACGCCATCCGCGAGCTTGGGGGCGTCTTTGGCGTCGCCGTGCTTGCCACAGTCTTCTCGAGCTACGGGGGCTACGGCTCAGGGCAGCGGTTCGTGGACGGGCTGACGCCGGCGGTTTGGATCGGCGCGGCGGTCGTGCTCGCCGGCGCGCTCGCCGCTTTCGCGATCCCCCGCGCGCTGCGCCCGCGGGAGCGGCTCGTGGCCGTGTCCGAGGACGCGGGGGCCTGACCCTTCCCTGCGCCATGGCGGTCGAGGAGGCAGGGCGTCAGCGAGACGACCCGCCGTGGGGTGAACCAGATGGCGCGGTGATGAGGTCAAGCGCGCCAGCCTGTCAGGAGCACCGGCAGGACAACCTCTTGACCGAACCCGAGCTGTGCCCCGAAACCGATGCTGCCTTCCGGCTTGCTCGCGACCGCCAACGACACGCCACCTGAAGAACCGCCGGCTGCCCCGAGCGCAGCCGTGCGAAGAAAGTTCGAGAGGGAAGTACCTTCCCGGGTAGCGGCAAGGCGGATGAGGCTCGCTTCCTCCGCGGAGAACCGAACGGAAACCATGGCCGCAAGGCGACGCCGCTCTGACCTGCGACGAACCGGACGCTCTACAGCGTCGCCCCACTCCTGCTCGTCATCTCGGTGCTGCTGGTAGAAAGCAGCGTCCTGGGCTTCGCTCATGCTTCCTCCTCGATGGCGTCTCGTGCTCATCATGCACTAGCGACCCTTGGAGTAGCGACTCCGCTCGGCGACGGTGGTGTCCCAGCCGGTGATGGGCCGCAGCAGGCGTCGCGCCGGGTCGTATCTCACCACGATCGTCAGCCGTCGGCCCCCGCGCGTGCGACCCAGCATTTTCCAGTCGCCGGCCCGGTGTCGCTTGTTCGGTACCCATCGCGGGTCGGAGAGGAAAACGTCCTCCACCTCGGTAGTGCCGATGCCGTGGCGAGCGAGCTCGCTCTCGTTGCCGTCGTCCCAATCCCATGCGTCAGCCTCCACCGGGTGCGGCACGCGTACCTCCGTACCTCCTGTGACGCTTGACGGACATACGTTACCAGCAGTATGGTATGACCGTCTAGTCGGAGGGAGAGAGGACATGGCCGAAGTCGTAACCGTGGAGGCCATTCTGGCGGACTCGGCGACGACCGCCGAGGGGAAGCTCTACGTCCAGGGAGGCGGGTGGAACTTGCTGCACGCGACGAGCCTCCCCTTTCGAGTGCCACGGGTCGGCATCGTCCTGCTCCTGTCCGTTCCCTGGACCGCAACCAATCAGATGCATCGGCTGGAGGTTACCCTCCGGGATCAGGATGAGAGGGAGCTGCCCCTCGCTGACGCTCCCCCTGGCGCCGTGCTTGGCACCCAAGGCACCGCGGGCGGAAGGATCCACCGCTTCGAAGCGCAGTTCAACGTCGGGCGCCCGCCGGTTCTCGAGGTCGGAGATGTTCAGCTCATCCCGATAGCGATCAATGTCGACGGCTTGGTGTTCGAGCGAGCTGGCTCCTACCATTTCGTGATCTCGGTCGACGGTCATGAAGAGAAGAGGCTCCCCCTGCGCGTGGTCCTCGATCTCCAGCCTGTAGCCAGGGTCGGCTGAACTCTATCTTGCATGCTGCCGGACGAGGGTATCGGAGGCCCCTCCGAGCCTGGGCTGAGCCGCCCGCCATGCAGACCAGGGACGCTGATCCCCCGGTCTCCGCGCGCGGGGGGCAAGCTTGGGCCACCTCCTCAAGCGAGGCCGACCGGACCCAGCGACAACTCGCCCGGCCACGCTCGTGGGCCAGTGGCGGCTCCTAGGCGTCGTCCTGGTCGAACAGCCCCGGCTGCGCCGCCCGCCATGGCGCTCCCAGGTGCTCGTAGGCGCGCTGCGTCGCCGCACGGCCGCGCGGCGTGCGCACCACGAAGCCGCAGCGCATGAGGTACGACTCGTTCACGTCGATCAGGGTGTCCGGCTCCTCGGACAGCACCGCCGCCAGCGTCTCGATCCCGGCCGGCCCGCCGTCGAGCGTCTCCACCAGCGCGCGCAGGTAGGCGCGGTCGGTGCGGTCCAGCCCCAGCTCGTCCACGTCGAGCTGGGCCAGCGCGTCACGCGTCACCGCCAGCGTCACCACGCCGCCGGCGCGGACCTGGGCGTAGTCGCGCACACGGCGCAGCAGCCGGTTCGCCACGCGCGGCGTGCCACGCGCCCGGCGCGCCAGCTCGACGAGCGCGTCCTCGTCCGCGCGGACGTCGAGCAGCCGGCACGAGCGCCGCAGCACCGCCTGCAGCTCCTCTTCCGAGTAGAAGTCGAGCCGGTAGACCGCGCCGAAGCGGTCGCGCAACGGGCCGGAGAGCAGCGCGTAGCGCGTGGTCGCGCCGACCAGCGTGAAGCGCGGCAGCCGCAGCGTGACGGCGTTGGCCCCCATCCCTTGGCCGACCACGACCTCGACGCGGAAGTCCTCCATCGCGCCGTACAGTACCTCCTCGGCCGGCCGTGGTAGGCGGTGCACTTCGTCGATGAACAGGACGTCCCCGGCGCCCAAGCGGCTGAGCAGGGCTGCCAGGTCTCCCGGACGCACGATCGCCGGGCCGCTTGTGAGCGCGATCCGGCGGCCGAGCTCGTGGGCGATGATGTGCGCCAGGGTCGTCTTGCCCAGGCCGGGTGGGCCGTAGAGCAGCACGTGGTCCGGCGGCTCGTTCCGCGCACGCGCGGCGTCGAGCAGCACGGCCAAGTTCTCGCGCACGTGCTGCTGCCCGGGATACTCCTCCAGCGTCCGTGGCCGCAGCGCCAGGTCAACCTCGCGGTCTCCCTCCTGCAGCGCCGGGTCCACCAGCCGTCCGTCGTTCACGCGACCAGTATGGCAGACCATCAGCGGTCGGCGCCGACGCCGCTGCCCGTGCGGCAGATGGATCCAGGCGCGGGGTGGCAGGGTGGCATGACAAGCGCAACGCGAAAGACGCTTGTCGGCCCGTCGCACTTCGAGCTTCGCGTCCTGCGCTTCGCATTGCCGTCGCTGCCCGTAACGCTTCCCCGCGACCTGCCGGTTGTACGGGTGGACACGGAGGCGCGGCGTCCCCCCGTCCCGCCCACGGGTGGCGCTCGCGCCCCGTCCGCTATCCACTCACACGAGGGAGGTCACTCCATGGGCATCCGCCTTCGAGCAGCTCTGCGGCGCTCGCGCATCGGGCTGCCGGCGCTGGCGCTGATCGCCATCACCGTTCTGAGCAGCGCCTGCGCGGCCCTGGCCGGGTCGGGCCTGGGCACCAGCGGGGCAGCCTCGCTCGGCGCGGCTTCCGTCACAGCCACCGCCACCCCGCCGGCGACCGGCGCGGTCCACGACGTCAGCTTCACGCCGGCCGATGCCACGCCTGGCGCGACCGGCGCCTGGACTGTCGGGTTCACGACCAGCACCACCGGCGCCCTGGCCGCGGGCGACACGATCGCCATCACCTTCCCGACGGGATTCAGCGTGCCGCCCACACCGGCCGTGACGCTGAGCGCGGCCTTCACCGGCTGCACGGCCACCCCGGCGGCGAGCGCCCAGGCTCCGGCCTCGGCCAGCGGCACGACGATCACCGTCACCCTGGGCGCTGGCTGCAGCCTCGCGGCTCAGACCGCGGCGACCGTCGCCATCGACGGCATTACCAGCCCGAGCGTGGATGAAGCGCTGCCTGGTAGCGATTTCACCGTCGCCACGACCGCCGACGCGACGGCCGTCTCGCCGACCGTCGAGATCGTGATCGGCACTCCGGCCACGCCGACGCCCACGGCCACGCCTTCGCCCACCGGGACGCCGACGGGCACGGCGACGCCAACCGCGACGCCAACCGGCACCGCGACGCCCACCGGGACGCCGACCGGCACGGTCTCGCCGACGCCTACCGGCACACCTCCGCCGCCGGGTGGCGAGGGGCAGGAGGGTGAGTTCCACCTCGAAGGCATCATCTTCAGCGCCTCCAGCGGCCAGATCGTGGTGCTCACCAACAAGGGCCCGATCATGGTTGACCTGGGCGCCAACACGGTCATTCGCTGGCGCGGCATGGCGGTCTCGGCCGCCGACCTCGCCGTCGGAATGCGCGTGGAAGTGAAGGCCACGTTCGACAGCTCCACCGGCACACTGACCGCCGTGTGGATCCACGTCAACGGCGACGCCGCCATCAGCATCGGGACGCCGGCGCCGACTGGCACGGCGAGCCCCACCGCGACGCCCGCGATGGGGCACGACCACGATGACGGCCACCACGACCGGGAGCACGGACACGGGCACGAGTCCAACGAGGACTAAGTAGCCGGGCGGGCACATCGGCGAACGGGCCGGGTCGCGCTGGCGTTGCAAACAACGAGCGCGGCCCGGTCCTTTCGCGCGCAGCCCCACCGTGCGTCGCCCGATGCTGCCGGCCGACGCCCACGACGTCCCCTTCCACCACCTCCTGGCAGGCGACGCGCCGCGACAGCTCGTCAGCTCGATGCGCTAGCCGGCGGGCTGCGGTCCCCAGCCGAGCTGGCGCAGCAGACCCAGCTCGTCCTCGCACGTCCAACGCTCGACCATGCGGCCGTCGCGGATGCGCACGAAGTCCATCCCCGTCATCTGCACGCGGCGGCCGCTGGGCTCGACCGTGCCGACGGGCGTCGGCAGCGGGCCGCGGTGGGTGCCGGTGAACCGCCAGCGCACCGCCACCAGGTCGCCTTCGGCGACCAGCCCCTCGAGCTCGACCGTCAGGTCCGGGAACACGGTCCGCACGCGCGCGAGCCACGCCATGTAGCCGGTGCGGTCAGCCGTCAGGCCGGGCGCGGGGCTGTGGTTGACGAGGTCCGGCGCCAGGTAGCGGCCCGCCGCCGCCAGATCGCCGGCGACCACCTCGGCGACGAACCGCCGGACCAGCCGCTTGTTCGTCGTGGCCGCCACGCCGCGCTCACCCCCCGGTGCCCGGCTGGAGCGGCCGTAACGCCTCTTGGGAGGAGGAGACGCGCCGACAACCGACACCCGCCTGCAATGATCCCGCGCCCGGGGGTAGACGCAACCTCGGGCCGGCTCGGCATCCGCCAGCCGCCCCAGCGCCACCATTGGCGGCCCGGTCTGCGCCGCGAACGCGCCGGGGCGCACGACGACCTCATCATCGTGGCTGAGCTCGCGCTGGTGCGCCTCCCGTGCCGGCGTGGCGCCAGCACCTACGCCTGTGCCCTGACAACGGGGGAACCGCGGCTAGGCGCCCGTCCGACCTGTCCGGTCATGCCAAGGTTAGCCCGAGGGCAAGCGACCGCTCACGCGGCAACTGACCACCGACCCGCGCCTCGCGGAGGCGAGCGTCAAGCAGCGAATGTGGATCGCAAGCCCCCTCCGGGCTGTTTGCATACCGGCCTTCGAGGGCCCCGGCAACAGGTGGCAGGCGTTCCTGAGAGTGGTAAGTGACAAGCACCGCGAGTGGTGCGACTGCCTTCGGGGTAGCATCGCCTGGAGAAAGGGACGCACGTACGCGGCCGGTCGTTGCCCCCTCGCCAAGGAACGAGCACAATTGAGGTGACACTGCACGCGGGGGAGGCGGGCGTCCATGACCGCAGTCGTAACCCCAATCGCCACCCTTGTCCTGGCGGGGGTCGCGATCCTGACGTTCCGGCAGAACAGAGCGCTGGTTGGCAGCGCCAACAGGCAGGCTGAAGCGTCTGCCAGACAGGCCGAAGGCGCAGCCACGGTGGTCGAGGAGATGCGGCTCGACCGCGAGCTCGCCTACCGGCCCCACCTGTTCGTAGAGTACGAGCACGACGACGTCGGGATAGAGACAATCGTGGTACGGAACGTTGGCCGTGGTCCCGCGTTGCGCTGCCGGTTCGTCCAACATCGGTACTTAGCGGAGCCGCCGGTCCCCTCAGACGCAGGACACGCTTGGCGAACGTTCGAACTTCCGGCGGTCGGCCCGGGGGAAGAGCGACGTCTGCAGGGGACGCGGTTCCCGTTCGGCAATACTCTCGAGTACACGCGGCACATAAAGATCGTTGACACGGTGCCTCGGTACGACGGGAGCGCTGATTTCGCCGCCTGGGCGTACGAGGATGAATTCGGAACGAGCTACCGGTATCCCCGGAGTCGTTGGGAGATGGTCCCGGAGGTCCACCGCCGGCGCGAGCCTGCGCCGGCACCCTGGGATTAACTCTGATCGCGCCGCCTGCTCCTACACCCACACCGCCACGACCACATGCGCGCTCACGCCCGCCGGGCCGGTCCGCACCAGCAGCACGTTTCGCCCCGCCACCATCTCCGCGTCGGCGATGTTCCGTGCCGTCCTCACCCCCGTGAGGTACGCCGTCAGCGACCCGCGCGCCTGCACCACCGCCGTCCGTGTCCCGGCGTCGTAGCTCACGATCGTCCCCATCAGCTCCATCGTTCCCCGTTCCTTTGCGGCGGGCGGCACACACGCCGCCCCCGCGCGCGGTGCCTTCCCGCGCTCTCTCGTCATTCCCGCCGCCCCTTCGTCATTCCCGCGCAGCGTCCCGCCCCCACGGAGGCGGGGGCGCGAACCGAGCCCCTCAGGGCGCCACCAGCTCGAGCTTCTGCCCCGCCCGCTGCTTCCCACGTCCGGCCCGCGTGTACTCGTACGTCACCCGCAGCACCCGCCAGGTCGTCGCAACCGCCGGCTGCCGCCCGTCGCTGACTGTGACCACGTCGCCCGGCTCGTGCGCCGGATTCGGCGGCGACTCCATCTCACCACGCGTCCCCAGTACCCGCGCACGCCGCAGCAGCTCGGCCGCCACCTCATCCGCCCACGCCTGGTCCGCCGCCAGCGCCTCCCGCACCAGCCACGACGCCGGCAGCATCGCTGACTCCTCACCTACCACCGACTGCCCGCGCGCCGTACCGCTCCCCCATACCAGCACGTCGTCGACCTCGGTCGGCTCCGTCCATGCGCGGAACTCGCGCAGGCTTTGCGCCCCAGCCGTCGCCGGCCAGCCGTAGTTGTAGACCGACGCGTCGCTCGCCTGCCAGAGCGAAGCCTTGACCAGCGCTCCGCCGGTCGGCGCCACGCGCTCCGGCACCAGCCCGTGGAGCGTCCGCAGGGCCGCCAGGCCCGACGACCCGCGCCCCACGTGCCAGTCCGCGGAGCGGTACCACCCCACCGACGCCGCCCCCGCGTGCAGCAGCCCGATCCCCGCTCGTGCCCACAGCGAGCCCAGCATCTGCCACAGCGCCAGCCCGCTCGG
>JAJYLG010000092.1 GCA_021787985.1 Chloroflexota bacterium
TCCGGCGTTGTTGTTCACCGCCGTCGCGTCGTCCGCGCCGCACACGCGGGCGATGCGTGCGGCCACGTGTGCGTGCCGGTGGCCGCGCTCGCCCGCTTCGAGGTCGAACTCGAGATTGGAGTAGCCGGCGGCAACGGCGCGCGCCGCGTCGAGCGCCCTGGCGGAGAGCGGCGAGCGGCCGAGGTTGGTCTGGATCAGCACGCCGGTGCCGTTGATGACGGCGCGCAGGCTGCCCCCGCGCAGCGCGACGATCTCGCGCGCGACCTCGTCCGCGAGCGCGGCAGGCGGCGGCGCCTCGATGCCGTCGGTCATGCGCGCACGCCACCCCGCGAGGACCGCGCGCACAGCGATACGCGCCAGAGCGCCGGCGGGGTCTGCCGCCAGAACGGCCGGCTCGCGCAACAGGCGATCGACGGAAGGGATCTGTCGGAGCTCAGGCGCGTGACGTGTCACGCCGCTATTCTACGTGGTGCTTGCGCCATGGGCGGCCGCGGGCTACCACGGAGCGTAGACGGTACCGGGAGAGGAAGAGAATGACCGGAGTGCTCGATGGATACCTGGTGGTGGAGGTAGCCAACTGGCTGGCCGCGCCCTCGGCGGGCGCGGTGCTCGCCGACATGGGAGCGAAGGTCATCAAGATCGAGCAGCCGAACGGCGACGTGTGGCGGTGGTTTCGCCTATCGGCGGCGGGTTACACCGCGAACTTCCCTCTCAACATGGCGTTCGAGACGGACAACCGCGGTAAGCGCTCGGTGACGGTCGACCTCGAGAACTCCGACGGACGCGCGGTGGTGCTGGACCTCGTGCGGCGGGCGGACGTCTTCCTGACGAACCTCCTGCCCGAACGGCGCGAGCGCTACGGCCTCCGGCCGGAGGACCTGCAACCGCTGAACGAGCGCCTGATCTACGCGTCGTTCAGCGGCTACGGCTCGACCGGGGACGACCGCAACCGGCTCGGTTTCGACTACGCGGCCTTCTGGTCGCGTTCGGGGATCATGGGCCTTCTGGGCGAGCCCGGCATGGCGCCGGTCCTCCAGCGCGGTGGGATGGGTGACCACTCCACCTGCATGGCGATCACGACCGGAATCCTGGCGGCGCTGCTCGACCGCGAGAAGACCGGCCGCGGACAGGTGGTCGAGACCTCGCTCCTCAGCATGGGGCTGTGGGTGCTGGGCGTGGATGTCTCGGCCGCGCTGTACGCGAAGGAGCAGCCGCGGAAGCCGACCCGCCAGCAGCCGGCGAATCCCATCTGGAACACCTACCTGACGAAGGACGGTCGCTGGATCCTGCTGGTGATGCCGCTCTACCAGCCGTACTGGCCGAACGTCGCGCGTGCCATCGGGCGGCCCGAGCTGGCAACCGATCCTCACTACGCCACGCTCGACGCTGCCCAGGCCCGCGCGGGCGAGATCGTTGGCATGCTCGAGTCGGCGTTCGCGACCCGCACGCTCGCCGAGTGGCGCCCGATCCTCGACGAGCACCGCGTCATCTGGGCGCTCGTGCAGGAGATGCCGGAGGTGATCGCCGACGCGCAGGCACGGGCGATGGAGTGTTTCGTGCCGGTGGACCATCCCACGATCGGTCGGTTCGAGACGGTAGCCGCTCCGTTCCAGCTCAGCGATGCGCCGTTGCGGCCGCAGGGCGCCGCCCCGGAGGTGGGGCAGCACACGGAGGAGGTGCTGCTCGAGCTCGGCTACGACTGGGACCGCATCTCCGCGCTGCGGGAGCAGGGCGCGCTCGGCTAACATACTTGTGCATATGCGCTTGCGCGATTAGGCTGGCGGCAGATGGTCTGGCCGCGCGGCGCCCTGGCCGAGCAACGGCCCGGGCCGGCGTCAGTGAGGAGGGCAGACGGCCACCATGGCATCCGCGTCCACACCGAGCGTCGAACAGTCACGCGCCGGGTTGGCCGGTGCTCTTCATCGCTACTTTCGTATCGACGAGGCGGGATCGAGCTTCTGGCGGGAGGTTCGGGGTGGCGTGACCAACTTCATGGTGACCGCCTACATCATCGCGACCGTGGCTGTCGGCGCCATCGGCTACTTCGGCGTCACGCCGGCCATTTCGGAGGTCGCCCGGCGGCCGGACCTCACTCGCATCGGCGACGTCTCGTTCCGCGACTTCGCGCCGCTCATCCCGACGGTCATCGCCATCATGATGATCGACTTCTTCGACACCCTGGGGACGGGGCTGGCCGTCGGCTCGCAGGGCGGCTTGCAGGACAACCCCAAGCGGCCGTTCTCGTGGTATCGATTCCTCCTGGCTGACTCGCTGGGCGCATTCTTCGGCGGCTCGTTCCGCTCCAGCAGCAATACCACGTACATCGAGTCGGCTGCCGGCGTCGCGGACGGTGCGCGCACCGGCCTCGCGTCGGTGGTGACCGGGTTGCTCTTCCTGCTGGCGGTCTTCCTTTCGCCGCTCGCCGGGCTGCTCAGCGAGCGGAATACCGCGCCAGCGCTGATCATCGTCGGGTTCTTCATGATGGGCTCGGTCGGGCTGATTCCGTTCAGCGACGAGCGCGTGGACGCCATGACCACCACCCTGCCGGCCTTTGTTACGATGATCACGATCCCGCTGACGTTCGACATCGGGCGCGGCATTGGCTACGGCTTCCTGGTGTACGTCTTCCTGAAGGCGGTCACCGGGAAGTGGCGGGAGGTCCACCCCCTGCTGCTGGTGGTCGGGGCGCTCTTCCTGGCCGTGTTCATCTGGGGCGCTATCGACCCGCAGAAAGTGCCGATCTAGGTCGGCGCGGCGCCGGCTGCCTCCCCGCCACCAGGGCGAGCCGCGCGGACGGGATGCATGCACGAAGACATCGCGGAAGTCCTGCTGACCGAGGATGAGATCCATCGGCGAGTCGGGGAGCTGGGACGCCAGATCACGGCGGACTACCGCGGCCGCGACCTGCTGATTGTGTTCATCCTCAAGGGCGCCCTGCTCTTCGTGGCCGACCTCGTTCGCTGCGTCGACCTGCCCGTGCGGCTGGATTTCATGGTCGTCTCGTCCTATGGCCGCGGTGCGTCGTCGCCCGGCTCGGCGCGGATCGTCACCGACCTGCGTACCGATGTCCACGGCCGCCACGTGCTGCTGGTGGAGGACATCGTCGACAGCGGCCACACCATCCGTGAAGTGCTGGAGCACTTGCTCATCCGCCAGCCCGCCAGCCTGCGCGTTTGCACGCTGCTGGACAAGCCGGATCGGCGCGAGGTCGATCTGGAGCTGGCGTACATCGGCTTCACCATCCCCAACGTGTTCGTCGTCGGCTACTGCCTCGACTACAACGAGCGCTACCGCAACTTGCCGTACGTCGGCGTGCTGAAACCGGATGTCTATGCCTGAGCTGGGGTTGGGCGCCGTGTCTCGAGCCGCGCATCCGTCGAGGTAGGAGAGTCCGGGCGGTGGGCGGCGCGCCACGTACATGCGGACGTACCCGGCGAGATGGCCGGGCACGCCGCGAGGAGCGGGCGGCCGGAGCGCTTCAGCCCTGCGGAGGAAGCTGGGGGTTGGGCTGCCCTCGGAACGTGTAGTAGAGCAGCAGCAACGACGGCACGAGGATGAGCGCGCCGAGCGGGAGCGCGATCAGGAACGTCAGCAGCATGGCTTTCGAGGCCGCCGCGGCGCTGATGGTGAGTTGGTTGATGATCAGGTATGGGAACATCGCCGCGCCGAAGGCGCCGATGGTCGCGGCAATGGTGCCGCCGGCCAGCACCTGGCTCCACGTGTAGCGCCGCTGCCACAGCGCGCCGAGCGTGACGAGACCGAGCGCCACCGCGGCGATGACCAGGGCGATCGGCCCAGGCCGTGCCAGCCGGGCCGCGAATTCCGGGGCGTCGGCGCGCGCCACGGGAATGGCGAAAGCGGTAAGCGCGCCGAGCACGAGCGATGCGACGATGCCGCGTAGGCGGAAGTCGTCGCGCAACGGGCCGGTCACGCGCGTGGTCATGTAGATGGGCGTGAGGTAGGCGCAGATCGCCACGCCGATCAGGCCACCCATGACGCTGAACCAGGTGATCCAAGAGGAGTACATGCCTGCCTGGACCGTGCTGTCGACGAGGTGGATGCGCCCGGCCGCCACGGCGGCCACGGCCATCCCCATGGCGAGCGGGGTGAGCAGGCTGGCGAGGGCGAAGACCTCGACGGTCGCCGGGAGGTGGCGGTCCGTCTGCTCTCCGTAGTGACGGAAGGCGAACGCGGCGCCGCGGAAGGTGATGCCGATCAGCGCGACGACCAGCGGCACCAGAAGCGCGGTGAAGAGCGCGGCGAATGCCTGGGGCAGCGCCACGAACAGCACCACCACCACGAGGATCACCCAGATGTGGTTCGTCTCCCACACCGGACCAATGGCGTTGAACAGGCTCGACCGCTGTTGGCGAGCGCGCGGTCCGCTGGCCAGCGCGGTCCAGATGCCGCCGCCGAAGTCCGCCCCGCCGAAGAGGGCGTACATGACCAGTCCTACGAGGACGACGAAGGCGGAGAGGTTCTCAGGGGTGAACAAGGCCGGTACCTCCCTCCGCTGGCCGCCGGTGCGGCCGCCCGATGAGGCGGCCGTCGACCAGTAGCCACAGTAGCCCGATGGTCAGGGCGATGTAGACGAGGCCGAACACGAGGAAGACGAGGTTGATGCCCGCCCGCGGCGTTACGCCTTCGGCGACCACCATCACGCCGTGGATGATCCAGGGCTGGCGACCGAACTCGGTCACCATCCAGCCGGATTGCAGGGCGATGAAGCCGAAGGGTGAGGCGGCCACCAGCGCGCGCAGCAGCCCGTTCCCCGGTGGCGTCTCGGCCCGGCGCCAGCGGTGCCACCAGTACCAGGCCAGCGCGATGACCATCACGAAGAACGAGAGCACCATGAGATCGAAAAACGTGTGTACGAGCCGCGGGTTGGGCCGCCGGTCGCCGGGGAACGCGTTGAGACCGGTGACGGTGGCATTCGGGTTCTCGAAGCCGAGCAGGCTCAACGCCTTCGGGATCGAGACCGCGAGCTTGGTCTGCCCGGTAGCCGGGTCGGGCCAGCCACCGAGAAGCATCGGGGCACCTTTCGTCGTGTCGAAGAGGCTCTCCATCGCCGCGAGCTTCGCCGGCTCCTCGTGGGCCACGAAGCGGGCCGACAGGTGGCCGGTGATCAGCATCAGCGGCAGCACGATCGCCCCGACGGTCGTCGCGAGGGAAAGGGCGCGGCGGTTGTAGTCTGTTCGTTGCCCCCGCAGCATGGCGAACGCGTAGACGCCCCCGAGCGCGAGCGCGGTCGCCACGTACGAGGCGAGCGTGCCATGCACGGTCTCATAGGGCATGGATGGATTGAACATCGCCTTGAACGGGTTCACGTCCACCGGCATGCCGTTCGCGACGCGGAAACCGGCCGGGGTGTTCATCCAGGCGTTGGCGCTGATGATGAAGACAGCGGAGATGGCCGAGGCGACCGCGATCGGGATGGTGACCAGGAATTGCGCCTTGCGCGAGAGCCGGCGCTCGCCGTACAGGTAGAGCCCGAGGAAGATCGCTTCGGTGAAGAAGGCGAACCCTTCGAGAGCGAAGGGCGCGCCGATGACACCGCCGGCGAAGCGCATGAACTCGGGCCAGAGGAGGCCGAGCTCGAAGGAGAGCATGGTGCCTGACACCGCGCCGATGGCGAAGAGCAGGCCCGCCGTCCGCGCCCAGCGCCGCGCGAGCTGGTGGTACAGCTCGTCGCCGCGCTTGATCGAGAGCCCTTCGGCCATCAGCAGGAACAGTGGCAGCCCGATACCCAGCGCGGCGTAGACGATGTGGAAACCGAGCGAGACGCCCATGAGGGCCTGTGCAGAGGGTAGCGTGCCCATACACCGCTCCTCGGGCGGGTCCGGAACGGCGGCCGGCAAGCGTTGCCGGGCGCGCCGCAATCCCCGTCGCCGCAGGATGTGACGAGCGCAGGCCCTACACGCGATGACCCGCTTGCAGCTCCACGCTCCGGGGGTATGATCCGGTCGGAAGGCGGGGGCGTCTGTCCGGCAGCGGCAGACATTGCGCAACGGATTCTGTCTGGTGGTGCCGGACAGACGCGCGGGGCAACGCCCGACGGCAAAGCTCGGCAAATGTCCCTGCAGGCGTGCCGCCTTGCCATGGCTGGCGGCTTTACGGTGAACGGGAGATGGAATGGACGACCGCGAGGAGCTGGACGTCGTCGATGACGATGACCGCGTGGTCTTTCGGGCGCCGCGGGAGCGCGTGCACCGCGAGTATCACATCCACCGCTCGGTGATGTTCTTCGTCTTCGATGAGGACGGGCGGATCTTCGTCAACCAACGGGCCGCCACGCGAGAGACCTATCCGCTGGTCTGGAGTGTTGCCTTCGGCGGCCACGTGCGCTCCGGCGAGCAGTACGACGACGCCGTCCGACGCGAGATCCGCGAGGAGGTCGGGCTCGCCGCGGCCCCGTTGCTGATCGGACCGTACCGCAAGCGCACACCGGACGAGCGCGAGAACAGCAAGGTGTACGGACTGGTCGCGGACGCACCGCTGGCGCTCGATCCACGGGAGCTCGAGCAGGGCGAGTTCATGCCGCTGTCGCAGGCCGTCGAGCTGCGCGGGCGGCAGGACTTCCTCCCCGAGACCGACGACCTGCTGCGGATCCTGTTCGAGTACACCAGCGCGCACGCTGTGCCGCGCGGGCGCTGAGGTGGTGGCAGGCACCGCGAGCCACTGCATCGTCGACCTGGGTGGCGCCGTGCACCGGGCCTACCACGCGGCGGGACGGCCGGAGTTTGGCGACCGCTCGGGCCTGGATCTGGCGCTCGGCTGGGTACTGGACGTGGTGGGCACGGAAATGCGCTCCTGCGGCGCCGGCTACGTCGCCGTGGCCTGGGACGCGGACGGGCCCACTTTCCGTCATCGGCTGGTTCCGCAGTACAAGGCAAACCGGCCCCCGCGGCCCGCTGGCCTGGGAGAGCTCTTCACGCGAGCGCGGTCCGCCCTGGAGGGCGCGGGCGTACCCGTGCACGCCGCCGACGGCTACGAGGGCGACGACTTCGCGGCTTCTTTGGCGTTGTGGGCAGTGGCGGGCGGCGGGCGGGCGCACGTGCTGACCATCGACGGCGACCTGCTCCAGCTCGTGGCGCCGGCGGTGGAGGTGCACGTCAGCGCCCCGTGGCACGACCGCCTCTTCTCCGAGCCGGCGGACGTGCGCCGTCGCGCGGGCGTCTGGCCATGGCAGCTTCCGGACTACAAGGGCCTCGCCGGCGATGCCAGCGACAACCTTCCCGGTGTTCGGGGAGTCGGACCGGTGACGGCGCGCCGGCTGCTGGCGCGCTGGCCCACGCTCGAAGAGGCCCTCGACGACCCCGCACCCGGCAGCCCGCGGCTGCGGACGCTCCTACAGCGGCAGCGCGACCAGGCGATCCGCTGCCGCGATGCCGCGCGCGTCGTCGCCGACCTGGCGCTGCCGCCCGAGCCGTTCGCCTGCTGGACCACGGAGCTGGCGGCGGCGCTTGTGCACGCCGGCGAGCGCTGACTCCGGCGTAGCGACTGGGCGTAGAATCGCCATGTGAGCACGGATGACTCCGCGCCCCGCCTCCTGATCCTCGACGGCCATGCGTTGATCCACCGCGCCTACTGGGCCATGCGTGACCGACCGCTGACCGTGCGCCGGACCGGCGAGGTGATCACCGCCGTCTACACGTTCGCCAACACGCTGCTCCACGCCGTGCAAGAGATCCGCCCAACTCACATCGCCGCGGCACTGGACCCGCACGGGCCGACGTTCCGCCACGAGATGGACGTGGAGTACAAGGCCACTCGTCCCGAGGCGCCCGACGACCTGGTGAGCCAGATGGGGCGCGTGCGCGAGCTCCTCGACGCGTTTGGTATTCCGGTCTACTCCGAGCCCGGCTATGAGGCGGACGACGCGCTCGGCACGCTCTCGTCGCAGGCGGCTGCCGCCGGCGTCGACACCTACCTTGGCACCCTGGACAGCGACATCCTTCAGCTCGTCGGCCCGCACGTGGGGGTCTTCATGTACCGGCTCTACCAGGGCGACACGCTGCTGTACGACCGGGACCGGGTGTACGAGCGGTACGGCCTGTGGCCGGAGCAGCTTCCGGATTACAAGGCGCTGGTCGGCGACAAGTCCGACAACATCCCCGGGGTCCCGGGCGTGGGTGAGAAGACGGCCGTCAAGCTGCTGCAGCAGTTCGGCTCGGTCGATCGGCTGCTGGAGCAGCTCGCCGATGTCCAGCCGGACAAGCTGCGCCAGAAGCTGGAGCAGTTCTCCACCCAGGTGCGGCACGCGCGCACCCTGGCCACCATCGTTCGCGAGGCGCCGTTCGTCCTCGACCTTGACGCGTGCGCCCTGCGGTCGTTTCAGCGCGAGCGCGTCGAGCGCTTGTTCGAGGAGTTGGAGTTCCGCAGTCTGCTGCCGCGGCTCGATACGCTCGCCGAACTGGTGGGCGCGGAGGCGCCGGCAGGCACTGGTCCGACGGCGAAAGCGGCGGAGGTTGACTACCGTGTCGTCCGGGGCACGGCCGACCTGGACGTGCTCGTGCGCGAGGCCGGCGCCGCCGACTGGCTCGCCTTCGACACGGAGACCACCGGTCGTTCGCCGATGCAGTCGAAGCTCGTGGGCCTTTCCTTCGCGACGGCACCCGGTCGCGCCTGGTACGTCCCCGTCGGCCATTTTGACGATGACGACCAGCTCGCGTGGGACCATGTCCGTCCGCGACTCGCGCCGCTGTTCGCGCTAGGCGGCCCCAAGCTCGTCGCTCACAACGGCAAGTACGACCTGCTCGTCCTCGCGAACCACGGCATTCCGCCCGAGCGGCTGGAGTTCGACACGATGGTGGCCGCCTACGTGCGGGGTGAGAGCGTGATCGAGGACGGCCGTCAGCAGACCCGCGTCGGGCTCAAGGCGATCGCGCGGCAGAAGCTCGGCGTCGAGATGACACGCATCGCCGAGCTGATCGGCAAGGGAAGCAAGCAGATCAGCATGGCCGAGGTGCCGGTGGACCGCGCGGCGCCGTACGCCTGCGCCGACGCCGACATGACGCTCCGCCTGCGTGAGCTGTACCAGAGCGAGATGCAGGGCACCAAATCGTGGC
>JAJYLG010000093.1 GCA_021787985.1 Chloroflexota bacterium
CGCGGGCGGCGGGTCGGCGGCGATCGGACTGGCGCCCGGCGCCTTGGGCGCCGGGGCAGGCGGGCTCGCCGGCGTCGCCGTGGAGGGACCGGTCGTCGCGTTCGGGGTCGCGTCGGTCGTGGGCGTGGTGGCGTCGATGCGAAGCGCAAGCGCGTCCCGGGCCGTGACCCGCACGTGCAGGCCGGCGGTCAGCGAAGCGACCGCGGCCGGCTGGCCATCGAGCGTCACGGCGGTGCTCGGGTTCAGGGCGAAGACGCGGCGGCCGTTGGCGCTTATGGTGACATGCGCCGCATCGGCCGCGACGAGCGTGCCTTCGACCGAGGTAAGCGCGACGGCCGCCGACCTGCTAGTATCGGAGCCGGGCCGCAAGGCGGGGGAGACCACGATCGCCGGTGTCGGCGCGTGATCGGCGGCTTGCTGCTCACCGAGGTGAATCGGACCAAGGTCGACCGAAGACGGCGGGCGTATGCCCGCGGCGTAGGCAGCCCCGAGGCCCGTCAACCCCAGTGCAGCCACGAAGACCGCGGCACCCGCCGCCTTCGGCACCACCACACGAGCCGGGAGCAACGACGCCGGCTTTCCGTGGCGGCCCGAAGCAGCCGGGACTTCTGCCAGTGCCGCCCTCAACCGTCGTCGGGCCGCCTCAACAGCGGCCGCTCCCGGCGCAGTGGCCGGAAGGGAAGCGAGCGCGCGTGCGAGGTGGCGTAGCTCCTCGAACTCCGCGCGTTCGCCGGACGACGGCGACAGCACGCCCCGGTCCTCCAGCAGGGCCGCGAGACGGAGGGCACGGTGATTCCGGATCACCGTGGGCCTCCCTTCTCTCCTGCTAGGATCTCCCGCAGGCGTTTCAAGGCTCGATGCTGGAGCACCCGCACGGTGCCGGGGCGTTTGCCCATCACCTGCGCTGCCTCGTCGGGACTGAGCCCTTCGATGAAGCGCAAGATCAGCACCTGCTGCTGCTCCGGCGGGAGGCCCCGCAGCGCCTGCTGGAGATGGGCCGAGGCAACGACCCCGACGGGCAACTCCGCCTCCACCGCATCGGCCGCCTCCAGCGGCAGCGTCTTGCGCAGGCGCTGACGCCGTTGGTGGTCGACCGTCGCGTCGTGCGCGATGCGGTAGAGCCAGGCGCCGATCGGCGCGCCCCGCGGCTGGTACCGATCGATGGCACGCAGCGCGCGGACGAACGTCTCGGCCGCCAGGTCTTCCGCAGCGGCACGGTCGCCGGTGCGGCGGAGCACGTAGCGGTACACCCGCGCGTGGTGCTCCTGAAAGAGCTCTTCCCACGCGAGAGGGTCGCGCTGCTTCAGGCGGGCGACCTGCTCGTCCGCGAGCGCCCGGGAGGCGCCCAGGGCGAAGGGGTGCTGCACGAAACGGCTCCCCGGGTTGCCCGCCGCCGTCTCCGATCGTTTCATCGCACGACGACGGTCGGGTGTTACATGCAAGGCTATACCGTTCTGCCGAGACGCGCCTACGACCGGCAACGTATTGTGCTCACGGGGGGCGAGGCGCGCCGGCCCGGCGGAGCGGCGGGGCGCGCCCAACACGAACCCCGGAGGGTTGATGGACGCGTTCGAAATGCTCTACACCACCCGCGCGATGCGCCGGCTGAGGCCGGAGCCCGTGCCGGAAGAGGTGCTCGCCCGGCTGCTGGACGCGGCAATCCGAGCGCCGACGGGCGGCAACCGGCAAACCTTCCGCTTCGTGGTGGTGCGCGACCCGGCGGCGAAGAAGCGGCTGCAGGAGCTATACCTCGAGGGCGCACGCGAGCTGTTCGGGAGCGGGTACGGCCGCGCGGCGGAGGGCGCTCCAGCGGAGGACGTCGCCCGTGGCGAACGGCTGATCGCCTCGGCGCTGTGGCTGGCCGAGCACCTGCATGAGGCGCCGGTGCTGGTGATGGCCTGCATCCCACCGCAGGGCCCGCGGCCGACTCTGATAGACGGCGCCTCGGTCTACCCGGCGGTGTGGAGCCTGCAGCTCGCCGCCCGGGCGCTGGGGCTCGGCAGCGCGTTGACCACGATCCACCGGTTCCGCGACCCGCAGATCAAGGAGCTGCTCGGCATCCCGCAAGCGGTGACCACGGCGGCGCTGGTTCCGATCGGCTATCCGCAGGGGCGATGGCGCGTGGCGCCCCGGCGGCCGCTGTCCCAGTTCGTTTTCAGCGAGCGTTGGGGTCAGGAGTACCATCCGCCCGCGTCGGTGAAGCTGGGCGAGCCGTAGGCGAGGCGCGTTCCACGACCACGGTGTCCTCGGGCGTGACGACGCAGACGGCGTCCCAGCCCTCGGACGGGGCGCGCGCGAGCACGCGCTGCATCCGCAGGTGCTGCACGGCCAGGGCGTCGCTCGGCACCACGCGCGGCCGGGCGACGTTGCGTCGCTCGCTCTCGCGGGGTGGGGTGTCGAAGCACACCAGCACGGTGGGGCGCCCCCACTGACGCGCGATGCGGAGGAAGCCGCGCCGCGTCCGCGGATCGAGGGCGGTGCTGTCCACGGCGGTCAGCACGCCACGCCGCGCTCGCTCGCGGAGCAAGGCGCGCAGCAAACGGAACGCCATCGGCGATGCGGACTGGTCGGCCTCGTTGCCCGCGATCCAGCCGCGCAGCGCGTCGGAGGAGAGGATCTCGTACGCGCCGAAGTGGCGCGCGGCGAAGGTCGACTTGCCGGCGGCGGCCGGGCCACAAAGGACGACGACCGCATGCGATGGGAGGAGCAGGCGGAGGACGGTCACCCGGTCAGGAAGCGGCCAGCGCGGTCAGCGCCGCGCTGGTGCGCAGGTCGATGGCGGTGCGGGCGCGCCCGTCGGCCGCGACCAGCACCAGGTCGATGCCGGCGTAAAGCGCGGGGTCGAAGCCGCGCAGGGCGGTCGAGGTGGTCTCTTCCGAGAGGTAGGTGGCGGGCGAGGCAACCAGCAGCACGCGGCCGGCGGCGTCTTGACGGCGGAGCGCCTCGGCGGCGGCGGGCACGGCGCGACGCAGGTCGCGCCGGAGCGGAGCGCCGGCGACCGGCTCGTGTGTCTCCGGCAGGCCGACGATGCCGGCGGCCGGCTTGCCGCCCACGAGCTGGACCGTCCAGGCCTCGTCCGCTTCGAGCTTCACGAGCTGGCCGATGGCGAGCCGGCTGGCGTGCTCGGCCACCAGGTCGATCACCCGGTCGCGCTCCTCATCGCCGCTGGGCAGGCGCCGGATCGCCCGGCTGTCGAGCGAGTAAACGCCGCGGATGCGGTCGGTCCAGCGGGCCCAGAGCGGGGCGAGGCCGCCGGTCGCGCTCATGTAGTTGCCGTCCTCCTCGATCCGCTTCAGGTAGAGCGAGGCGGGGATGCGCACCTCGGCCAGCCCGGCCGGGTCGACGTGACGCGCGGCTTCGCCGACGGCATGCACGAACTCCGATGCGTTCGGCTCGTACTCCGGCAGGGGCGCTTCGGGAGGGATCCAGACCAGCGTGCCGGCTGGCACCTCGGCCGCGATTCGCTCCTGGAGCTGCAGGCGCGGGCTGTTCCACGGGTCGTTGGCGGCGTCCTGCGGCAGCAGGGCGACGGCGGCCGCCAGCCGCGAGCCGCCGAGATCGAGCGAGACGGAGAAGAGCCGCAGGTCGGATTCGAGCTGCTGGACATCATCGACCAGGGTCGCCGGGTGGCGGGTCCGGCTGGAAAGCCAGCCGCACAGGGCCAGCGCCAGCAGGCGAGGCAGCCCGTCACGCTTCGCATTCATGGCATCTGCATCCTACCGCACCCCGTCGGGGCGGCTGGGTACGGCGGCGGACCCGGCGAGATCCTCCGGTCGCTCGGCGGCCAGCGGCGCGCGGCGGGGAAAGCGGACCAGCCCGCCGACCAGGGCGACGCCGCCGATGATCACGAGCAGCCCGGCGAGGGCGTTGGGGGAGATCGGCTCTCCCAGCACGATGCGGCCCCAGACCAGCGCGGTGAACGGAAGCAGATAGGTCACCATCGAGGCGCGGCCAGCGCCCGCGCCGGCCATCAGCCAGAAGTAGAGCGAGCTGGCGAACGCGGATCCGAGCAGTCCGAGCGCCAGCAGCGAGGCGACCGTCTGGGGGTGAGGGGCGTGGAGCGGAGCACCGAGCACGGGGATGAGAGGCAACGCGAGCACGAAGCCGAGGCCCGCCTGCCCGGCAACGGACACGGTCGGCTCGACATGGCGCAGGCGCGCCCGCATGTAGACCGCGCTGGCCGCATAGCAGGCGGAGGCCGCGATGACGGCAAGCTGCGCCTGGGTTGAGACGCGGGCGATGTCCGCGAGGTCAGGCCCGACCAGAATGGCGACGCCGGCGAAGCCGAGCACGATGCCGGCCAGGCGCGCGGGCGTGAGGCGCTCGTCGTGCAGCGTCCAGTGCGCGAAAAGCACGGTGAACAGCGGCATGGTCGCGTTGAGGATGGCGGCGAGGCCGGACGTGATGTGCTGCTCACTCCAGCCGATGAGCATGTACGGCAGGAGGTTGTTGCCGACCGCCAGCAGGGCGAGGCCGCGCCAGGTGGCGCGGTCGGTCGGCACGGGGATGGCTCGCCAGCGGATGAACGGCCAGAGCGCGGCGGCGGCCAGCCCGAGTCGCCCGGAGACCAGGATGATGGGGGAGAAGTCCTCGACGATGACCTTGATGAAGAGGAACGAGGCGCCCCAGATCGTCCCCAGCAGCAGCAGGGCGGCCAGATGGCGTGGTCGCATGGGTGGAACCTCGTGAACAAGACGAAGAGGCCGGCGCACCGCCGGCCTGGCACGCGTCGCCTGCCCCCGCGAAGGCCAGGGCCGTCGCGCTAGCCGGCGGCGACGGGCTGCGCCACCTTCTTCTTCAGCATCTCACGCGGCGGGTCGATGTAGATGGCCCCCCAGCCGCAGGCCTCTTCGCAGAGGCGGCAGCCAGTACATTTCTTCTCGGTGACGGTGGCCACGCCGTAGAAGTCGGACACGCCGTCGCGGTGCTCGAGCGAGAGCGCCTCGAACGGGCAGATGTTGATGCACAGCTCGCAGCCGGAGCCGATGCAGTTGTCCTCGATGACGATCGCCTTGGGCCACTCCTTGCGGGGGAAAGTCCTGCAAACCTCACCCAGGTCGTCGAGGATGCATTCGGGCGGGCAAACCACGCCGCACGCGCCGCAGTTGATGCACAGCGCGGGGTCGATGACGTGCAACACGTTTCGCTGTCCACTAATGGCCTCGGTGGGACAGCGCTTTGTGCAGGCGGTGCAGCCGATGCAGGTCTCGGTAATCGTGTAAGGCATGCACGCCTCCGTGAAGGTCTTCACAGACCCACAGCGGAAGTATAGACTCGCCTCCCCCACGCGGCAACGCGTTAAGGAGGGCAAAACTTGCGAAAATCGGCCGCCCCGCCTGGTGTAGACCGCGCGGCGCCGCCAGGGTTACCATCCGGGCCACGGACGGAGGCGGGACGGTGGCGGAGGTCGCGGTCGCGACGCTCAACCTCTTCAACCGCGAGGGGCGCTGGCCCGTGCGGGCGCCGCTCGTGGTGCGACAGTTCCTGGAGCTTGCGCCTGACGTGGCGGGCCTGCAGGAGGTGGATCACGTCATCGACCAGGCGAACTGGCTCGTCGGGTGGATCAACGCCGAGCTTGGCCGGCCCGAGTACACCGCCTACCACATGTTCAACCCGCGTGGCGTCGCCGGGCCCGAGTCGCTCGCCATCGTGTCGCGGCTGCCGGTGCTGGAGCACGACGGGCTGGACTATCTGGCGATGGAGGACGTGGCGCACCGTGTACGGCTCGATCTGGGCGGCGGCGGCAGGCTCGACCTTTACAACACGCATCTCTACTACCGCCAGACGGCTGCGGGCGGCCGCGTCCGTCGCGGCGAGGCGCGCCGGCTGGTCGAGTGGGCGGACGCTCATGTCGGGGACGCCCCGCGGGTGCTGGTGGGCGACTTCAACGCGCCAGCGGGCGGCGGCACGGTGGCGATCTTCAAGGAGGCGCACCGTTCGGCCTATGAGGCGGTCCACGGTCGCGAGCCGCGGCAGACCTGGCCGACGCCGCTGGCGTTCACCGTGGACGCGATGCGCTGCTACGGCGTGGCGGTGGTGCCGGCGGCGTACCACGCGGTGTTTGACTACATCTTCGTGTCGCGGGCGATCGAGGTGCTGGACGCGCGGCTCGCCTTCGACCGGTCGGACCCGGCGGACGACACGCTCTACCCGTCCGACCACTTCGGCCTGGTCGCGCGCCTGCGTGTGGGCTGACGCCCGGCCGCGGTGTCGAGACGGGATTTGAGATCTGAGATTGAAGATGGGAGACGGGCGACATCGCTCCACGGATGCGCGCGCTGCTGCGCCCGCGCGCCTGCCTCGCTATACTCCCGCCAGCACCATGAGTGATGATGAGCTGCTCTCCCAACTGACCCGCTTCTGCCGCGACCACCTGGCGCCCGATGCCACGGTGTCGGGTATCGTATCGATGCCCGGCCATGCCGGCTTCTCCTGGGGCTTTACCGTCCGCTATCGCCGGGACGGCCGGGAAGAGACCGAGCGGCTCGTCCTCCGCCTGCCGCCGCCGGGGGTGCGCATCGCCGGCCCGGCGGACGTGGCGCGTCAAGGGCGCGTGCTGCGCTCGCTGCAGGGCACGGCGGTGCCGGTGCCGCCGGTGCGCTTCCTCGGCGAGGAACCGACCTGGTTCGGGCGGCCGTACCTGGTGGTCGCGTGGTTGGAGGGCCGGACCTTGCGCTCGGCCGAGGAGCCCGCGCGGCCCGACCTGAGTCGCGACGATGTGCGCGGGATGGCGCGCCAGGGTGTGGAGGCGATCGCCGCCCTGCACACGCTCGATTGGCGCTCGCGTGTCACCGGCTGGGGCAAGCCCGGCACGCTCGAAGGTGAGATCCTCAGGCTCGATAGCCTGCTCGAGCGCGCACCCGACCCCGATCTGGTGCGCGAGGCGCCGGCGGTCCGCGAACGGCTGCTCGCGACGCTGCCGCCCGACCCGCCTACCGGTCTGATCCACGGCGACTACCAGTGGACGAATCTCTTCTACCAGGGGACGAAGCTGGTGGCGGTGCTCGACTGGGAGCTCTCCGGCATCAACGCCACCACCCTCGACATCGGCTGGCTGTGCGTCTTCTCCGACCCGGAGAGCTGGGTGGGGGTCTCGCAGCCCCATCTGCCGCTGCCCACGCCCGAGGAGCTGGCGGAGTGGTACCAGGAGGCGCTGGGCCGCCGCGTGCCGGACGTGAGCTGGTATCGGGCCTACTCCGGCTACCGGTTCGGCGTCATCGCGTCGTTCAACCTGATGTTGCATCGCCGTGGCAAGCGGCCGGACCCGCACTACGAGGAGTTGGCGCCCTCCTGCGTCACGCTCTTCGGCCGCGCAGCCGAGCTGCTGGGCTTGCACGGCTAGACTTCCCTTGTGGCGGCGCCCGCCTCGCGAATGGCCGGTCCGGCCGCTGCCACGCCACTCGGACGGCGTGCGGCCCGGCCCAAGGGCCTATTGACGCGTGCGCGGGAGCGAACTTCTCATAGAGGCGGGTCGGCCGCTGCGCGTTGGCTGGCCCGGTGGCCGAAGGGGGAGAAGCCATGTGCCCAGCCGATTCGTCGGAGGACCCGGCCGGCGCGGTCCGGCGGTACGAGGCGCGGGGGGCGGAAGCTTGTCAGCCCGATCCACGGACCACGTTCGGTTCCCTGTTGAAGCCGCTGTACACACCGCTCGACCTGCCGGAGCTCGATTACGCTCGCGACCTGGGCCTGCCGGGTGAGTATCCCTTCACACGGGGAGCGCGGCCGCTCGGCTACCGCGCGAAGGAGTGGACACGCCGCCAGGTGGTGGGGATGGGCACCGCGGAAGAGACGAATCAGCGCCTGCGCTACCTGTTCCAGCAGGGGCAGACCGGATTCAGCGTCGCGGGCATGGGCTACGCCCCCTACGAGTCGAGCGACCCGCGCTCGGCCGGCGTGTTGGGCCGCGGCGGCGTCTGGATCGACACGCTGCGCGACATCGAGGTGCTCTTCGACGGCATCGACATGCAGGCGATCACGATCAACCAGATCGGGTCGTCGCTTCCCGTTTTCGCCATGATCCTGGCCGAGGCTGACCGACGGGGCATCAAGCGGGATCGTCTGCACGGCACGATCCAGAACGAGACACGGCCTGGGGGCGACGGCCCCGAGCGGCGCGGCAACTACTCGCTCGATGTCGTGGAGTTCTGCACGCGCGACCTGCCGCACTGGAACCACACGAGCATCTCGGCGCGCAATATCCGCGACCGCGGCATCTCCTCCGTGCAGGAGGTCGGCTTCGCGGTCTTCCAGGGCGTCCACACCGTGAAAGCGGGGCGTGACCGCGGGCTGGAGGTCGACGCCTTCGCGCCGCGCATCACCTTCTTCTTCAGCGCCGAGAACGAGCTACTGGAGGAGGTGGCGAAGTACCGTGCCGCCCGGCGGCTGTGGGCGCGCATCCTGCGCGGGCGGTTCGGCGCCACCGACCCGCGCTCGTGGGTGATGCGGTTCCATGTGCAGACCTCGGCGCTCAGCCTCACGCTCCAGCAGCCGCTGAACAACATCATCCGCGCCACGATCCACGCGCTGGCGGCGGTCCTGGGCGGCGCCCAGTCGCTCTCCGTCAACTCATTCGACGAGGTTCTGGCGATCCCCAGCGAGGCGGCGGCCGTGCTGTCGCTGCGGACGCAGGAGATCATCCTCGGTGAGACGGACGCCGCGGCGGTGGTCGACCCGCTGGGCGGTTCGTACTGCCTCGAGTCGCTCACAAACCAGATCGAACGCGAGGCCGGGGCGCTGGTGGAGAAGCTGGAAGCGATGCCGGAGGAGCGGGCCTTCCAGTCCATCTCGGACGAAGCCGATCAGGCGGGCCTGCGCCGCCAGCGAGCGATCGACCGCGGCGAGCGTGTGGTTGTTGGCGTGAACCAGTTCGTGATGGACGAGGAGCAGGAAGCGGCGCTCGGCTTCACGCCGCAGCAGATCTTCGAGTACGACCCGGCGTGGCGGGCGAAGCAGATCGCGCGTCTGGACGGGGCCAAGCGCGGCCGAGATCCAGTTCGTGTTGAAGCGGCATCCAGGCAGTTGGCGGCGGCGTACCGCGAGCGC